>NZ_QSTE01000007.1:0-109600 GCF_003438115.1 Collinsella sp. OM08-14AT
CCACTAAATTCTTATCAGCCCCAGAATATGTTTAGGAACTTTGCCTGGAGCATGTTAACGTAGGTTCGGAATGGGGGCAGCTTCCCAGCGCATTCCGCAGGGGGCGGTACATTTTGTAGCGCGAAGCGCGGATCAAAATGTACCGCATGCCCGAGGACGCGCTGGGAAGCTGCCCACATTCCGAACCGGATATACAGATCTACCTGCGCATTTACAAATTCGTAAACTTTTTTCAAAAAAGTGCTTGCACAGTTCTCGAATCATAGGTTATTATCTTCCTCGTTGAACGCGCGGGTCCAACAAAACGAACCGCGAATCAACAACATAGCATGTCGGAGTGGCGGAATTGGCAGACGCGCTAGCTTGAGGTGCTAGTGACCGCTTTTTGGTCATGCGGGTTCAAGTCCCGCCTCCGACACCATCGCATTTGAGAAGCCTCTTCGGAGGCTTTTTTGTTACCGATAGACGGTGAGGTCCACGATGGAAACGCTTGAACGCAACGAGTGGGCAGACGTTGCCCAACTAGTCGAGATCACGAGCGATGCTGTCATCATCTGCGAGCTCGACGGAACCATTCTGCATGTGAATAATCGCTTACTTGGTTTGATGTGCGAGGAACGCGCCGACGTCATCGGCGGAGATGTTAAAGACGTCCTGTACTCGTCCGCTTTTGAACGTGCGACGGAACATCGTCTGCCATTTGAAACTGATGGCTCCGAGAACGAACTGATGCTCAAGCTGAGTGACGGCTCTTTTATTCCCGTCTTGGTTCGTGCGGGCTCCGTAACGCCTCCACACATCTTTGGGCGCCGCGCACCACGTGTCCTGGTGGCGCTTCACAGTATCGAGGAACAGTATTCTCACGACCGGCAACTCAAGCGTGCGCTTTCGGAGCTTAGAGTGGCGAACAAGCGCCTCTCTGGCACGCTCTCGGTCATTATGAGTACCGTGGGCTCCGATGAGCTGCCCAGCCTACTTGATACCGTTTTGAACCAGCTTGTAGGAACGCTCGATGCTTCGGGTGCCGCTATCTATTTTTCTGAGAGCGGTGGTTTTAAACTTCGCGGTGTTTCCAAGGAGCTGTACGACAGCTACCTGCCTGAGTTTTTGCCGTATGGCGCTGGCATTCCGACGTATGTTCTTCGTGAGTCGCGTGCCTGTCGCTTGTCGATTCAACAGGACCTTGAGGGTGATAAGGTCGCCTCCGGTATGTTCATGGATCTGGACAATCGTTCTAAGCACCTGTTGCGCATGCAGGATATGCCTCCGTACCGCAGCGAGATCTGTCTTCCCGTTTTTTACGGTACGCAGATCCTTGGCGTGCTGGAAGTTGGTTGGAAACGCCCTCAGGCACCGCTCGCCTATGACGTTAATGTGCTCGAGGTCATTTGCGATTACCTGTCTATCCAGCTGGTCGGCATGGCATCGAGCCTTCGCTCCCGTCGCACGGCCGAGCTTGGCCGCTCGCTCAATGTCTTGCGTGACGAGTTGTTTACCTTTCTAGACGATTCCGCCGCGGCTACCCAGGCGGTATCGTCCGAGATCTGCAATATGCTCAACTGCCATTTTTGCCCTATTGAGTATGACGCCAGTCTGGATTCCTACGTCATAGATTTTGAAGGCGGCAGTCGCGTTGCTTTGCCGGACGATCCCGAGAAGCTTTTCTTTTCCACGACGGCGCCAGCGGCACGTCTGGGGGCTGCCCCTGATGGCTTTGAGGCATCTGTTTTGGGCGGCACGAGTGCCGAGGACCTTAAACACGTCCGTATAACTCGCGTTGACGAATCGATGCCTATGGGAGGCTGGCTTAGAGCGCATGGCCTGCCTTGCCAGGGTCTCTACGTCGACGCCGGCATCGAGGCGGGGCGCCCACGCCCTGAGGGCGATGGCAAGCACAGTAACGACGCAATCGTTCCTGCTTCTGTTGCGAAGGGGCCGACGACGCGTGCGCTGCTGCTTCGTGATGGTAGCCAAGAGCCGATTGATGACCTTGAATATGACTACTTGGTGCACTTGGCTCATGACTTTGAACTGATCTATGAAGGCGAATCTCAAAAGCGTGAGGAGCGCCATATCGCTCAGACCCTCCAGATTGGCATGAGAAATTCACTGGGGGATGTTCCGGGAATCGCCGCCGATTCGGTGTACCTGTCGGCCACGAACTCGGCGTTGGTCGGCGGCGATTTCTATACGCTCATCCGTCTTCCCGACGATTGCGCCGTCATGATTCTGGGCGATGTGTCTGGCAAAGGCATTGAGGCTGCATCGATGTCCGCACTCGTCAAGACGGCCCTGACGGCATATGCCTGGGAGGGCGCTGGACCGGCCCGCATGGCACGCTCCCTTAACAGCATGCTTATGGGCTTTTCGAGGGTCGAGACGTTCGTGACGGCCTTTATCGCCAAGATTGACCTTAAAGCCGGACGCGCAACGTATTGTTCGGCGGGCCATCCTCCGACCATGGTCATCAGGCCAGAGTCGATGCCGCTGGGTGGCGGCGAGGCTCGTGGGGGAGAGGTCGAGCTGCTTGGATGCCAATCGGGGGTAATCGGTGCCTTTGAGAGCATGGTGTACGAGACAGGCGTGTTTACGTTCGCTCCTGGTGACATGCTATTTATGTACACCGACGGAACAATCGAAGCGCGTGACCGCTCGGGTGCTTTCTTTGGCGAGCAGCGCCTTCGCGACCTTCTGCTCTCTGTCTCGGGTGAGGGCGTGTCGGGCATTTGCGGCAAGGTCTTGGGCGAGCTTGACCGATTTACCGAATCGGCGCTGGACGATGACATTGCATTGGTGTCCCTTGAGTTTTTACGGGGTCGTTCATAGACGACGCTGGTCGGGCTGAATCCGTACGGTTGGGGAAACGAATGCATCGAGTGGGCTTTTTTGGGGAACCATGGTCGTATGAATGAGTGGAATGACATAGCGGTTTTGACGCCACCAGGCGATATCGACATCGCCACGGTGCCTGCGCTGCGTCGGCGGTTGGATGCTTTGATTGGCCGCGGCGTGCGTCGTGTCGTCATCAACTGTCAGGCTGTTAGCTTTATCGATTCGACGGGCTTGGCATTCCTGCTTACGCGCGCTCGTGAGCTCATGAGGCGAGAAGGCCTGCTTTCGCTCGTCAATGCATCGGGTGAAGTTGTTCGCTTTTTGGAGATTGCTCGTCTTGTCGATATTCTTCATGTCGCGGGGCCGACACGGGAGTCTATTCCCGCCATTCCGGTGGGGGAGCTGCCTCGCTGGAGTAAGAGCGTCGAGGTCCGTCAGGGTATCGAGAATCTTCCATACTACCGACATCGCATCGCCGAACTCCTTGAATCGCTTCCGTTGCGCCGTGACGAGCGCTACGATGTCGCATTGGCGTCGGGGGAGGCGCTGGGTAATGCCTATGACCATGCGGGCGGTATCGGGTGCGTCCTGACGGTTCAGGCCTATAGCGATCGCGTTGTGGTTGAGGTGCTTGATCGAGGTGCCGGCTATTCTATCGATGAAACGAGCGAACCGGTCGCATCAGAGGAGCGCGGCCGTGGTATCAAGCTTATGCGTATGCTCGTCGATAACGTGGAGGTTGCTCGTCGTACGGACGGCGCCGGCACGCGCGTGCAGATGGTGAAGCTGTTTAGCGGAGCGCTGGAATCGTGTGCCTAGCCAATCGCTTTAGCGCGTTTAGCTACTAAGAACATGCGGCAGACAAGTTTTTTGAAAAAAGTACTTGCGTCTTTTGGACAACTCGCGTAAATTAATAACCCGCAAGCGGACATGGCTCAGTTGGTAGAGCACAACCTTGCCAAGGTTGGGGTCGCGGGTTCGAGCCCCGTTGTCCGCTCCATTGCATTTCCGGACCGTTTAGGCGGTCCTTTTTCGGCGAAGTGGCCAAGTGGTAAGGCAGAGGCCTGCAAAGCCTTTACCCCCGGTTCGAATCCGGGCTTCGCCTCCAGGCAACATCCGGGCGCTCCGGCGCCCGTTTTGTTTTACATATGCGGACATGGCTCAGTTGGTAGAGCACAACCTTGCCAAGGTTGGGGTCGCGGGTTCGAGCCCCGTTGTCCGCTCCAACTATCTTACGCGGTTCTAACGAACCGCGTTTTTTGTTGACGCTGCGCGGGCCCCGGGCACCCCATCTTGCCCCTCAATCGTCGGTCGCGTACATAAAGTACGCTTCCCTCCTCTTTCGCGGCAACCTGGGGCACCCGGAGCCCGCTCGCTGTCGTGGCCGGGGGAGTAAGTCTTCCGTTCTTTTCACTAATCGATCGATTCGTCCCAGGAGGCTCGAGCCCGAGAGGGGGCGAGCGTTTGGGGCGTGGCTGCGGCGTTGTTTGCCGTGAATGTCAGCTTTGGGCGTATCATCGTGGGCATCTCGCAAAACCTCGTTGCAAGGGAGATTCATCCCATGGCTACAGAAAAGTCCTCTTCGCGCTCATGGATGTCCGATGCCGCGATTTATCAGATCTACCCGCGCTCGTTTAAGGATTCGACTGGTTCGGGTCTGGGCGATATCGCGGGCATTACCCAGCAGATGGACTATCTTGAGCAGCTGGGCATCGAGGCTATCTGGCTGAGCCCGTTTTACCCATCGCCTCTTGTCGATGGCGGCTATGATGTGGCGGACTACTGCGATGTCGACCCACGTCTCGGCTCGCTTGACGACTTCGATGACATGATCGCTGCGGCTCATGCGCACGGCATCAAGGTTATCGTCGACATCGTGCCCAACCATTCGTCCAACCAGCACCCCTGGTTCAAAGCCGCTCTTGCCGCCGGCCCCGGATCACCCGAGCGCGCCCGTTATATCTTCCGCGATGGTCGCGGCGAGCACGGCGAGCTGCCTCCCACCAATTGGAATGCCAACTTTGGCGGCCCCGCCTGGACGCGCGTCGCGGACGGTCAGTGGTATCTGCACATGTTTACGCCCGAGCAGCCGGACTTTGACTGGTCGTGTCCCGAGGTTCATGCGTTCTTTTGCGACGTCCTGGCGTTTTGGAGCGATCGAGGCGTCGATGGCTTTCGCATTGATGTGGCGCACGGTCTCGCCAAGGATCTCGACCGCGATGACCTCGACCGGTGGCATCTCGCCGAGGGCGATGACATGGTTGAGGACGGCACCCATCCGCTGTGGGACCGCAACGAGGTCCATGAGATCTATCGCGAGTGGCGCCGCGTGTTCGACCGTTATGATCCGCCGCGCAGCGCCGTTGCCGAGGCGTGGGTTCTGCCCGAGCGCCAGTATCTCTACGCACGCCCCAGCGAGCTTGGCCAGACATTCAACTTTGAGTTCGCCAAGGCCACTTGGACCTATGATGACATGCACGCTGCAATCGAGAAGGGCTTGAAGGCGGCCATCGAATCCGATTCCGCCTCGACCTGGGTACTCTCCAACCACGACGTGCCGCGCGTGGCGACACGCTATGCCCTGCCGCAAATCAAGGCGACGCGCTACCATCAGATTGCGCTCGACTGGCTCTTACGCGACGGGTCGTCTTATGACGAGGACCGTGAACTCGGCGAGCGCCGCGCGCGGGCAGCCCTTTTGCTTGAGTTGGCGCTTCCGGGCTCGGCATACGTGTATCAGGGTGAGGAGCTCGGCCTTTTTGAGGTGGCTGACATCCCGTGGGCTGCACTCGAAGATCCCACTGCGACCAATACGCACGGACCGAAGCGCGAGAAGGGGCGCGACGGCTGTCGTGTGCCCCTGCCGTGGGTGGCAGCGGACGATCCCGCGCAGGGCGGATCGTTTGGGTTTTCACCGGCGGACGCCGATGCGGCGCCCCATCTGCCACAGCCTGCATGGTTTTCCGATTACGCTGCCGATAGGGAAGAAGCGGACCCGGCATCGATGCTTGCGTTCTATCGCGACGCCCTCTGGCTGCGGCGCAAGCTGCGCGGGTGCGCCAACGATCTTGCGTGGCTCGATCTTGACGGGCGCACCGGCCTTGCGGATGGCGCCGAGGGCGCTGAGGGCGGCGTCATCGCCTATCGCCGCGACAACGGCTGGGCGTGTGTGACGAACTTCGGTGCAGCACCCGTGGAGCTGCCGGCGGGTAGGGTCCTGCTCACCTCATCACCGCTTGTAGACGGTAGGCTCGCGCAGGACAGCTCTGCCTGGATCATGCTCGGTGAGATGTAAGGGCCTCTTGTGGCGAGCTTGCGTTTGCCTACACCTTCCGTGGCGGCTGATGTCTTCGCGAGGTTCGCGAGGGCGTCGCAAAACTTTTCAAAAAAAGTTCTTGCATAGGATGCGGGCATCACGTAAGATTAATCCTCGTAAGCGGACATGGCTCAGTTGGTAGAGCACAACCTTGCCAAGGTTGGGGTCGCGGGTTCGAGCCCCGTTGTCCGCTCCATTTGGGCGTTTAGCTCAGGGGGAGAGCGCTTCCCTGACACGGAAGAGGTCAGAAGTTCAAATCTTCTAACGCCCACCAAATGTTCGCAGTTCAGAGGCTTAGCCTCTGGGCTGTTTTGTTTTGGTCGCCAAATGGGTCGCCAAATACGTCACCAAATATCGAGTTTTAATATCGAGTTTTTGATCTTCCGGGATGCTTCTCAGTAGTCATCCGAGGAAACTCTCATCTTCTCCGTTTGCATACACATATCTTTCAAGGATTCGTGCCGCGGTTGCATGAGGCTCAGCAAGGCACGACCGCTACATGTTGGTCAAGCATAATCTTTTGGATTCTTTTGGCGTGAGCGGCTTGGTTTTGGTAGGATTTGTCAGCGGCTTGACTAAGGGGGTTTTATAACTGCCATGCAGGTAGCCGTGTTGGTAACGTTTTACCGACTTACCAAGAACCCCTCATAATTAATGCGTCTGCAAAATGACCAATTGCTTTGACCTGCTGAAACACTATATGTTGTGTTTGAACTAAAAAAAGAATACAGGATATAGATGCCTCTTTGTCGTATGATAGATGGCGGACAGAGAACGAGGACCTTATTTGCCCCATTTGGATAGATCTTTGAGCCGCTTGATCGGCCGCGAGGATTGTCCGCATGAGGACCTATGGTTTATCGAGAACACAGATTGCGCGACGGCGCCGCAAGACAGGGGCAAGCCCTGCCGGGCATCGTTTGGCTCTGAAGCGCAATGAGACTACGACGCGAAAGAGGCAAGAGGATGAAGATCATCAAGCGCAGCGGCACCGAGGTTGTCTTTGACATCGATAAGATCGTCAATGCGATTCGCGCCGCAAACTTGGAGGTCGAGGAGAGCTCTCGTCTAACCGACCGCCAGGTGGTTTATGCGGCGCAAAACGTCGCCGAGGCATGCGAGAACGCGGGCCACACCGTTTCGGTCGAGGAGATCCAGGATTTGGTCGAGGACGAGATCATGCGTCTCGACTGCTACGAGGTCGCCCGCCACTACATCATCTATCGCTATGTTCAGAGCCTGAAGCGCCAGAAGAACACGACCGATGACAAGATCCTGTCGTTGATCGAGTGCAATAACGAAGAGGTCAAGCAGGAGAACTCTAACAAGAACCCGACCGTCAACTCCGTTCAGCGCGACTACATGGCCGGCGAGATTTCCAAGGACCTGACTCAGCGCGTGCTGCTGCCCCAGGAGATCGTGGATGCCCACAACGAGGGCCTGATCCACTTCCACGATTCCGACTACTTTGCCCAGCACATGCATAACTGCGACCTGGTGAACCTGGAGGATATGCTCCAGAACGGCACCGTTATCTCGGGCACGCTGATCGAGAAGCCGCATAGCTTCTCGACTGCCTGCAACATCGCGACGCAGATTATCGCCCAGGTTGCTTCTTCCCAGTACGGCGGCCAGTCTATTTCGCTGACCCATCTCGCCCCCTTTGTTGAGGTGAGCCGTCAAAAGATTCGCGGCGAGGTTGCCCGCGAGCTCGAGGAGCTCGGTGTTTCGGCATCTGCCGAAAAGGTCCGTGAGGTCGTTGAGGACCGTCTGCGTGACGAGATCCGTCGCGGCGTCCAGACGATTCAGTATCAGGTCGTGACCCTTATGACCACCAATGGCCAGGCGCCGTTCGTGACGGTCTTTATGTATCTCAATGAGGCCCGTACGCCCCAGGAGAAGCACGACCTTGCCATGATCGTGGAGGAGACGCTTCGTCAACGCTATGAGGGCGTTAAGAACGAAGCCGGTGTGTGGATTACCCCGGCATTCCCCAAGCTTATCTATGTACTCGAGGACGATAACGTTCACGAGAATTCCCCGTACTTCTACCTGACCCAGCTGGCTGCCAAGTGTACCGCCAAGCGCATGGTGCCCGATTACATCTCCGAGAAGAAGATGCGCGAGCTCAAGCTGTCGAAGGGCGAGACCGCCGGCAACGGCGATTGCTACACCTGCATGGGTTGTCGCAGTTTCCTGACGCCCGACCGCTCGGGCAACGGCTTTAACAATGTCGCCAACGCGCTGAACTATGACCCGACCAAACCCAAGTACTATGGCCGCTTTAACCAGGGTGTTGTGACCATCAACCTGCCCGATGTCGCGCTGAGCTCGCATCAGGACATGGACAAGTTCTGGAAGATCTTCGACGAGCGCCTTGAGCTGTGCCACCGTGCTCTGCTGTGCCGTCATGAGCGCCTGATGGGCACGCTTTCGGATGCCGCGCCGATTCTTTGGCAGTACGGTGCCCTAGCGCGTCTGAAGAAGGGCGAGACGATCGATAAGTTGCTCGTGGGCGGATACTCTACCATCAGCCTTGGCTATGCCGGCCTGTATGAGTGCGTCAAGTACATGACGGGCCACAGCCACACCGAGAAGGAAGGCACGCCGTTTGCCATGGCCGTCATGCAGCGCATGAACGACAAGTGCGCGGAGTGGAAGGCCGAAAGCGATATCGATTTCTCGCTGTACGGTACGCCGTTGGAGTCGACGACCTACAAGTTCGCCAAGTGCCTGCAGCGCCGTTTTGGTATTATCCCGGGCGTGACGGACAAGGGCTACATTACCAACAGCTATCACGTCCACGTGTCCGAGGAGATCGATGCCTTCGATAAGCTTAAGTTTGAGGGCATGTTCCAGCAGCTTTCGCCGGGCGGTGCTATCTCTTACGTTGAGGTTCCCAACATGCAGGACAACCTCAAGGCTGTCATTCGCGTGATGCAGTACATCTACGACAACATCATGTACGCCGAGCTCAACACCAAGAGCGACTACTGCCAGGTGTGCGGCTACGATGGCGAGATCAAGATTGTTGAGGACGATGGCAAGCTGGTGTGGGAGTGCCCCAACTGCGGCAACCGCGACCAGGAGAAAATGAACGTCGCTCGTCGTACGTGCGGCTACATCGGTACCCAGTTCTGGAACCAGGGCCGAACCGAGGAGATCCGCGACCGCGTGCTGCATCTCTAATAACCATCCCAGGCTGCCCTGTAGCGAGGCCCCGGACCTTTACTCGCTATTTCGGACAGTCCTGGCTCACGACGGAGGCGCCACTGGCGCCTCCTGTTCGTGCGGAACTCATATCGAGCAAAGGTCCGGGGCCTCGCTACAGGGCAGCCAAGTTGATGTAGCTGAGATGCAGCGCGCAGTCTGCTCACTCCTCGAAGTTCTTAGCGGAAATAAGTCGAGTTGCAGCTGCGATTTACTTGCGATGGTGGTTGAGCCGCAACCCAGTTTTTATTGGACCTCGAACCCTATGCTCGATGTTCGCTTCGTTCATTGAGTTACCCTTTGCATGAGGCCGGGACATATCGTCCCGCCCGCAGTTTCGCAGGCCGCAGGCCGAGAATGTTTGAGGACGGGATGATATGTCCCGGCCTCCCGGGAGAGTTACCTATGAACTACGCGAACATTAAGTATTTCGACATTGCTGATGGAGAAGGCGTTCGTACTTCTCTGTTTGTAAGCGGGTGCCGTCGTGGGTGCAAGAATTGCTTTAACTCTGTTGCGTGGGACTTTGCTGCGGGTGAGCCGTTCGATCGTGCCGTCGAGGACAAGATTATCGAGAGTCTCGATCATCCCTTTATCGATGGTCTGACGATTCTGGGCGGCGAGCCCATGGAGCCCGAGAATCAGGCGGGGCTCGTTGAGTTTGTCGAGCGTGTTCGCGCGGCCTATCCAGTGGGGTCGGGAAAGACCATTTGGTGCTTTACTGGCGACGTACTCGAGGAGCTTATGCCGGGCGGTCGTCATCATACCGAGGTGACGGACCGCATCCTTGCCTGCCTTGACATGCTGGTGGACGGCCCGTTTGTTCAGGACCTGTACGATATCTCGCTGCGCTTTAGGGGTTCGAGCAACCAGCGCGTGATCGATATGAACGCTACGCGCGCCCGTGCTGAGCGCGAGGGCGTTGCGCTTTGTGATGCGGTTGAACTTTGGCGTGATGATCCGGTCTATTCGACCCATACTATGTAGCTTGTGGTCGATGCCGGAGGGCGTGGTACCATAGCGCGAACGTGAAATCGGAAAAGTGAGGCCCAGATGGTCGATCAGGAAAAAGTCGAGGCCGCCATTAAGCTGTTGCTTGAGGGCATAGGCGAGGACCCAACTCGTGAGGGCCTGCTGGAGACCCCGGCGCGCGTTGCCCGTATGTATGGTGAGATCGCCGGCGGTATGGACCAGAGTGCCGAGGAACACCTGTCCAAAACCTTTGCCGTCGCTTCGAACGATTTGGTTATCGAGCGCGACATCACGTTCTACTCGCTGTGCGAACATCATCTGCTGCCGTTTTATGGCAAGGCCGCCATTGGTTATATCCCTAACGGTCGGGTGGCTGGGCTTTCCAAGCTCGCCCGCACGGTTGAGGTTTATGCCCGCCGTCTTCAGCTGCAGGAGCAACTGTGCGCACAGGTTGCCGATGCCCTCATGGATTATCTCGCTCCCCAGGGAGCGATTGTGTTGATGGAGGCCGAGCATATGTGCATGACGATGCGTGGCGTGCAAAAGCCCGGCACCAAGACCGTGACGCTTGCTCGCCGCGGCGTCTTTGAGACCGATCCCGCGCTCGAGGAGCGTTTCTTTAGGATGCTGGGCCGCTAACCATGAGAGTCGTCAACGACTTTACATCGAAGACCGATGAGGGGACGTCGCGTCGCGGCTTTATGGCTTCGGGCCTGGCCCCCTTTGGTGCCATGCCTCGCATTGATTACATTTGTGCCAACGGGCTGTTCCGGCGGCACCTGGGCAACATCGTACAGTTGGAATCGGGGCGCATCTTCTGCCGCCACGGTATTGACCATCTGCTCGATGTCGCGCGCATTATGTGGATCAAGAATCTCGAGGAGCAGCTCGAATTTGACCGCGAGGTCATCTACGCCACAGCACTTCTTCACGATATCGGCAAAGATGAACAGTATGAATCGGGTATATCCCATGATGTTGCAAGCGAACGCGTCGCTGATGCGATTCTCGGCGGCATGCCCGATGACGTGGCGTTTGAGCCGGCCGATGCCGCAGCCATTAAGACGGCCATTCTGGGCCATCGAAAGCTGCGCGTGAACAGCCAACCGCTTGAGCGTCTGCTCTATGCAGCCGACAAAGCGTCGCGTGCCTGCTTTGCATGCCCCGCGCGCAACGCTTGCAACTGGAGCGATGATAAAAAGAACCTGTCGATTCGCGTGTAGTTAGTTTGCGCGGTCGGGGTTCTAAACGAAGGAGACGATCGCGTTGAGTAACAAGAAACTGCCCGAGAATGCAACCAAGACCGAAGGCGCCGAGCTCGCCCGCCGTGGAAGGGGCGAAATATCCACCGCAACGGCGGTGCCTCACGTGAGCTATGACGATTTGCGCCATGCCGATCGTATTGTCATTGACGGCCTGGAGGTTTTTGCCAACCATGGCGTGTATCCCGAGGAGAACGCGCTGGGTCAGAAGTTCATCGTTTCTCTGGTGCTCTATGCCGACCTGCGCGCGGCGGGGGAGCACGATAACCTGGACGCCTCGATTGACTACGGCTCGGTGTGCCACGATGTCGATGGCTATCTGCGCGAGCATACGTTTAAGCTCATCGAGGCGGCAGCCGAGGGGACAGCCCAGATGCTGCTGCGCCGTTATCCCTCGCTGCTTGGTGTGCGCATAAAGCTCGATAAGCCGTGGGCTCCTGTTGGCCTGCCCCTGGCAAGCTGCGGCGTCGAGATCGAGCGCGTGCGCTAGTCGACGCTAGAGCTTGTTGAGGGGTGGCTGCTTGAGCCGCTGAGACAGTGCTCTATTGTTGGGACAGTACGTGTCGAGCAGGGCGTGAAAGCGCTGATTGTGGCTCGGCTCGAGCAGATGGACGAGCTCGTGGGCGACAACCATGTCGAGGCATTCGACAGGGTAGGCGGCGAGCTCGCGCGCGATGCGAATGGCGCCGGTTTTGGGTGTGCAGGAGCCCCAACGCGTTTTCATGCTGCGCACGGAGACGCGGGCCACGGTGACGCCCATTGCGATTTCGTACGCGTGCACGATGTCGCGTAGCGCTGCGGTGACCTCGGACGCGTAGAGCTGGTCGATGTGGGCTTGGAGCTCGTCGGACGTTAGGCCGTCGAGGATTGCGCGCCGCTTGGCCTGTGGGCTTTCGTCCGATTCGTCGGTACCCATAAAACTTGCGAAGGTGGCCTGCTTGGGTCGCGGTGCGGGCGATGCAAAGTTGTGATCGAGTGCGTCCTGTACCGTGATGGGCTTGCCCCAAAGTGCAATGATGGACGAGGGGCTGAGCGGCTCTCGCGCTGTCGCCTGACGTTGCTCACGTTGGGCAAGTCGGCTGATAATCCAGGCGCTGTTGCGCTTCACAAACGCTTCGATGCGCTCGTGGCTGGCGCCGAGCGGTGCGCTGGCGTGGACCTCGCCGCTCGATGTGACGCGTAGGTTAAAGTTCTTGACGCGCTTTTTGGTAACGACGACGGGGATGAGCGTTCCATCCGGTCGGGGTACGGAAATCGTAAATTGCTGCGTCAAATGTGATCCTTCAGATTGGGGACGGGCCGGCATGTCGACCGCTCGGCATGCCGGCCCGCTCAAGGGATGCGAAATTAATTGCGCTCTTAATAGCGCTCGAAGAAGGCGAGCGCGTTGTCGCTGCAGAGCTTCTGCATCACGGTCTTGCCAAAGTGCTTGGAGAGCATGTTCTGGAATTCGGGCATCTTGCTGGCATCAGAGAGGAAGTCGGGTACCTTGGCGCCGTCCCAGTCGCCGCCGAGTGCGATGACATCTTCGCCGCCCAGGTCGAGCCAGTGCTCGATATGTGCCGCCAGCTGGTCGAAGGTGACGTCTGCGGCGGTTTCGTCGGTTGCGTCGTTGGAAAGGAACTCGCTGCAGTAGTTGAGGCCGACGATGCCACCCATGTCGCGAATGGTGCGGAACTGGTCGTCGGTAAGGTTGCGTTTGACGCCGCAAACCGCACGGGAGTTGGAGTGGCTGGCGACGAAGGGACGCGTGGCGTGGGCGACAACCTCGTCAAAGCACTCATCGTTGAGGTGGGAGACATCAAGTACCATGCCGGCGTGCTCCATCTGCGTAAGTGCCTCGATGCCGGCGGCGGTGAGACCGGCGTGGGTGTCGTGGCCGCTCGCGAGCGGTCCCTGCGCGTTCCAGCTGAGTGATGACATGAGTACGCCCAGGCTCTTGAGCACCTCGATCAGCGCGGGGTCCTCGGCAAAGAACGTGGCGTTTTCGATGGTGTGGATGCAGGCGACCTTGCCGTCTTTGAGCGCGGGGCGAATGTCTGCGGCGTTGCGTACGTTGACCATGCGGTCGTGGTTGAGCATTGCTTGGCCGCTCATGTGTGCCATGATCTGCGCCTGGAAGCGCGCGGCGTGGGCGGTGGGAATCTCGTCGGGGACAAACGTGGCGAAGCACTGTGCCCACGGCGTGTTGCCGATCTTTGCGAGCGAGATGGCACAGGCGTTACCCTCGATGAGGTCGAAATCTTGCGGATGCGTTTCGTCGCCGGGGAAATAACCGTCGGTGCCGGCGGTAAAGCGCAGGTCGAGATCGAGCGTGGCCCAGCCGATGCGGTCGGCAGTGTCGCAGTGTAGGTCAAATACAGGATATGCCATGGTTCCTCCGGTTGCAGCGTTTCTTTGCAAACTGTCATTGAATTGTATGACTAGGGTATAGTTAGCGCCATATGTTCACGGCGGCCCGCGTTGTGCGCCGCCCTTATCACGGAGGTTACCATGTCCAACCAGGGCAAGAAGGTCAAGACCCATTATCGTGGCACGCTCGACGATGGCACGCAGTTCGATAGCTCCTACGATCGCGGCGAGCCGCTGGAGTTCACCTGCGGCGCCGGCCAGATGATCAAGGGCTTCGACGCCGCTGTTGTCGACATGCAGGTGGGCGAGAAGAAGACCGTGCACATTCCTGCTGCCGATGCCTACGGCGAGCACAATCCCGAGATGGTTCTGACCTTCCCGGCCGAGCAGGTTCCCAACATCGAGCAGATCGAGAAGGGCATGAAGCTCTTCCTGTCCACGCCGAGCGGCATGCCCGTTCCCGCCGTCGTCATTGACGTGACGCCCGAGGCTGTGACGCTCGACGCCAACCACGAGTTGGCCGGCAAGGACCTCAACTTTGATATCGAGCTCGTTGAGGTCGAGGGTTAGAGTATGCCTGAACGCCTGGTTTCGACGACATGCTTGGGAAATCTCAACGATCCGTCCTATGAACTCCTGCTTCGCCGGAAGTTGGGCGGCGTCTTTGAAGTTGACGAGCTGCTGCTCGATTGGGACCAGGCCGATGTATGCGCGTTTGTGGGCGTGACGGAGCTGGGACGCACGATTGATGTTCGGCTGGATGCTACCGACGGCGGTCGTCTTGCCGATGGCGACGTGCTCGCCATTGACCGTTCGGGCATGGTGCCCGTGGCGGTTGTCGTGCGCCTGCGCAGCGCCGAGGTTTATTTGGTCGAAGTCGACCGCATGGATCCGATTGCGCTCGCGCATGCGTGCTGGGAGATCGGCAACATGCATGCGCCGCTCTTCCGGGGCGACTCGGACGAGCATACCGTGCGCATGTATACGCCGGTGCAGCCTGTTTTGGGCCGTATGCTCCGGGGTGTCGAGAGTGTTCGGCTCTCGGTGGTTACCCGCGAACTCGATGCGGACCGACGCTTTGCATCGAGCGCGGCGGATGTCGTCGTGAGCATGGCTCCCGACTTTACCATCGTAAAAAAGACGCGCGGCTAAGCGCGCGTATGCGCAAGACGGGCTTTGAGGGGCGACCAATCAAAGTCCGTCTTGCTGTTGATAGGAGGCTTTGGGGGAAGCATATGGGTCTTGAGGGAATCAAGCTGATTGCATGCGATTTGGACGGCACGTTGCTGCATCCGGGGGAGCGCGAGCCGCGTTCCGAGGCCTTTGAGCTCATTGATGAGCTGCATCGTCGCGGTATCGTGTTTATGCCGGCGAGCGGCCGTCAATATGCGAGCTTGCGCTACCTGTTTGCCCCGGTGGCCGATGAACTCGCCTATGTATGCGAAAACGGAGCCCTGGTGATGAGCGAGGGGCGTGCCGTTGTCAAGCGTTCCATGGAGCGTAGCCTTGCTATGGATATCGCGAATGCCGTGGTTGCGTATCCCCATGCCGACGTGACCCTTTCGTGTGAGGGGCACCTCTACACCATGGGCGGCAACGATGCGTTTGTTGACCACCTGCGTTATGAGGTCCACTGCGATGTGGCGGTAGTCGACCGTCCCGAAGACATCGACGAGGACGTCATTAAGATTGCCTTCCAGACGCCCGAGGCGGAGCAGCAGGCGGCGCTGGAGTATTTCGAGCGCCACTTTAGCGATCGAGTCGATGTCATGACATCGGGAACCGAATGGACGGACTTTATCGGTTTCGATTCGGGCAAGGGCTCCGCGCTTGCCGATTACGGTCACGCCCTGGGGATTTCGCCCGATGAGATGATGGCGTTTGGCGACAATGAGAACGATCGTGACATGCTCAACGTGGTGGGCCATCCCTATCTGATGGAGAGCTGCAACCCCAGCATGCGCGGCATCAACGACCGCGTCCGCTACGCGCGCACGGTCGAAGAAGAACTGCGTCGTCTACTTGCTGTGTAGGCATGTCCCAAACATCTACCGGCAGTTGGGGCAGAGGCCCTCGAAGATGGTGTAGTGCGAGGTGACGTCCCAGCCGATTTGCTCGGACGCCTTGTCGTCGAGTTGGGCATCGAAGGGGAGCGGCACGTCGATGACGCGGCTGCACGAGGTGCAGATGATATGTGCGTGCGGCTCGATGGTGCGATCGAAGCGGCTGCCGCCCGGCGTCTTAATAGAGAGAATCTCCCCTGCGTCGGCTAAGAGATTGAGGTTGCGGTAGACCGTGCCGCGGCTGATCTTGTCATCCTGTTCGCGTACGGCGTTGTAGATTTCGTCGGCGGTGGGATGGTTATAGCTTTGGCGCACAGCGTCAAGAACCAGCTTTCGCTGCTTGGTATTCCTTCTTTGCACCGCCATGCGTCTCGCCTCTTTTCTATCAACGGTCGTAGGTAAATGATACCGTATTTAGCACACAATACTAATAACGAGGAATGAAACCGTCTTCATTGGCAAGTGGGGCTCGGGTCTGGGCGTCTACGAGGCGAAAACGCGTTCCCATGCGCTCATAGGAGGCATGAAGCGCCTCGAGATGAGACAGGATGTTTGCCGGAGCTCCCTGTATCTCCATCTCGACTGACCCGTCTTCCATGTTACTCACCCAGCCGGTGAGTGCGCGTGCCTGTGCGAGGTTGGTGTTGGTAAAGCGAAAACCAACGCCTTGGACTTGCCCCTCCCAGCGTAGGAAATAGCGCAGGGGAGTGTCTTGAGTGGCCTCGTCGCTTGCGAGCACAGTAAGCCTGCGGCGCAGCTCGAGCTCGACGTTTGATGGTTTTTGAGGCTCTCGACTGCCGACGGTGACGCTGGAGAAGAACGTATCGAAGAAGCCCATCGCTAGGCCTGCTTGACTGAATCAGCGGGGAAGGTAATGCCGGCCTGCTGGCGCACGGCATCCATGATACGCAGCGAGACAAGCGTGACATCGCGATAGTGGCCAAGCTCATGGCGCCCGGCAGGCGTTTCCCAGATCTCGTCCTTAATGCTATCGATGCCGACGATGGCGGTGATAAAGTCGGCGAGCTCGTACTCCATGGTGTTGCTCGATTTGGGAAGGTCGAGCGCGCGTCCGTTGTCGCCTTGCTCGCGCGGCGCCTCGGTCGCCGATCCGCGCACGACGTCGCCGCGATAATCGATGCGTACGTTGCGGGGCGTGGACAGATGGTCAATCTGGATGGTGCCACGCTCGCCTTCGATCTGCGAGGGCAGCAGGTCATTCGTAATTTTGGAGTGCGCGAGCTCGACGGAGATACGGCCACCGCCGTAGCTGGCGAGGACGGAACCGCAGCCGTCGATGGGGCCGTGCGTGAGCTGTCGCGTGGTGGGGTCGAGCAGGGTAGTCATGCTCGTAAGGCCGGAGGGCATGCCGAAAATCTCGACCATGGGCTCGACGGTGTAGACGCCAATGTCCATGAGGGAACCCGATGCCATATTGCAGTCGAAGATATTGGTGGCGCGTCCCGCGAGAATCTCGTTGTAGCGCGAGGAATATTTGCCAAAGCGCAATGAGGCGCGGCGGATGGGGGCAATCTCGCCCAGGGCGTCCTCGATGGCGTGGAAGGCGGGATCGTGGAGGGGACGCATGGCCTCGAGGGCTACGACACCTGCTGCCTCGGCAGCGCGGAAGACTTCCAGCGCCTGCGCTTCGGTGGCGCAGAAGGGCTTCTCGACGATGACGTGCTTGCTACCGGCGATGCAGGCAAGGGCCTGTTCGTAGTGAAGTGCGTTAGGGCTGCCGATATAGACGGCGTCGACGTCGGCGGCTGCCGCGAGCTCATCGAGTGAAGTAAAGTTTCGCTCGCCACCGCGCTCGGCGGTAAAGGCAGCACCGCGATTGGCGTCGCGTGAAAGCGTGCCCACAAACGCGGCTTGGTCGTTGGCGTTGACGACTTGGATAAAGTCGTCGGTAATCATGGATGTGCCGATGGTCGCTATACGCAGCATGTATCCCCCTCGTACCGTTCGGTTTACAGGATGAGTGTAGCGCGAGGGGAACGCAAAAGCGTGCGAAAACGCCGCTACAGGTCGCTCTCGTTAAAGCCGGTATCGATATCGAGGTTGCTGCCGTCGGCCGCCGTGGTGGCGAGCTCATCGCAGCGCTCATTGAGCTCGTGACCGGCGTGGCCCTTAACCCAGATGAATTCAACCTTGTGCTTGCTTTTGGCGGTGAGCAGGCGCTCCCACAGGTCGCGGTTCTTGACGGGCTGCTTGTTGGCGGTCTTCCACCCGCGCTTTTTCCAGCCGTCGATCCAGTGCTTGTTAAAGGCGTTGACGACGTACTGCGAATCGGAATGGACTTCGACCTCGCAGGGGCGGTTGAGTGCCTCGAGTGCCACGATGACGGCCATGAGCTCCATGCGGTTGTTGGTGGTCTTAGCGTAGCCGCGCGAGAGCTCGGAGGTGAAGGTCTTGCCGGCGGGGTTGGTATATTTGAGTACGGCGCCGTAGCCGCCGCGTCCCGGATTTGATCGGGCCGAGCCGTCGGTATAGATGATGACCTTCACGGGCTTCCTTTCGTTGAGTGCGTTTCATGTGAGTGACCATTGTAGCGCCATGCCCGCCGGGGGCTAGCAATCTATGATTTCTACCCTGTCTTCCGACGGCTAGTTGGCATGGATGATGCGGTTGAGCTCATCGAGGTATTGCTGCAAGAGGGGAGAGGGCTTGCGCTCGTCGTGCATGATGTAGCCCACGCGCATCGTCGGGGCGTCTGCCAGCGGGATCGATGCCATACCCCACTGCATTTCATTGGAGAGGACACCGGTCGACAGGGTGTAGCCGTTCGACGTGATAAGCAAGTTAGTGAGCGTTCCGCGGTCCGAGATTCGTATGTTGCGGTCGCAGGGGATATAGCTAAAAGGTTCCTCGGCGTAATAGAAGGAGTTTGAGGTTCCCTGCTCAAAGCTGTAGCGCGTATAGGGCGTGAGGTCGGCAAGGGACAGCTGAGGGCGGCGTGCGAGCGGGTGGCGCTCGCTCACGAAGACGTGGACCGTCGCGTCGAAGAGGGGATGGAAGCTTGCGCGGGCATCGGTGAAGGCCTTCTGCAGAACGCGGGCGTTAAAGTCATCCAGATACAGAATGCCGATATCGCTGCGAAACGCACGGACGTCATCGATGATCTGCGCTGTGGTGGTCTCGCGCATGATGAACTCGAACTTGCTGTCGCGGCAGCGCTCGACCACGTTGACAAAGGCCTCGACCGAAAAGGCGTAGTGCTGGGCGGAAATGGCGAGGCGGGCTTGCGGGGTGCCGCCGTCCTCGTAGCGCGCCTCGAGCATGTCGGCCTGCTCTACGACCTGGCGCGCATAGCCCAAAAGCTCGGTGCCGTCGTTGGTGAGCGTGACGCCGCGGCTGGAGCGCGTAAAGATCTCCAGATGGAGCTCCTGTTCCAGGCTTTTGACGGCGTTTGAGATATTGGACTGTGCCGTATAGAGGCGCTGGGCTGCGGCGTTGATCGATCCGGACTCTGCCACGGCGATCAAAAAGCGAAGCTGCTGGAGGGTCATTGGCGCCCGTCCTTTCGATAGCTATCTAAAAAACCGATAACAGGTTAGCGCTTTTAAGTGATTGACCCGGGGAGACGATGTTCGTACTATTCAAAACACACAAAGGCGGTAGGTAATTAAGCCGACCACGGAACCGGGATGTCAAAAGGAGGACCGCATATGAATTGCTTGCTAAGACGAATGCCGGGCTCCTGTTTGCGCCCGTCGGCGTGATCAGGAGACAGCGACTTACTTCTCTCTATTTTTTACTTTCGTTCGATCAAGGAGATCATCATGAGCCAGTTCATCAACAACCCCGAGCACACCTTTGGTTTCGATACCCTGCAGCTGCACGTTGGCCAGGAGAGCGCCGATCCCGCATCCGACTCCCGCGCCGTGCCTATCTACCAGACCACGAGCTATGTGTTTCGCAACTCCCAGCACGCCGCCGACCGCTTTGGTCTTGCCGACGCCGGTAACATCTACGGCCGTCTGACCAACTCCACCCAGGGTGTCTTCGAGGACCGTATCGCCGCACTCGAGGGTGGCGTGGCAGGTCTTGCCGTCGCCTCCGGCGCTGCTGCCATCACCTATACCCTGCAGGCGCTCGCTCAGGCCGGTGACCACGTGGTGGCTCAGAAGACCATCTACGGTGGCTCCTACAACCTGCTGGAGCATACGCTCTCCCAGTTTGGCGTCGAGACCACGTTTGTCGATGCCCATAACCTGGAAGAGGTTGAGGGTGCCATCAAGGATAACACCACGGTCATCTACCTCGAGACGCTCGGCAACCCCAACTCCGATATCCCCAACATCGACGCGATCTCCGAGATCGCCAAGAAGCACGGTCTGCCGGTTGTTGTCGACAACACCTTCGGCACCCCGTATCTGTTCCGTCCGCTGGAGCATGGTGCCAACATCGTCGTTCATTCCGCAACCAAGTTCATCGGCGGCCACGGCACCTCGCTGGGCGGCGTGATCGTCGACGGCGGTAACTTCGATTGGAAGGCGAGCGGAAAGTACGCGCAGATCGCCGAGCCCAACCCCTCCTACCATGGCGTCTCGTTTGCCGAGGCTGCCGGTCCCGCCGCCTTCGCGACCTATGTCCGCGCCATCCTACTGCGTGACGAGGGTGCCTGCATCAGCCCGTTCAACGCCTGGGTCCTGCTCCAGGGCACCGAGACTCTGTCGCTGCGCGTCGACCGCCATGTCGAGAACACCAAGAAGGTCGTTGAGTTCCTTGCCGGCGACAGCCACGTTGCCAAGGTGAATCACCCGAGCCTGCCTGAGCACCCCGATCACGAGCTCTATCAGAAGTACTTCCCCCGTGGCGGCGCCTCGATCTTTACCTTTGAGATCAAGGGCGGCCAGGAGGCTGCATGGAAGTTCATCGATCACTTGCAGGTGTTCTCGCTGCTCGCCAACGTGGCCGACGTCAAGTCGCTCGTCGTACACCCGGCTACCACCACGCACTCCCAGCTCTCTGCTGAGGAGCTCGCCGAGCAGAACATCACACCCTCCACGATCCGTCTTTCTATCGGTACCGAGAACGCCGAGGACATCATTTGGGACCTGAAGCAGGCCTTTGCCGCACTGGACGAGTAGGGCGACTTGTGCAAGGACCTCTTTCGACTCGATAGGTATAACTGCATAAAATGCCTGCTCAAGGCGTCTGCGCAAGCAATGGTTGCACAGACGCCTTTTTTGCATAGAGAGGGTGCAAAAACAGGGTTTTTGACACGCTTTATGCATTCGAGTTATGGAAAACTCCTGTTGAGAGGATGTGAGTTTTACGCAATTGACGTGCACCTTTTGAGAAAAACCGCAGGTCGCGATTTGCTCGGGGTACTATGCAGCGCGATCGAATCACACGCAGCTTAAACGCAGCAAAAACGTACTACGGAGGTTTCCAGCTACATGAGGATCGATTCACGAAAACCGAAAGCCGCCGCCCTTTCCGCCGCTCTGACCGTGGCACTTTTGGCGGGCGCCGGCGCAACTGATGCCCACGCGACGACACTATCCGATACGGTCGGATCTACGTCGTCCGAGGCGACGCTGGTGCAGCCCGTCGACTACCGCGGCGACGGTTATGGCTCTATGCAGGAGTGGAACGCCTCGATGGGGGCAAAGCGCGATTCCCTGGAGATGCGCGCTCAGATCATTATGAACATGTACGGTGACTATGCCACCGATGACGAGCGCGCTGTACTACAGGGTTGCATCGACGGTGCGGGCAGTCTTTTGACGATGGATGAGGTCGACGCCAAGTCGACCGAGCTCGACGAGCTTCGCTCCACGCTTGAGGATGCCAAGCGCGAGGCGCTCGAGGCTGCCGCAGCCGAAGCCGAGGCCGCTGAGGCCGTTCAGGCTTCGTATTACAACGCCGGCTCCGGCTCGTCTTACACGTCTGCTGCGTATTGCGCGAACGGCTCGGGTCTGACGCGCTCGAGCGGCGTCAATAACTATAACGGCCGCCGCGAGACTTATTACAGCAGCAACGTGTTGTATCACCACCGCACGGGCGAATGGACGCAGGATTCCGAGGGCTTTTGGCGCGATTCCGATGGCTACTACGTCGTTGCCGCGGGCGATAAGGCCCAGGGCTCGACTTTTACGGGCTCTAAGGGCGAGTGCAAGGTCTATGACTCCGGCTGTGCTGCCGGAACCACCGACTACTATACCGGTTGGTAATCTGCCATAAGCCAATAGGACATGACGGGCGGGCGTCTTTACCGAGCCTTTGGGCAACGTAAGGGCGTCCGTTTTTTGTGCGTGCTTGAGTTAACAGAGCGCTTACCGTGGCCGTACGCCGCGCATATGGGCGCGGGGCACACTAAGTCACGAGAAACAAAGTCGTTCTCGTGGAGGAAGTGGTCTTGTGAACGCTCGAGATATCGCCGTTGCCGCCGTTGCATTGACGCTTGGCTGCCTTGGTCCTACGGCCGCGCTCATTGCGGGCGTGCAGGGGTCATGCGGGGCTGCTCCAATCGTGGTCGGCGCGCTGATTGCGGCCGCGCTGCTGGGAAGTGCGGGTGTAGTCCTTTGTCGCGACGATGAGGGCCAGGCCTCGGAGTCGCAGCTCTGACCGTCGGGACATCGACTACTGGTTATAGATGAAGATGAAAGCCGCCGTAAGGGGAGTGCCCTTGCGGCGGCTTTGCTGTTGAGTCTGTTGACGTGGTGAGTCGGGCGCTACCAGCTTGCCTCGATATCGCGAATGCGCTGATAGAGCCATTCGTTCTGCGGTGCCTGGATATCGTGCTTGGCCGCCAGACGGCAGATGATGCCGGCGAACTCCTCGACCTCGGTTTTGCGCCGCGCGACGCGGTCTTGCGCCATCGAGGGCATGCCGGCGGGATCGATTCCTTCGATGAGGTGCACCATCTGCGTCAGGTCTGCCTCGGTCAGCTCAACGCCCTCGGCGTTGGCGACCGCAAGCGTTTCGCGCATGGCGGAAACAAGGCAGCGACGCTGCTCGGAGCCCGGCTCTGTGGCACTTCCGTACGTGCCGCCGTAGGCCATGCAGGTCTGGTTGATGCCGTCGTTGAGCATGAGTTTGGCCCACATGCGGTGCGCAATGTCGCTCTCGACGGTGTGTGCGATGCCGCAGCGCGTGTAGAGCTCGTCGATTGCGGTGATGGCTGCGGGATCCGTACCGGCCGCCGCGCCAAAGCGGATTTCGCCCGTGTTGGTAAAGGTGAGCTCTCCGTTGAGAAACACAGCGTCCATGCCCTGGCAAATACCAAGAACGGTATGCTCCCAGCCAAAGCGCTCGGCAATCTTTTGCTCGCTCGTGATGCCGTTGCACAGCGAGGCGATGAGCGTATTGGGTCCCACGACGCGCTCCATAGTCTTGAGTGCTTGGTCGAGACCGGTGGTCTTGACCGTCAGGATGACCAGATCGGCGGGCGTTGCCTTGCTGGCGCGGACGGACTTGAGCGCACAGGGCTTGCCGTTGACGGTGAGCGCATCGTTTGCGTGACGCTCAAAACGGGCGTCATCCATAACGTATTCGACGGCGTCATTGCCGAGGGCCTTGGCAATCATGCTGCCGTAGAGCAGGCCGACGCCGCCCTTGCCGATAAAGGCGATCTTGTTGATCTGCATGCGAATCATCTCCCCATATAAAAGGCGCCCGCGTAAGGGGCGCCTGATGGATTGTATGCCGCCGGACCATGCTGCGTGCACCGGATGGCCGTATTTGTTTGTTGCTCCTTTCATCGGGCTTTTTGCTGATGTTAAAGCGGTGTCGTGACGGCTCGATTTCTGCTGCGTTACGATACGTTCTCGATTGCGATTCCACGATGTTTCGGTCGCGTGACCATTGTGTTTCGTCTTGCCGGGGCGCTGATGGCGAAAGGAGGGGCCGTGCAATACCGCGTTGACCCCAAAAGTGGTAACCGAATATCTGCTCTGGGTCTGGGCTGCATGAGATTTCCCGGTGCGCCGGGACACCCCGATGCGAAGACGGCCGATGCCATCATTTCCCGTGCGGTGGAACAGGGGATTAATTATCTGGATACTGCGTATCTTTATCCCGGTAACGAGGTGTGCGTGGGCGCCTCAATTGAGCGCTTGGGGCTGCATGACCGGGTGTTGCTGGCGACTAAGTTGCCGCACGCTTCGTGCAAATGTGCGGAGGATTTCGACCGCTTTTTTGACGAGCAACTGCACCGTTTGCGGACCGACCATATCGACTACTACCTTATGCACAACATCACCTCGCCCGCCCAGTGGGAGCGCGTGGTGGCGTTGGGCATCGAGGACTGGATTGCGCACCAAAAGGCTGCGGGGCGTATTCGCAAGATAGGTTTTTCGTATCACGGCAGTGCGGCGGACTTCCTCACGATGCTTGACGCGTATGACTGGGATTTTTGCCAGATCCAGTACAACTACGCTGGAGAGCGCTACCAAGCGGGGACGGCGGGACTCATGGCGGCTGCGGAGCGCGGGCTCGCGGTGTTTGTGATGGAGCCGCTGCTGGGCGGGCGTTTAGCGGGCAAGCTGCCGCCGCGGGCCCGCGCTGTGCTCGATGGCGCCCCTGACCCGCATTTGCGCACTCCTGCCGCCTGGGGCCTTTCGTGGGTGTGGAACCATCCTCAAGTCACGATGCTGCTTTCGGGCATGACCGATACCACGCAGGTGGACGAGAACGCGGCATTGGCGGATCGCGCACTGCCGAATTCGATGACGACAGAGCAGCTCGATACCATCGCGCGTGTGCTGGGAGAGTTTGAGAAATCGAATCGCGTGCCCTGTACGGGCTGCGGCTACTGCATGCCGTGTCCCAAAGGCATCAATATCCCTGGGTGTTTCGCCGCCTACAACGCAAGCTATGCGCACAGCTGGTTTACGGGCCTGTCGCAGTATTTTACGGCGAGCGCGGTGCGGACGAGTGAGCCCAAGTTGGTGAGCAATTGCGTCAAATGCGGCAAATGCGCACGTCACTGCCCGCAGCACATCGATATTCCTGAGCGTCTCGACGATGTGCGCCGACGTTTCCAGCCTGGCCCCGTAACGGCCGCGCTTAAAGCCTTTTGCAAAACGCGTTCCTGATGCCCCTTTATAAGTTGCGGTGGAATAGTTCCTGTTTGCGGCAGAATAGGGCATCGACAGGAACTATTTCACCGCAACTGATGAGGGGGAGCTGGAGATGCTGACGATTGGGTGTCATCTTTCGACGACGAAGGGCTATCGGGCGATGGGGGAGACGGCGCTATCCATTGGCGCCAACACCTTTGCATTCTTCACGCGCAACCCGCGCGGCGGCAAGGCGAAAGATCTTGACATGGATGACGTGGCGGCCCTGCGCGAGCTTATGGAGAAAAACGACTTTGGCCCGCTTGTGGCTCATGCCCCCTATACCTACAACCCCTGTTCTGCCAAAGAGCGGGCACGCGAGTTTGCCTTGGAGGCAATGGCCGAGGACTTGCAGCGTCTGGAAGCGCTGCCCGGCAACTACTACAACTTCCACCCCGGCGCGCATGTGGGGCAGGGGACTGATGCCGGCATTCAGATGATCGTCGACACCTTGTGTCAGGTGATGTTTGAGGGGCAGCAGACGACGGTGCTGCTCGAGACCATGGCGGGAAAGGGTACCGAGGTGGGCCGTAGCTTTGAAGAGCTGGCGCGCATTATCGAGGGTGCTGCCGCCAGGCGTCCAGAGCTATCGGACAAGCTGGGCGTGTGTCTGGACACCTGCCATGTGAGCGATGCCGGCTACGACATCATCCATGATCTGGACGGCGTACTCGACGAGTTCGACCGCGTGGTGGGTATCGACCGCTTGCGTGCCGTACACATCAACGATTCGAAGAACCCCAGTGGTGCCCATAAAGATCGTCACGAGTGCATCGGCAAGGGCTACCTTGGCAGCGAGGAGTTTGGCGGCGGTATGCAGGTTATGCAGAATATTGTATCGAATGGCCGCTTGCGCGCATTGCCATTCATTTTGGAGACACCGAACGAACTTGCAGGTTATGCGGCTGAAATCAAACTGTTAAGGTCATTGCAGCAGTAATAACTGTCATAAAGTGGAGTGTTCCATTCACGTTATGGGTTTGTTTCAATCAGTTTTCTAATTGCGGATTCTTCCAAACGGGCGCATAATATCCAACAGTTTTTGCAGACCTCTGAATCAAACGGGGTCACCGGAAGGAGACTGATTATGAAGCTGAAGAAGCTTGGCGCATTTGCCGCCACGGGCGCCATGGCACTCGCCCTCGCACTGACGGGCTGCGGCTCGTCCAACGCCACCTCTGGTTTTGATGCCGGTTCCAGCAGCTCTGACGACGCTAAGGTCGAGAAGGTCGACGGCTCCAAGGAGTACGCGCTCGTCAAGGACGGTACGCTGACCGTCGGCACCTCTGCCGAGTACGCTCCGTTTGAGTACAAGGATGACAACGGCGATTATCAGGGCTTTGACCTTGAGCTTATCAAGGCTATCGGCGACAAGCTGGGCCTGGATGTCGAGTACGTCAACAATGACTTTGACACGCTGGTTCCGGGTGTCGCTTCGGGCGCCAAGTATGACGTTTCCATCGCGGCTATCACCGACACGCCCGAGCGTGAGAAGGAAGTCACTTTCTCCGATTCCTACTACATGGACGATCAGGCTATCGTGACCAAGGTCGATAACACCGACATCACGGCCGACAACTACAGCGAGAAGCTCAACAACGCCGACGCTACCATCATCGTCCAGTCTGGATCGACCGCCGAGGCCTTTGCTCAGGAAAACTTCCCCAAGGCTAAGATCGTTCCCTACAAGGACGCCACCGAGTGCTTCAGCGCCCTGCAGTCCGATAAGGGCGATGCCGTAGTCACCAACCGCTCCGTTGCCAGCCAGCTGACCGCCGAGCAGTTCAACACCTGCCAGACCATCAAGCAGGTCAGCACCGGCGAGGAGTACGCCATCGCCATCAACCAGGGCAACACCAAGCTCAAGGACGACATCAACCAGGCCATCAAGGACCTGACCGACGACGGTACCGTTGACGCCCTCATGGCTAAGTACAACATCAAGTAAATTAATGCTTGATTACGCGCGGGCCCTTTCCGTTTTGCGGAGAGGGCCTTTGCGCCTCTCTTGACGGAGAGCGTTTCCGTCTCGTTTTGTCGGCAACTTCTACGATAGGAGCCACCTTGTCTCGACTGAACAAAGGGGCCACGGAGCAGCGTTTTTCACTGCCCGCCTTGCTCCAAAAGCTATCCTGCGTCATGGCCGTGGCGCTCGCGCTGGTGTGCGCGGGGGCATATGCGCCCACGACCGCCCAGGCGCTTGAGACCGCAAAGATTACTGCCCGACCCAACACCGGTTCGGGCAGCGCTGTGGTCGGCGGCACCGAGACGCGCATTACCTGGGAAGTTCAGGCCGATGCCGACGAGGAGCTGAGCGGTCTTTCGCTGACGTTTGTCGACGGCACGACGTTTGGTACCGATGACACGCGATTGACGATGCTCTCGGGCGAGGACCTCATGGATCGTACGCCCATGAAGCCCACGTGCAAGGCTGACGGCCAGACGCTCAAGATCGACTTTGGCGAGACGGCGCCTGCCGGAGGCTTTTTCCGTGTCGAGGTTTACGGCGTGACGTTTCCCGTCGAGGGCGGCGATGAGGCCTTCAGCGGCACCTATACGCTCGCCGACGATTCGACCAAGAAGATTTCTAAGATTCCTTCCGTCGAGATTAAGGGCGTGACGGCATTCGATAACTTCCTGGCCGACCTTAAGGAGCAGCCGTGGGTCGAGGCATGGAATTCCAACATGTTCCTTCGCCTGTTCCTGAACCCGGTCATTTTGGTCCAGAGCCTGCCGATCGTCTTCAAAGGCTTCCTCATGTCGCTCTCGATCGTGCTCGTGGCGTTTCCGCTGGCAATTCCCTTTGGCTTTGCCTTGTCGCTCATGCGCATCTCCAAGTCGCGCATCCTGCGTTGCCTTGCCGGCATCTATGTGAATATCATCCGCGGTACGCCGGCGTTCCTGCAGATCTACATCGCGTTCTTCTGTCTGCCGCTGGCCGGCGTCAAGGTTGACGACTATGTGCTGGGCGTCATCGTCATGGCCATGAACTCGTCCGCCTACCTGTGCGAGATCTTCCGCGCCGGTATTCAGTCGATCCCCAAGGGCCAGAACGAGGCCGCGCGCTCGCTGGGCATGAACGCCTTCCAGACGCTGCTCTACGTTATGATTCCGCAGACGTTCCGCAATGTCCTGCCTACGCTGACCAGTGAGTTCATCCTGCTTTACAAGGATACGTCGCTGCTCGCGGCCGTGGGCGTGGTCGAGATCGTCATGAACGCCCGTACCATCGTGGCCACGACGGGTTCCATTACGCCGTATGTGGTTGCCGCCCTGTTCTACCTGGTCATCACCCTGCCGCTTGCTCGCTTGGTGAGCGGTCTTGAGGCGAGGCTTCTGGGGACGGCCGAAACCAAGAAGAAGCGTCCCGCCAAGAGCGCTGGACAGGTCGTCGCGACGCCCGCCGACCACATCGCCGGTCTGTAAGGAGGTCCTATCATGAGCGAAACCAATAACTCGAACGAGGTCGTCGTCAGCATCAAGAACCTCCAGAAGGCCTTCGGCGATAACGTGGTCCTGCGCGATATCGATCTGGATGTGCACAAGGGCGAGGTCGTCGTAGTCCTGGGTCCTTCGGGCTCGGGCAAGTCGACGATGCTTCGCTGCATCAATCGTCTGGAGCATCCCACGAGCGGCTCGATCGTCGTTGAGGGCGTGGACGTTTGCGCCAAGGGCGTCGACCTTAACAAGGTACGTACGCATCTGGGTATGGTGTTCCAGCAGTTCAATTTGTTCCCGCACCTGTCAGTCAAAAAGAACGTCATGCTTGCGCAGCAAAAGGTACTCAAGCGCAGCAAGGAAGAGGCCGAGAAGATTGCCGTTGAGGAGCTGACCAAGGTTGGTCTTGCCGAGCGCATCGACTTTATGCCGAGTCAGCTTTCGGGCGGCCAGCAGCAGCGCGTGGCCATCGCCCGCGCCCTGTCGATGAATCCGCACGTGATGCTCTTTGACGAGGCCACGTCGGCACTCGACCCCGAGCTTGTCCGCGACGTCCTTGGCGTTATGCGCGATCTGGCCCGCGACGGCATGACCATGATCGTCGTGACGCACGAG
Organism: Collinsella sp. OM08-14AT; assembly: GCF_003438115.1. Taxonomy (NCBI): domain Bacteria; kingdom Bacillati; phylum Actinomycetota; class Coriobacteriia; order Coriobacteriales; family Coriobacteriaceae; genus Collinsella; species Collinsella sp. OM08-14AT. The sequence continues at coordinate 29,132 of NZ_QSTE01000007.1, forward strand.
ATGGGCTTTGCCCGCGACGTTGCCGATCGCGTCGTCTTTATGGACGGCGGCGTTATCGTGGAAGAGGGCACGCCGAGTGAGGTCTTCGACCATCCCAAGAGCGAGCGCACCAAGGCGTTTTTGGGCAATATCTCATAGTCGGTTAACGCAATTTGCGTTACAGGAAACGGGGACTGGATGTGATCCAGCCCCCGTTTTTGTTAGGACACGTATGCGTATTGTCGTGACTCGGCTTTGTCGGCCCGTGGCGTGTTAAGCCAGCTCAGCTCCGAGGGCGCGACAGGCGGCCTCGCCCTCATCGTCGGGCGCATCGTAGCAAATAACGGAATCGACGACGTTGACACCTGCCTCGTCGGCGTCTGCCTTCCAGTTGTCCATCCATTCGCCCTCGGCCCACGAGTAGGAACCAAAAAGGACGACCTTCTTATCGCCGAGGACTTCCTTGACTTCGTCCCACATCGGCTGGAACTCGTCGTACTCAAGCTCTTCGGAGCCCATGGCGGGACAGCCGAAAGCGATAGCGTCATAGTTGGCGACCTTGTCGGCGGAGAAGTCGGCGCAGGAGATGACCTCTGCCTCGGCGCCGGCACCGGTTGCGCCCTCGGCAACGAAGTTTGCCATGGCCTCGGTGTTACCCGTGCCGCTCCAGTACACGACTGCGATCTTGCTCATATGTTTTCCTTTCGGTTGTGCGGCGTGCGGCCGCGTTTTGTATGCTCTATCGGGTTGCCTGGACAAGTTGTCCCAGGGTGCAGCCCTGTTGATAGATGTAGGTGAGGTATTGCGTGCATGCGCGATAGGAATCGAAGGTCGTGAGCGCCTGCTCAACGTTTGTGTATACCTTCCATGCGCCAAAGACCTTATAGTTTTCGCCGCGCTGGACGATAAACTGATGGACATCTTCGTAGGGATAGCCCAAAAAATAGCCAATTTCGTGGGGGAACTCGCACATGCACCCCGTATCGCAGTGCCTATTTCGCGCGAGTGCGCAGACGTTGCCGTCATAGGCGCTTTCTGCGGCATTGCTGCTTGCCAGCGTGATGCGCGCGGCGAGATGCACCAGGGACGCGGACAGGTTGTGGACATCGTAACCTTCGGCGGCAAGTGCCGTCGTAGCGCGGGGGTCGGAGAGGTATCGCATGAGGTCCGCAGGGCGGTACACATAGATGAGCGCTCCGCAGGGGCGCCAGACCAAAACGCTCATGTGGATCCCGAGTGGCTGGAGCTCGCGGTTGCATTGGGCTATGACGGCGAGCAGGCGAGAGCGTCGCTCTTCGATATGGGCGGCGCCGGATTTTCCGTTTTGGTTGGCGTAAACGCCGGGATAGGTAAAGAGCGAAGCCGGCTTGATACCTGCGAGCGTAGGGGAGCAGTTGCGCACGACAGCCGTTTGGTATGTTGGGATGTCAATGGTTCGAGTCACGGCGCTCCTTACGGATCTAAACTGTTAGCCTAGGAAAACTTATACACGAAAGTAAGCCCTGGTCAACTAAAAAGTAAGAAAAGGGAAACTAATTGATCGAACGGACATGGTTTTGGGTTAAGATGGGGACACCCCATGGGGGTATCTAGATAGGGCTACTTGAAAGGGGAACGCATGAGTGACTTGCTCAACCCTGCGAATCTCATCGTGCTGGCCGTCATTGCCGTCGGCATGTTTTTTGGACTGCGTCGCATTGCCGCTTCGACACACGGGAAGAGTTGTTGCAGCGATGGTGCGAGCGGCAAGAAGGCCAAAAAGGTTGTTGTGACGGATACCGATGCGTCACACTATCCCTATAGCGATGAGCTGCTCATCGGCGGCATGAGCTGTGACGGCTGCGCTCAGAACGTAGCCAATGCCCTCAATGCGCTGGATGGCGTGTGGGCAACGGTGACGTATGCGGACCACACGGCACGCGTGCGCTCTAAGCGTCCGGTTGATCGCGGTGTCCTCGAGACGGCCGTGAAAGACGCGGGCTACTACGTCATGACGTTGTAAGCGCCGCCCTGGATGCGCTTCCTTGGCTAGGCTCGTCCGCGCAGTTCGATGTCTTGGATGTCGTCGAAGTCGATGGCGATATCCTTGAGCTTGAGCAGTTTGAAGGCGGGGAGCACTTCGTCAAGGATGCCCGTGCGAGCGCGATAGCCGTACGTGTCGTAATAGGTGACGCGGACCAGGTCGCCACGTTTGAGGCCCTCGAGCTTTTTCGAAAGCTCGAGGGCTTTTTCTTCCGTGAGCTCGCATTTGGGCTCGGCGGTGATTTCTTGCTTACGTACGAGCTCGTAGTATCCCGTGAGGGCGGCAAAGGGCATAAACTGCGCGGCGCGTCCGGCGCGAACGGCGCCGTTGGCGGTGAGCTTGGGATCGGCGGCGCGATGCCTTCCCTCGGGGTCCGCCAGGCGCTCGAAGGCGGTGGGTGGGCGCATAGGTTGCTTGGGTTTAGGCACGGTGTCCTCCTACCTGGTCGTTGCGTTCGCGTGCAGTGGCGCCGGCGGTAAAGCTCAATCCTTTAACTAGGGCGTTCTTGCCGTATTTGCCTTTCACGGCCAACACGGCGCGTGCCAGGTCGCGCTCGCGCTCATCGGCCTCGACATCGCTGAACAGATCGACGGTGGCAAATTCCTCGGGCATGAGGTTGCCAAAACCCAGGTTGATGCGCTTGACCGGTCGTTTAGGATCGACCGTCTGCGCCCAGAGCTCATCGAAATAGCCCATGATCTTCTTAAATGAATTGGTGCGCTCGGGCAGTTTTCGCGAGGCGTTGGAGTGCGCGAAGAGCGCGGCATAGCCGCCACGTGGTTTGCCGCCATGCTCTCCCACAAAGATGCCATCGATTGCCTGTGCCTCGCGCACCAGACGGCGTCGTTCGTCATCGCGCTGGACGGGCTTGGGCGCACGGGGAGCGAGTTCGGGACCGGCGGTCGCGGCGGGTTCGATGCTCGACGTGCTCGAGCGCAGGTGTCCGCATCCGTCCACATATTGCGCTGTGCCGCTGGCATCGAGTCGGCGTATGTCGGCTCGCTCGCTCGCGTAGCCAACAAACAGCGAGATACTGTCACACACCACGTGCTTATCGACCAAGTCCAGCACGGCGTTGTCGACCATCTCGCGCAAGACGGTATAGGCCTGCTCGTAGGCATAGCCCTTCGAGAGCACCTGCCCTGTGGTAGTTGAGGTCGCCTGCGGGCGATAGACTTGGATATCGGCGATGGTTGTCGGCTCTCGCCCGAAGGCGTGGTCGATGAGATACTCGGCATTGACGCCGAGCTCGTCATAGAGCAGGTTTTCGTCGAGCGCGGCGACGCCCATCAGGTCGTAGACGCCGTACTTTTCGAGCCGCGCCGCCACGCCGGGGCCTATGCCCCAGATGTCGGTGATGGGACGATGGGGCCAGATTTCCTTGCGAAAGGTCTCGTCGTCGAGCATGCCGATGCGGCTGGGTACGTGCTTGGCGGTAATGTCGAGCGCCACCTTGGCCTGGAATAGGTTGGGGCCGATGCCGACAGTTGCCGTGATGCCGGTGCGCGCGAGGACCTCGTCGCGTAGCATGCAGGCGAACCCTTCGGCATTGGTGTGGTAGAGGTCTAGATAGGGCGTCACGTCGATAAAGCATTCGTCGATTGAATAGACGTGAATGTCTTGCGGGCTCACGTATTCCAGATAGATGCCGTAGATTTGCGCCGACACCTCCATGTAGTGCTGCATGCGCGGCACGGCCTTGATGTAGTCGATGCCGTCGGGTATCTCGAACAGACGGCAGCGGTTGTGGATGCCGAGGTCCTTCATGGCTTGTGTGATGGCGAGGCAGATGGTCGTGCGTCCGCGCGATTCGTCGGCAACGACCAGGCACGTAGTGAGTGGGTCGAGTCCGCGGTCGACGCACTCGACGCTGGCGTAGAACGTCTTAAGGTCGATGCAGATATAGGTGTGACGCTCGTGCCCCACGCGTCCTCCCATCAAACACATGTTCTTATCGAATACATGTTCGATAATACCCGCTTGCGCGGACATCGTCAAAACCTGCCAAAAAGGGACTGGTTTGTTTTGGTAGGTATGGTCGTGCGGCTGGATCGGGTTTTAACGCAGCTCTAAAGAGCGCGAAACAGCTCGGAAAAGCTCGCTTCGTAGCATGAGGCTAACGATTGATACCACCATAAAGCACGGAAGGGTTGTGGGGATAATGGTCAACTATGGGTTTGGTATGCCGACGCGCTTGGTTGCGGATGGGGATGTGGCTCGCTGGTGCGGGCGATTGGTTGCCCACTATGGCGGCACCAAGGCACTGGTCGTGCTGGGAGGCGACAAGCACACGCGTGATGAGCTCGTTTCGGCGGCGCTGGGCTCGCTCGATCGCGCCCTGCTCGAGCGCGTGCTTTTCCGCTGCGGCTCGGTTGAAGGCGACGGAGGAGACGAGCTGATCGACGAAGCCGTGGCCCTGGCGACCGACGAAGGCGTGGACTTTGTCTTGGCGATTGGCGATGCCGATACTGCCGGCTTTGCGCGCGAGCTCGCCCGTCGCATGGCGGCGCTCGATGTCGGCGAAGACGGTTTTGTCCCTTATGGATGTATCGTCTCGGAGGGCAAGGTGCCTGCCGTCGTGGGGGCCGGCGAGGTTCCCGTTTTTGCCATCATCGCGCCCGAACTGCTGGAGGGCATCGGGTCTCCTCTGCGTGAGTTGCTCGGTAGCGTCTGCGCTGCGGCCTAATATTTGGCATAAAGGGATAGGTTATTTTTGATTGGTAAAGCGTTTGACCTGCCAAATTAAACCTGTCCCTTTTTGGTCGGTTGCCGTTTGGGGGCCGATTGGCAACGCTCGCTGATTATAGTCTTGACCTGCGCTAGAATAGTGGCATCTGAATGTCCGGGCGCATGGAGGCGTGCGCCCGTATGCTGAGGAGGACTCTATGGCAACTGTTGCCGCACCTATCGATGCTACGTCGACTGCCGCTTGGAAGGCGCTCGAGGCCCATCAGGAGAAGCTCGAGGCCGAGGGTATCGACCTCAAGGCCTGGTTCGCCGCCGATGCCGAGCGCGTGAACAAGCTGAGCTTTGACGCCGGTGACCTGCACTTCGACCTGTCCAAGAACCTGGTGACTGATGAGACCGTCAAGCTGCTGTGCGATCTTGCCCGCGAGGTGAAGCTCGAGGAGCGCCGCGACGCCATGTTCTCCGGCGAGCACATCAACACCACCGAGGACCGCGCCGTCCTGCACACCGCGCTGCGCCGTCCGGCAAGCGAGAAAGGCCAGCTTATCGTCGACGGCCAGGATGTCGTCGCCGACGTGCACGAGGTCCTCGATCGCATGTATGCCTTCGCCGAGCGCGTGCGCTCCGGTGAGTGGAAGGGCGTTACCGGCAAGAAGATTGAGCACCTGGTGTCCATCGGCATCGGCGGCTCCGATCTGGGCCCGGTCATGGCTTACGAGGCCCTGCGTCCCTATGCCGACGCCGGTATCGACTGCCGCTATATCTCCAACATCGACCCCAACGACCAGGCCGAGAAGCTCAAGGGTTTGGATCCCGAGACCACGCTCGTGATCATCGTCTCTAAGACCTTCACCACGCTCGAGACCCTCACCAACGCCCGCGAGGTCAAGACCTGGATGCTCGAGCAGCTCAAGGCTCAGGGCGCCATCGATGGCTCCGATGAGCAGAACGCCGAGGCTGTGGCAAAGCACTTCGTCGCCGTTTCCAACGCACTCGAGAAGGTCGAGGCTTTCGGTATCGACCCGGCTAACGCCTTTGGTTTCTGGAACTGGGTCGGCGGCCGCTACTCCGTCGACTCCGCCGTGGGCCTGTCGCTGATCGTCGTGCTCGGCCCCGAGCGTTTCCAGCAGTTCCTTGAGGGCTTCCACGCCATCGACGAGTACTTCTGCAACACGCCGCTCGAGAACAATGCCGTCGCGCTGATGGGTTTGTTCAACGTCTGGTACGTCAACTTCTTCGGTTCCAAGAGCCACGCCGTGCTTCCGTACTGCCAGTATCTGCACCGTTTCCCGGCCTACCTGCAGCAGCTCACCATGGAGTCCAACGGCAAGCATGTCCGCTGGGACGGCAGCGCTGTGACCTCCGATACCGGCGAGATCTTCTGGGGCGAGCCCGGCACCAACGGTCAGCACGCCTTCTACCAGCTGCTGCACCAGGGCACCGTGGTGGTCCCGGCCGATTTCATCGCCTTTGCCAATACCGCCAACCCTGCGACCGACAGCGGTCAGGACGTGCACGAGCTGTTCCTGGGCAACTTCCTGGCCCAGACCAAGGCGCTCGCCTTTGGTAAGACGGCCGATGAGGTGCGTGCCGAGGGCACGCCCGAGCAGATCGTCCCGGCCCGCTGCTTTGAGGGCAACCGTCCGACGACCTCGATTTTTGGCGACACGCTGACCCCGTTCGCGCTTGGTGAGCTCATCGCCCTGTACGAGCACATCACGTTTGTCGAGGGCACGGTCTGGGGCATCGACTCCTACGACCAGTGGGGCGTCGAGCTTGGCAAGCAGCTTGCCAAGCAGATCACCCCGGCCTTCCACGACGACGCCGCCAAGGCCGAACAGGACGCTTCGACCCAGGCGCTCATCGAGTTCTACCGAGCTCACCGCAAGTAGGATTCGCTGCGAAAACTAACGCATAGCCGACAAGGGCCCGTATCCGTTGGGATGCGGGCCCTTTGCTATTTGGATAGGATGGAATGTATCGGGAGGCGCCTCGACGGGCATCGCAATCGTCGAAGGCGCGCCGTTCATGTTTGGGACAATATGACATTTTTCCCGTTGCAAACAACGCCGCCGTGGGTGTTCTGTATGATGGCTCAGACAAGGTTGTTCAATGTCAGGGAGGCATATATGGCAATCAAAGCCATCGCAATGGATATCGACGGTACGCTCACCAACGACCAAAAGGTCATCAGCCCGCGTACGCGCGAGAAACTGCTCGCGGCGCAGGAGTCGGGCATTAAGCTTATCTTGGCTTCGGGTCGTCCCGCATGGGGGCTGCATGCCTTGGCGCAGGAGCTCGACCTTCAGAACCATGATGGTCTGCTAGTTGCCTTTAATGGCGCGCACGTCGTCGATGCTCAGACCGACGAGGTGCTGTTCGATCAGGCTATGCCTGCCGACGAATTGCATCGCCTGATTGATCACCTGCGTAATTTTGACGTGATCCCCATCATCTCGCTCGGTCGCGATTTGCACGTCGAGGACTCGTACCATTGCATGATCACGCTGCCTGACGGCTCGCAGAAAAACATCGTCAAATACGAGCGCGATGCGTGCGACCTTAAGATTCGCGAGGTCGAGAGCCTGCATGAGGTCGTGGACACTTATCCCGTGGACAAGCTGCTGACGGCGGGCGATCCGGCCTACCTGCAGGCGCATTACGAGGAGATGTATGCGCCCTTTAAGCAGACGCTTTCGGGCATGTTTACGGCCGACTGGTACTTTGAGTACACGGCGCCCGGTATCGATAAGGCCCGTGCGCTCGAGGGTGCCCTGCCCAAGCTCGGCATCGATGCCAGCGAGGTCGTATCGTTTGGCGACGGCCAGAACGACAAGTCTATGATCGAGTGGGCTGGTACCGGCGTCGCCATGGGTAACGCTGTCGATGAAGTCAAGGCCGTGGCCCAGATGGTGACCGCCAACAACAACGAAGACGGTATCGCGGTAGCACTTGACCAGCTGCTGGGTTAGAATCGCCGATAGTGCATGGTTCGGGCGTCCGCTTGCGGGCGCCCTTTTGTTAGGGAGGGTGCCGTGTCCGCATTTCCGTTCGACGCCGTTATCTTTGACATGGACGGCGTCATTGTCGATACCGAGTATTACTACCTGGGGGAGACTGCCGCGTTTGCCAAGGAGCTTGGGTTGAATCTGACCCAAGAGGAGTTGAACGGGCAGGTTGGTACCTCACATCAGTTCTTCCTGCATATGCTAGTCGATTGGTTTGAGCGCGCCGGTAAAGGGCACTTCACTGGCGAGGAGGCATTGGCCCGTTGGGACGAGTGGGCGCATAAGCGTCCGCGTGACTACCAGGCTTTGATTAACCCGGGCGCTGTGGATACGATTCGAGAGTTGCCGCGCCGCGGCGTTCGCGTGGCGCTGGCGAGCTCGTCTCCCATGGACAGCATCGAGGAAGTACTCGATGCATGTGGTCTGTCGGATGCCTTTGAGTACGTGGTGAGCGGCGAGCAGTTTAAGGAGAGCAAGCCCGAGCCCGACATCTACCTGCATGCGCTGGACCTGTTGGGGCTGCCTGCGGTCCGTTGCTGCTGCGTTGAGGATTCGGTGCCTGGCATCACTGCCGGCAAGCGAGCGGGTCTGACGGTAATCGCCAAGCGCGAGGAGCGGTTTGGCTTTAGCCAGGATGCTGCGGACAAGATCATCGACCAGCTGCCGGAACTGCTTGAGCTTTCTTAGGAGCGCGGTAGTTGCGCGTTTTTCGGGTCTGATGAGTAAATAGCCGACATTTTGGTGCGACACCTAGCATACTTTAAGCTAATGCGGGCTTAAGGACTTGTTGAATGCCCCTAAGTCCGTTTTAGGCTTAATTGTGCTTGGAGAGGGTATATGCCACCGACTGAAGGGCTAACTGACGGTAAAGCAGCGATACCGCTGTACCAACAGGTTATCGATATCATCAAAAACGAAATCAACTCCGGTGCCTACAAGGCAGGTGCGCGGATACCCAACGAATTCGAATTGGCTGAGAGCTATAAAGTTGGCCGCGTTACCGTGCGACGCGCTATTGAGGAGCTCGTCCAACAGGGCTATCTAACGAAGCGACAGGGGAAAGGCACGTTTGTCAATGCCCCCAAGCTCAAGCGCAAGATTCGCCAGAAGGATGACGTCCAGAGTTTTTCGGACGCATGCCGCGTTAACGGAATGGAACCGGGGGCGCGTGTCATTTCGAGAAAGATGCTGCCGGCGGATTCCACCGAAGCACAGTTCTTTGGTGTTCCCGTTGGAACTGACTTGATCTGCGTTGAGCGCGTGCGTACTGCCGATGGCGTCCCTGTCATGCTCGAGAACAACATATATGTTTACGAGGACAACGCCTATCTATCAACGGCACCTCTATCTAACCAATCCATTTTTGAGTTCGTGCGCAACCTGACTGGCCGCACGCCCGCGTTTACCGACCCATGCACGCTTGAGATCGCGTGTGCGTCGCCCGAGGTCGCTCGGTTGTTGGCAGTTCCCGTTGGCGAACCCTTGTTTTATATGGAAGCCTTCTTTTTCGATGAGCAGCGGCGGCCGTTTATCATCGGTCGTCAGCGGATCGTTGGGTCTCGCTACGTTTTTGACATCTAGGACATTGCGTATGAAAGCGCCCGGTGGATCATCTCACCGGGCGTTTCCATACCGTTCACGGCGCAAACGCAACCGTTCAACCGCGTTGCGGCAATCAGTTTGAAATTATCTTGATGGCGAGAAAAGCTGCTGGTAACCTATAGAACGTCATAGAACGTTTGCCTTGTGCAAACGTTGAAGCGAGATGCGATGCAGTCTCGAGTTCTTTGGAGGTATCTATGTCAGATACGAAGGCGAAGAAGACAAACAGACGTTTTAAGTTCAAATTACCGCATGTCTATACGATCATGTTCTTGCTGATCGTTGTCTTTGCGGTCTTGACTTGGATCGTTCCCTCTGGTCAGTATCAGCGCAAGACGATTTCGACAGCGGCGGGCGAGCGTGAAGTCGCCGTTGCTGGAACCTATGAACAGGTCGATAAGAACTACACCGATTCCGAGACCGGCGAGACCATCAATCTGGGGCAGGATATCTTCGCGGTCCTGCAAGCGCCCACTAAGGGCATCCAGGAGGCTGCCGACGTCGTTGCGTTCGTCTTATTGATTGGCGGGTCGTTCGCAATCATCACCAAGACCAACGCTTTGAATGCCGGCATGAGCCGCGTGATTAAAAAGCTCAAGAACAAGGACATCCTCATCATTCCCATCACGATGACGTTGCTGTCCATTTGCGGCACCACGTTTGGTATGTCTGAGGAAGCCCTGCCGTTCTATGCCATCTTCATTCCCATCATGATGGGTATCGGTTATGACTCGATGACGGCATTCATCATCTGCTTCCTTGGTCCTAACCTGGGATATTGCGCTTCGACCATCGATCCGTTTAATGTTTTGATCGCCCAGGGCATCATTGGCATCGAGGGCAATCCGCAACTGTGGCTGCGCGCCGTTTCTTGGGTCATCTTCACTGCCGTCGGTATCGCATGGGCCATGCGCTACGCCATGCGCGTCAAGAAAAACCCCGAGTCGTCCATTACGTACGAGGACGATAAGCTCAAGCGTATCGAGTTTTCCGTGACCGATGCCTCCATCGAGGAAGAGTTCACTACCCGTCAGAAGCTCGTGCTTATCGATTTTGCTTGCGGTATGGGCATTATCGTCTGGGGTCTTGTTACCCAGGGTTGGTACATGAATGAGATTTCCGCCGTGTTCCTTGGCATGGGCTTGCTTGCCGGTATCCTGGGCGGTCTTGACCAGCAGACGATTGCTGAGGAGTTCGTTAAAGGTCTCGCCGACTTTGCGTACGCCGCCATCGTTATCGGTATCGCTCGCGGTATTCTGGTCATCGCCGAGGGCGGCATGATCATCGACACCATCCTCCAGGCGCTCGCTACTGCGCTCGCCGGTGCGCCCGCCGCCGTCTACACCACGTTTATGTATATCGTCCTTGGCCTGCTCTCTTTGCTGGTTCCCTCGAGTTCTGGCCTGGCGGCACTCACCATGCCCGTTATGGGCCCCCTGACCGAGCTCATGGGCCTCAATCCCGAGGCGGCCGTTACCGCGCTCCAGTTTGCCAACCAGACCATCAACACCATCAGTCCCGTGGCGGGCATGACGGTTGCCGGCCTTGGCGTGGCTAAGATTTCGTTTGGCCAATGGTGGAAGACCATTTGGAAGTTCTTCATCTTCATGGTCGTCTTTGGCCTGATCGTAACGGCAATTTCTGGCATGCTTCCGGCGTAGGTGGTTGTGATGTCTGATCGTTTGACGGTCCTGACGTCTAAGAGCGTCTTTACCGGTACGGGGGACCTGCCGTTTGAAGGTTTCGTAGCGGTCCGTGGCAATCGAATTGAGGCTGTTGGCACCAAGTGTGAGCTAGCTTCGTATTTGACCCAGGCGGACGAGGTAGTTGACCTGGGCGACCGCACCGTCATGCCTGGCCTGATCGATGTGCATACCTTCTATACAGGCTGGGCGCTGCGGACGTTGGGGCCTGATCTGTCCGGCATCGCTGATGCCAAAGAGGCCGTGTCGCTCTTGCGTGCATGGAAAGAAGATCATCCGGATTGCGCGGCGGCTTTTGGCCACAACCTACCCGAAACGTTGGCATCGGATGCCGAGAACGCAAATACGGCGGCTGTGTTTGACGATTGTTTTGGCGATATCCCTGTCGTCTGCTTTACACCGGGTGCGGAGACCTGCGTTCTCAATGCTGCCGCCAGTGCGCGATACGGCTTCACACCCCAGGCGTGCTATGCCGAGAAGATCTGGCGCATGATGAGCGATTTCCTCGCGCTGCCCGAGGTACGTGCGGGGTATTCGGACTACATGAGCATGCTTAACGAGCGCGGCGTTACCGCCATCAAGGAGATGGCGTTTGATGACTACTACGGTTTTGCCGACGAAATGGCTCGCCGTGAAGAATCTGGTGAGCTGACGGTTCGCGTCTCTATGATGTCGCAGCCGGTGGGTGCCGGTGCAAATCTGTCGTATGCTCGCGAGGCACGAGAGCGCTTTCGGGGACCGTTCGTTCGTTTTTCTGGCTTCAACCGTATGACCGATCGCGGCGTATGGGCGGGGCTTGCCGAGATGATTGACCCCTATGAGGACACGGCCGATGCGGGAGCTGCCGGCAAGACGGTTGTCGAGGAGCCCGAGTGGGATCTGATTGAGAACGAGCTGCGCGCAATTGATGCTGACGGCTTCCGATATTCCTTGCATTGCCAGGGCGATGGCGCCGTTCGTCGCACCGTGGCGCTCTATGCCTCGCTGCCTCGAGACGAGCATGGACGGTTGCTTCGCCGCCATGCGATTACCGATCTCGAGAACTCTGATCCGACCGATCTTGTCGAGTTTGGCAAGTTAGGTGGAATTTGCGAGGTCTATCCGCAGATTTTGACGCTGGACCGGCGCGAGGATTGCCTGTCGATGATGCGTCGACAAATTGGCGAGACGCGACTTTTGCACAGCTGGAATCGCCGCGGCATGGAAGATTCCGGATGCACGGTGTGCTGTGGTACGGATTTGCCACTGCTGATTCCGAGCCTGGGCGAGTCAATCTACAGCGCGTGCGGTGGATACTTCGACGATGGGCTGCCCGTGAATGAGGCCAACGCGCTGACGCTTGTCGAGCTCTTGCGTGCTTGGACTGCCGGGGGCGCGTACGATCTGATGCGCGAAGACGAACTGGGTACGCTTGAGGTCGGCAAGCTTGCCGATATCTGCGTGCTCGATCGGGATGTGTTCGACCTCGATTATCGCGACGCACGCGATCTTTCGGTTGATATGACGATGTCGGACGGACAAATCGTGTTCGATCGAAATAAGGAGGCATAAGATGTCTGAATCCAAACCGACGCTGCGCCGCGAACAGATTGCGGGCATGAATATCCACTACATCATGTGGTCGCTCGATTACTTCCTTGATGTGCAGCAGCGTTTGGGCTTTGAGTCCATTGAGCTGTGGTGTGCGGAGCCGCATGTGACGCTCGACCACACGGGCTACTTTGAGGCTGAGGTCCTGGCGAAAAAGGCTGCAGACCGTGGGCTTAGGTATCGTACTCTGTGCCCCGAGAATGTTGTCTATCATTGGCAGTACTGCGCACGCAAACCGCTGCATGAACAGCGCAGCCTGGCGTACTTTAAGCACGGCATTGAGCTTGCCGAGGTACTTGGGTGCGACCGTATGTCCGTCAACTCGGGCTGGGGCGACTGGGACGAGGACCGCGAGGAAGCCTGGAAGCGCAGCCGCGAGCACTTGTCCATTCTGGCGGAGTATGCCGGTGAGCACGGTCTGGTGCTTACGATGGAAAGCCTGCGTCCCGAGGAGAGCAACCTTGTAACGACGGTTTCCGATGCGAAGCGCATGATTGACGAGGTCGCGAGCCCGTACTTACAGCCCATGGTTGATACAACCGCGATGGGCGTTGCGGGCGAGACGCTCGAGGACTGGTTTGCCGCCTTTGGTGATGGGGCAATTCACGAGATGCACTTTATCGACGGTGACCCGTATGGCCATCTGGTGTGGGGCGATGGCAAGCACGATATGGACGCCTTCGTCGCTACGCTTAATGCCCATGGTTTCGATGGCATGCTGGGCCAGGAAATCACGGACGGGCGTTACTACGATGACCCGGCGGCGGCAGATGCCAAGAACATGGCCGCATTCGAGAAATATCTGATTGACTAAACCAACTATCGGCCACGCAGCCAACGTCATTGATTGCGGACCAAACAAGAAAGGAACTGGATATGAACGCACACGATCTGATCAAAGAGGCAATTGCCGAGAAGGGCAAGTTCGACAGCGTCTACTGGATTGCTTGCGGTGGCTCCATGATCGATTTGATCCCGGCTCATGAGCTTCTGCAGCGCGAGGCAACCACCTTCACTTCGTATATCTATACGGCTCGCGAGTTTGATATCATGCGCCCGCGCCGCTTGGGTGAGAAATCCCTGGTCATTGCTTGCAGCCACAGTGGCAACACCCCCGAGGTCGTCGAGGGCTGTGAGATTGCCCTTGCTGCCGGCGCTACGGTGATCGCCCAGACCGACAACGCTGGATCCAAGATTGACTCCGGCAAGTGGACCACGTGGGTCTACCCGTGGGGCGAGGGCGTGCCGCAGGCCGAGGTCCCCGCTGGCATTTCGCTGTCGCTTGCGGCCGAGCTGCTCGATCAGCAGGAGGGCTACGCCGATCTTGCCGATATGTATGCCGGTATCGCCGAGATGGATAAGATTCTTCCCCCGGCACGTGAGAAGGTAAATGCCGAGCTAGGCGATCGTTTTGCCAAGCTTTGCCAGGAGCACGAGTTCTTCTACATTCTGGGCAGCGGTCCCAACTTTAGCCAGACCTACGGTTTCGCTATCTGCTCTCTTATGGAGATGCAGTGGCAGCACTGCAGCTACATCCACTCTGCCGAGTACTTCCACGGCCCCTTCGAGGCTACTCAGGATGGCGTTTTTTACTTCCTGCAGATGGGCTCCAGCGAGTGCCGTGCCATGGACGAGCGCGCCCTTGCGTTCCTTAAGACGCATACCGATACGCTGATGGTGCTCGATGCCAAGGAGTACGGTATGGAAGCCGTGCCGGCGAGCGTCCGTGCCTATCTGGACCCGGTGCTGTTCTACGCCATGAACTGCGAGCTGCGTGCTGCACGCGGCAAGGTGTTTGATCACGATCCCGATTTCCGTCGCTATATGGGTGTTGTCGAGTACTAGAAGGGGCAAAGGCCATGGCATTTAACGTTAACGCGCTCGGATTTGGCGACAACGTCGTCGATCGCTACGAGCATATCCACACCATGTATCCCGGCGGCAATGCGGTGAACTTCGCCGTTTATGCCAAGAAATGCGGTGCCGCACGCTCTGCATACATGGGCATTTTTGGCAATGACGCCGCTGCCGAGCATGTCATTACAAGCCTCGAGGATGAGGGTATCGAGCTTGACAAGTGCGAGCAGATGATTGGCGAGAACGGAGCGGCTCGCGTGACCGTCGTTGACGGTGACCGTGTCTTCCTCGGCTCCAACGAGGGCGGTATCCGTGGCGATGCGCGCTATGTTCTCGATCGCTTTGACCTTTCGTACATGAAGCAGTTCGATGTGGTTCATTCGGGCAACTATTGCTTCACCGAGCGCGAGCTGCCCAAGTTGAAGGCTGCGGGCGTCACGGTCTCTTTTGACTTTTCGGACGACTCCACCGACGAGTACTACGAGCAGATTGCGCCCTATGTCGATTTTGCTTTCTTTAGTGCGGCGGATGCCGCGAGTGAGGACGAGATTCGCGAGCGTCTGGCATGGGTGAAGGATCTGGGTCCGCGTTTTGTGTCGGCTACGGCGGGCGCCGAGGGCTGCATCGCTTACGACGGCGAGCGTTATTACCGCCAGCTGGCTAAACCGGTAACGGACATGAAGGACACCATGGGGGCGGGCGACTCGTTCCTCACCTCGTTTTTGATGTGCTATCTCGATTCCGCCAAGCGTGGTGAGGGTGGCGCCGAGGCCATCGAGCGCGCGCTCGACTTTGCTGCCGGGTTTGCCTCGACCGTGTGCGGCATGGAAGGTTCTTGGGGCCACGGAGCACCAATCGTCGAATAGCTTAAGAAAGCGTACGGCGGTCTGGCTATGAGGCCTTGGACAGCCGATGCAAAACAATAAGCGAAACGCGAAAAGGGGGCTCGCCATGTGGTGGGTCCCCTTTTGAACATTGGAGAAGACCATGGGTATTAAAGCGTGTGCGGCTGGTTTTTGCTGTGCGGACGTCTATCAAAACATCGGCGTGTTCTATCCGACTGGTAATGGCATTGACTGGGGTATCCATCTTGCACGAATGGGCGTTTCGGTATCCGCCGTGTCGGTTGTCGGCAAGGACGAGTACGGAGACAAGATGAGAGAGGCGCTGGCCGCCGAGGGGTTTGATATCTCTCATCTGCGGGTGGAGGATGGCGACACCTCGGTGATGCTCATGGCATTGAAAGACGGCGTCGATCGCGTGCATCTCGAGGCAATCGATGGCGTAATGGAGACATATCGTCCGAATGAAGATGACCGGGCGTTTATCCTAGAGCATGACATCATTCATACCGACCTGTTTGGCAATTGTTTGGACCTCCTGCCCGAGTGGCATGATGCGGGCAAGACGGTGGTTATGGACTTCTCGGTGTTCAGCCAGGATCCCGAATATGCCTGCGAGAATCATTTTCCCTACGTTGACTACGCATTTATGTCGTTTGAAGATGACACTCCGGAGCTGCGGGACTGGGTACGTCACGCGCAGGAATTGGGGCCGCGCGTTGCGGTTGCCACGCTTGGCGAGAAGGGAAGCATTGCCTATGACGGTGAGCGCTTCTATGAGTGCGGGATCGTGCCGGCGGAGAAGGTCGTTAATACCGTGGGTGCCGGCGACTCGTATATCGCCGGGTTTACCAAGGGCGTGATCGATGGCCTTGATATTCCGGCGTGTATGAAGGCGGGCGCTGAGCTGTCGTCCCGAGTGATCGGTTCGTTTGAGCCGTACTAGGGTCAAATGCCTGGAAAGGAGTACGAAATGGTTATCGACATGTTGGTCCATCCTATGCTCTACGGCGAGATCTGTACGCCGGGTGATGAGCCTGATGGATTCGGTTTTTGGTCACGAGAATTTGGTATGGGGCATATGGGCCCCATGGATTGGGATGAGCTTCAAGTCGAGATGGACGTCTGCGATGTGCAGAAGAGCGTGCTCATGCCGCTCGATGTAACCACGGCATGCGGAGGGCACTTTGGCACCAATGACCAGATTGCCATGCTGGTTGCCGCACATCCCGATCGTCTGTGGGGATTTGCGAGCGTAGACCCGCAGGTGAGCGGTGCCGCAGACGAATTGGAGCGCGCCTTTACCGAGTTGGGGGCAAAGGGGCTTTGCCTGCATCCTGCAAAGCAGGGTTTTGCCCCCGATGATGCTGTGGCCGAGCCGCTTTACGAACTGTGCGAGCGCTATAACAAGCCGGTGGTTTTCCATGCCGGTATGTCTTGGGAGCCGGGCGCAGAGCTCTCGCGCAGTAACCCGCTTGCATTTGAGCACACAATCGCAACGCATCCAAATGTGCGTTTTAGTTTGACCCATTTTGGCTGGCCCTGGGTGCGCGAGACCGTGGCGATGCTGCTCAAGTATCCCAACTGCTACGCGGACACCTCTATCACTTACATCGATTCGCCCGAGGAGATGATGCAGCGTCTTTTCACGGTCGATATGGGGCCGCTGTGGTATGAGCGCGCGCTATCGCACCAAGTGATGTTCGCCAGCAATACGCCGCGCTTCCGTGCATTCAAACTCAAGCGGGCGCTCGATACCGTGCCCATGCGCGATGATGCGCGAGAAAGGCTCTACTGGGGTAATGCCCTGCGTTTTCTTGAAGGGGATGAGTGAACATGGTGACGCTCGAGACATTGAGCTATCTATCGACTGCTCCGGACCAGTTCATCGATATTACCGAGGACGTGCACGCTGCCATCGAACGCAGCTCGGTGACCAATGGCTTGGCGGCGATTATTTTGTCGCATACGACCTGCGGAATCGTGGTAAACGAGGGGCTGCCCTGCGTGGAGACGGATCTTATGGAGACGCTTGATCGCATCGCCCCACTCGATGCCCCCTATGCGCATGCACACTTCCTGCCGAGCTATGGAGCCACCGGTAACAACTCCTGTGGGCATATCAAGAGCATGATTTGTGGAAACAGTTGCTTCTTTCCCGTCCAAGATGGCCACATCGTGTGCGGAAGTGCCCAGAACATCTATCTTGCGGAGTTTGACGGTCCGCAGAAGCGAAAAGTGTACGTCGAGGTGCTGGGGGAGTAACGTCCCTGCAATAATCCTATGAAGGAGCACGTTATGTCGTTTCTAACTTCGATGTTCAAGAACGAAAAGCCGGTTATCGGAATGCTGCACCTGCGTCCTCTGCCGGGCGATCCGCTGTATTACCCGGGCGGAAGCGTATCGCAGGTCGTGGAAGCCGCCAAGCGCGATCTCGAGGCGTTGCAGCAGGGCGGTGTCGATGGCATTTTGATTACCAATGAGCTCTCGATGCCCTATGAGCAGCATGTTTCTCCCTCAACCCTTGCATCGATGGGCTATGTAATCGGGGCTCTGTCCCATGATCTGTCGACTCCTTGGGGAGCTGAGGCAATTTACGATGGTGATGCCACAATCGAGCTGTGCGCTGCCGTCGACGCGCAGTTCACGCGCTGCAATTTTTGCGGTGCCTGGGCCGGTGATCTCGGGCTGATTAACCGAGATTTCGCTCACACCATGCGTCGCAAGGCGGCGCTGCGCTTGGACGACCTCAAGCTTTTTCACTTCATCACGAGCGAGGGCGAGGTTTATCTCAACGACCGCACGACCGCGGACATTGCCGATTCACTTCTCTTTAATTGCCTACCGGATGCGATAGTCATCGGCGGTTCGGCTGCCGGTCGTGGCGCTTCGGGCGAGCTTGCCGACGAGGTCCGCGAGCGTGTTGGCGAAGTGCCCGTGGTATGTGGCACCGGTTGTCGCGAAAATACCGTGGCTGACGTATTTGCTCACTACGATGGCGCGTTTGTCGGCACGTGCTTAAAGCGCGACGGAAAGCTGGATGCCCCGGTTGATGTTGAGCGGGTGGTTCGTTTTATGGCTGCCGCTCGTACGGCGCGAGGGGAGTAGGCACCTATGGCGCTCTATCTGGGTATTGATATTGGGACAAGCGCCTCTAAAGGCGTTTTAATCGATGATCGATGCAACATCGTTTGCCAAGCCTCTTGTGGACATGAGACGGACAACCCGTGTGATGGATGGTACCAGCATGATGCTGAGGCAGTTTGGTGGGGCGATTTTTGCCGCTTGTCGCGCGAGCTGGTGATGCGATCGGGGGTTAACGCGGCGCAGATCGGATGCGTGGGCCTTTCCGCATTGGGTTGCGACTGTGTGCCGGTCGATACCGAGTGCAACGCGCTGGCGCCCGCGATTTTGTATGGAGTCGATGCACGTTCGAAGCCGCAGATTGACGAGCTCCTTTCCGAATATGGGTCAGGTCGCGCACGCGAACTTTTCGGGCACGATCCCTGCTCATCAGATATTGCTCCCAAGATCTTATGGTTTAAGGAGAATATGCCCGAGGTGCACGAACGTGCCGCGAAGTTCCTGACGGCATCATCGTTTCTATGCGCAAAGTTGACGGGGCGTTTTACGGTGGACCGTTACTTGGCGGAGGATTTTCTTCCCCTATACGACCGCTACACTTGGAGGGTTGATGCTCGGGAATGTGCTCGTTTCTGCCGGCCTGACCAGATGACGGAGGTAATGTCGGCTACCGATATTGCCGGGGTGATTACGCAGCGCGCGGCTGAGGCGACAGGGCTCGCGGCAGGGACACCTGTCTTAGTGGGAACGGGCGACTCTGGTGCCGAGGCCATTTCGACGGGTGTATTTCGTCCCGGCGATATGATGGTTCAGTTGGGGAGCACGGCGTATTTCATCTACCTAGCTGATCATATGGTCGATGATGCCCGCCTGTGGCCAGGGACGTTTATCATTCCCGGAACTTACGGGATCTGTGCGGGGACCAATACGGCGGGTGCACTCACATCGTGGCTGCGCCAAGAGCTGTATCGCGACGCCGTGGAGGCCGAGGGCCACGGTGGCCCCGATGCATATTCGGTCATGGCGCATGATGCCGCCGATGTGGCGCCGGGTGCCGATGGGCTCCTGTGCCTGCCGTACTTTGCGGGGGAGCGTACTCCGCTCAACGATCCCGAGGCACGTGGCGTCTTCTTTGGCCTGACCGGAAGGCATACGCGAGCCCATATGGTTCGCGCCGCCTTGGAAGGCGTCGCGTATACCGTTGCATCCCATGTCGACATTATCGAGCGAGAGCATGGACTGCCAATTGGGCGCATTATGCTTGTCGGAGGTGGAACCAAGAATCCAGTTTGGATGCAGGCTATCGCCGACGTATGCGGGCGCGAGGTCTCGGTTGCCAAGGTTACGGTGGGCGCATGCTTCGGTGATGCCATCATGGCAGCTCTCGCAGGTGGCGCCTATGCATCATGGGATGAACTCGCCCAAGTCCTTGGCGTTGCACAAACAATCGTGCCCGATATGGCTGCCCACGAGCTATATGCGTCGCGTCGTCATATCTTTGACGAATTGTATGCACGCAACCGTGATCTCATGCACGAATTGGTGTAATGCTGCCGAATTGTACTGCCTTCCAAAATAGGGACTGCGTTGTGCGATTCGCATGTCCCTTGGCATTTTTGCCCACAGTGGTTAGCGAAGGTCAAAAACAGAGTGCGCATTTGCTAAAACTACCGACTCGATGCGCTTTGCGTCACAGTTTTTGAGTGAGGCAATGCGCATCGAGGTCCTTGCGAGCGATTTGATGAGCGACTGCGCGCTTGTTTCTGTGTTTGGCTCGGCCGGCGCATCGGTCTCGAGCAGTAGACGGTCGAGTGGAATCTGTCGTGCGTATTCGCGTCCTCGTTTGGACGCGAGCATGCGTTCGTTGACGGAAAAATAACAGCCCGCATTACGCGCGCGGGCGAGTTCGTCCGAAGTACCGCTAAACCAGTGGAAGATGATAACGGGGGAGTCGGAGTTTGGGATGAGTGGTCCATGCGATTCGAGGACGTTCAGTACGGTTCCTGCCGAACGAACAGCGTGAATTGATATCACGCGCCCGGCAAGAGGGTGCTGCGCGAGTGCATCGCAGAGCCGGTCAAATGCCTGTGCTTGTAGCGGCTCGCTTCCGGCAAAACGAGCGGAAAAGTCGAGCCCGACCTCGCCGATATAGCGCTCTTGGGCAGCAACTTCGCAAAGCAGATTGATTTCAGCGTTGCCACATCGTCCGTCGGCGAGCCACCAGGGATGGAGGCCGATGCCGGCAAAGATATTTGAACGGCCGCAGGCGCGCTTCTTGGCGCGTGCAAAGTCGTGCGGATCGACGCCGCAGTCAAATAGAATCAGGCCCAGCGCCGTTGCCTCATCGGCAACGGCGTCCGGGTGAGCCATTAGATCAAGATGGCAGTGTGCATCAAATAACCGGGGCTCCATCTCGGCGCGCTCCGCTAGTCTAGGCGCTGGCCATCGGCGCGCACGCGCTCGGTGCCGCGGCCACTGATCTGACGGATAACCTCGCCGGCGATCATCTGGCCCATGATGGGCGGCATAAAACTGGCAGTTCCCAGCTCGGTGCGCTCGTGGATGTTGAAAGGATCGCGGGGCTGTGTCTTAACCGATTCCTCGCAGCTAAACAGTACGTGTAGGCTCTTGATTCCGCGCTTCTTACATTCTTTGCGCATAATGCGGCTCATGGGGTCACGTACCGTATCGAAGATGTCGGCAAAGCGGAGGCACTCGGGATGGAGTTTGTTGGCCCCGCCCATGGAGCTAACCAAACGGATGTCATGGTCCTGAGCATATTTGGCAATGGTGAGCTTGGCCGAGATGGTGTCGATGGCGTCGATGACGTAGTCTAGCTTGCCACCCGTCTGCTCAGAAACGCTCGCGAAGAACTCGTCGATGTTGTCGCTCAGCAGGTATTCGGTGCGCTTGATAACGCTGGCGGCGGGATTGATGTCGTGGATCATGGCTTCCATCACGTCAACCTTGCGCTTGCCGACGGTGCTGTGAAAGGCGATGGCCTGTCGATTGATGTTGCTGGGCGCGACGATATCCTTGTCCAGAATCACAAAATGACCGATGCCGCCGCGGACAAGTGCCTCGCAGCAGTTAGAGCCCACGCCTCCGCAGCCGAGCACCAGCACCGTGGCGTTGGCGAGTCTATCGAGTGCCTCACGGCCCATGATGATCTCGAGTTTGGTGTCGCGTGTCTCGACGGGAGCTGCGGCTGCGGTTTCGGTCATAGATGTCCTCCGATGGGGAAGCGGATCGTGTTTGGGCTATCGCCATTATAGGGATTATCACGATTCCATTTGAGCCCTAGGGGCTTGTTGAAATGAGATCGGGATTCGCATAAGATGAAGCAGATGGCACCCGTTGCCGCGGGTTAGCCAACTCCGAAACACGTTTATGGCGTGAGAAGTGGCCGTCTTCGCATTACGCGGGGGCGGCTATTTTTTTGAGTACAAGATTAGACAGTTAGACAAACATCTAAATATCGAGTATAGTGTGCGCGTCATGAGAGATGATGAGAGGAGGTCTTATGCCGGGAGAGGGTTTTAAGGCGCTTGCCGATCCAACGCGACGGCGCATTTTGGAGTTGCTGCGCGAGGGCAATTGTACGGCCGGGGAGCTTGCCGAGCATTTTGACATCAGCAAGCCGTCATTGAGCCATCATTTGGCGACGCTCAAAAACGCCGGGCTGGTGACCGACGAGCGCCATGGCCAAAACATCGTTTACAGCTTAAACACCACCGTCATGCAGGACTTGATTGGCTGGTTTATGGGCTTTACAGACACTGAAGGTGATGAGGATGAATAACGAAAACAAGGGCATACACGCCACGGGGGTATCGCCGCGTGTATGGGCCATGCTTGTTGTGGTCTGCGCTATTAATGTCGCGGCGCACCTTATGGTGATGCCGAGCTTGCCTGCACAGATTCCTACGCACTGGGGAGCGAACGGCGCCGTCGACGGTTGGGGCCCTAGCTGGATGGCCTCCGCGCTCGGCGTGCTGCCTCTGGCACTTCTTGCAATGTTCTACGTGGTGCCACGCATTGACCCCAAAGGTGAGGCATATCGAACCTCGGGCAAGTTCTATCAGGGCTTCGTAATCGCCTTCACCTTGTTAATGTGTGCCATAAGCTGGTTGGGTGAGCTTACGGTCTGGGGCGTGGTGCCGGCGGTCGGTTCGGTCAACGTGCTGATTTCCGGTGCTATCGGTTTGCTGTTCATCGGCGTAGGCAACTACTTGCCGCGTGTGAAGCAGAACTATACGCTCGGTATCAAGACGCCTTGGGCGCTTGCCGATCCCGAGAACTGGCGCCGTACGCAGCGTTTTGGCGGCGCCTGCTTTATGGTGCTGGGTGTTGGTTTGATTGTGATGGGCGTGGCGGGTAGCGTGCTTTCGAGTGAAGTCGTCGCCGCGGTGATTGCGGTTCTGGCGTTTGGTTCAGCTGGAGCTGCCTACGTCTATTCGTATCTGCTGTGGCGCAAATCGCAGCGAGCCGCTCGTTAAGGTTGCGGAAAACTAGCGTACGCAGTTCATAGTGTGTTAAGGGGGACTTTTCCCAGGTAGTATTAGGGGGTGTGGGCAACCATGCCCCTTTTTCGTTAAGTTTCAGAGCTGGTTTCCTCATTTCGTTTCCACTAAAGCGAATCAAGAATAGGGAAACAGCAGGTAGAAAGGATAAAACAGGCAAATGGCAGAGTTTATCTACCAGATGTATCAGGCTCGCAAGGCCCATGGCGACAAGGTAATCCTTGACGACGTGACCCTGAGCTTCTACCCCGGTGCCAAGATCGGTGTCGTGGGCCCCAACGGCATGGGCAAGTCGACCCTGCTCAAGATTATGGCCGGCATTGAGGAGGTCTCCAACGGCGATGCCAGGCTCACCCCCGGCTACACCGTGGGTATCCTGCAGCAGGAGCCGCCGCTCGACGACGACAAGACCGTCATCGAGAACGTGCGCATGGCGTTTGGCGACATGATCGCCAAGGTCGATCGCTTCAACAAGATCGGCGAGGAGATGTGCGACCCGGACTGCGACATGGACGCCCTCATGGCCGAGATGGGCAAGCTTCAGGACGAGATCGATGCCGCCGATGGCTGGGATATCGATTCCAAGCTCGGCCAGGCCATGGACGCCCTGCAGCTGCCCGATTCCGACATGCCGGTCAACGTGCTTTCCGGCGGCGAGCGCCGTCGCGTGGCCCTGTGCAAGCTGCTGCTCGAGGCTCCCGACCTGCTGCTGCTTGACGAGCCCACAAACCACCTAGACGCTGAGTCGATCCTGTGGCTCGAGCACTTCCTTCACAACTACCAGGGCGCGGTGCTTGCCGTCACGCACGATCGCTACTTCCTGGATAACGTTGCCGAGTGGATCTGCGAGGTCGACCGCGGTCACCTTTATCCCTACAAGGGCAACTACTCCACGTATCTGGAGACCAAGGCCGCCCGTATCGAGGCGCAGGGCAACCGCGACGCCAAGCTCGCCAAGCGCATGGAGGCCGAGCTCGAGTGGGTACGCAGCTCGCCCAAGGCTCGCCAGGCCAAGAACAAGGCTCGTCTGGCTCGCTACGAGGAGATGGAGGCCGAGGCCCGCGCAAGCCAGAAGCTCGACTGGACCGATATCCGCATTCCCGTTGGACCGCGTTTGGGTAACAAGGTGCTCGAGGCCCATCACCTGCACAAGGAATTCGACGGTCGCGTGCTCATCGACGACCTTTCGTTCACCCTGCCGCGCAACGGCATCGTGGGCGTCATCGGCCCCAACGGTGTCGGTAAGACCACGCTGTTCAAGACCATCGTGGGCCTGGAGCCGCTGACTTCGGGCGAGCTCGAGGTGGGCGAGACCGTCAAGATCTCCTATGTCGATCAGAACCGTTCTGGCATCGACCCCGATAAGAACCTGTGGGAGGTCGTCTCGGACGGCCTGGACCACATGATGGTCGGCGAGACCGAGGTTCCGAGCCGTGCTTATGTGGCGAGCTTTGGCTTTAAGGGCCAGGACCAGCAGAAGCGCGCTGGCGTACTCTCCGGTGGCGAGCGCAACCGTCTGAACCTGGCGCTCACGCTCAAGCAGGGCGGCAACCTGCTGCTCCTCGACGAGCCCACGAACGATCTCGACGTCGAGACGCTGTCCTCACTCGAGGCGGCGCTGCTCGAGTTCCCGGGCTGCTCGGTGGTTATTAGCCACGACCGTATGTTCCTGGACCGCGTCGCCACGCACATTCTGGCGTGGGAGGGCACCGACGAGAATCCGGGCAACTGGTATTGGTTCGAGGGCAACTTCGAGGCCTATCAGGCCAACCGCATCGAGCGCCTGGGCGAGGACGCAGCCCAGCCGCATCGTATCCACAGGAAACTTACCAGGGACTAGTTTGATGTGGCAAAGGGACAGCCCCTTTGTCACACGAACTTATGCTCAACCTGGGAAAATAAAAAAATGCGGCGAACGTTTTTGTGACGTTCGCCGCATTTTGCTATTCGTTGGATTCTTCAACCTTGTCGACGGTCCAGGTGGCTCCGAGGCCTCCGGTGGTGTTGCGGCGGATGCGCACGGTGACTTCGCGGCGCTCGCCGGCCTGCGTGTAGTGCAGGGGGAAGCTTGCGCGGTTTCGCGCGGCCTCGATGGTACCGCGCTCGCGGGCGATCCAGTAGTACTCGCCGACAATGCCGAGGGTATCGGCGCCGTAGGGGAGATAGGTCGACAGCTGGTGCAGAAGCGGGCCGGGGCAGAAGACCTCGGTTGCGAAATCGACGGGGAAGTCCTCGGGGATGGCGGGCGTTGCGGGTGCGGGGGCCGGTGCTGCAGCGGGGACCGGAGCCGGTGCGGGAATCTGGTCATAGACAGGTTCGGATGCGGACTCGATGACGGGTGCAGACTCAGGCACCGGTTCCGGCTTAACTGCGGAATCTGTCGGTTCCACGGAGACGGATGTGTCTTCAGTCTCGGTTTCGGCGTCGGCTTGCGGGGCGTCCTCTGCCTCGACAGACGGCTTTGCCTCGATCGGTGTGGAGGCCATGGTGGTGATGCCGGCGTTGGCGTTCTCGGGGTCATAGACGACCGTGAGCGAGATGGCGGGCAGCGGCGTCTCGGGCTCCGGTGCCGATTCGGTGGCGCCTTGATCGGCGGGCTCGTCGGACTGATCGTCCTCGGCCTCGTTGCCAAAGACATCGCTGTTTTGGAACGCAGGCGTCTCGGGTTGGTCAGCGGCTTCTTCGGTTGTCGACTTGGGCGCTTCGTTGAGCTCCACAGTTGCTTCCTGCTCGGATATGACTTCGGGATCGGTCGTGGCGGCGATTTCGGTTTCGGCTTCTGCTGTTACCTCAATAGCGACTTCGATCTCTGTCTCGGGCTCGGGTTCCGGAGCGACTTCGGCCACGGGCTCGGGATGCTTAACGTGCTTGGGGCGCACAGCCTTGAGGTCCTTCTCACTGCGCTTTTTCTTTTTGTAGGACTGCTTAGCGCCCTTGGCGGTCTTGGGCTTGTCCTCGCCCTTGGCAAGTGCGGCATCCCAGGCCTCGTTGGCGATGACGGTGGCATACAGGCGACCGCCCTTAAAGACGGTCAGCTTAATGCAGTCGTCAAGCTCTTCGAGCAGCTCGCGCGTGGATTCGAAGCCCAGGTCATAAGCGGTCATGTCGCCAGCGGTGAGCGCCTCCTCGACCTGTGTCATAAACGTTTGCTTGCCACACCCAATCGCATCGCGCAGCAGGCGATACAGATAGATGTGGTTGCCCAGCGATAGCGTGGGCCTAACTATTGTCTTGCTCATGGCAAATCTCCGCTTTACACATGTAAAGCATCTTACCATCGCATGGCGCTCGCCATGACGGCGCCCAAGGCAAACGGGCGCGAACCGCTGTCGATTCGCGCCCGTTGTACAGGTTGCCTATCTGGGGATGCAGTGCCTAGTTGCCCGATGTCGTGCCTTGGCTCGAGCTGTCAGATGCCGTGCCGGACGCGGTTCCGCTCGAGCTGTTGGTGTTGCTGTTGTCGGTAGATCCCGTACTCGGTGTATTGCCATTCGCCTGGTCGCCCGTGCTCGGTTGAGAGCCGTCAGTCGTTTGGCTTGAGTCAGTCGTGCCGGATTGCGTGCCGCTGTTGTTCGCAGAGGAATCGACGCCCTGCGATTGGTTTTGGGTGTTCGAGGACGAATTGGCAGAGGTAGAACTGTCTTGCGTATCGTCCGTCTGTGCCTGCTGATCCTGCGACTGGGTGTTGCCATTTGCATCGCTCTCGGTCGTGCGCGACGACAGGATTGGCTCGGGACGCTCGCCCAGACCCTCACCGGCAGTGGTGATAAGGATGGAGCCGGCGCAGGCGATGACCGCGACGATGGCGATAGCGATCGAGAAGACGATGACCTTCTTTTGCGTCTGGCTGCGCTCGGCCGCCGCCTTGGCGCGCAGGCTGTTGGGAGCGACGCGCGCCGTGGTCGCGCGTCCCGCAACCTGGCGCATCTCCTGCGTGGTTGCGGCGCCACCTAGGTGCTCCTCGACATTGGGCTCAACGGGCTCGTAGGCGCCGGTAGGGTAGTCGACAGCGGCATGCGTGCCCTTGATTGCTTCGGCGCTGGCAGAGATAAAGTGGCGATAGACCTGCGAAGACACAACAGTGATGACTGAGCTCACAGCGGCACCAATCACCGAGCCGGCAATGCCGATCTTTGAAGCAAGCGCCACGCTCGTGGCGGCAGCTGCGGCGCCGGCGATGATCTGGGGAATGGAAATGTCATCGAACAGGCCCTTTTTGGGCGCGATGGCCATGGTCTGTCCGATGGAATGGTTCTCGTGCACGCCGTTGTTGAGCGATGCCGGCGTCATGACGCGCGTGCGCGGCGCGTCGGTGTACTTGGTTGTCATACGGGGTCCTCCCGGTGTAAATCTACTTCGTTTCGTGTAGCCATCAGGGTACCCACCAGATGTGAATCGTACGTGACATTTAACAGATACCATCAACTCATCAAGGGGGCTTGCTGTCTTTGGTGCGATAGCTTGATGCTAAACTGGATTTATGTTTGCGAGGTGGTTTACGTGATGTACCCGTATATGACATTCGAAGATGGAACCGAGGTCATTCATTCTGACCTGATTACAGATGGCGATATCGAAAAGGTTATCGTGCATTTTGAGCGACCGACGGCAGAGGGCTTCGACTCCGCTCGTTGTGAGTTGCCTTCCTGTTCGTGGACTGACTGGGAAGGGCATTTTACTCAGAGTGAAAAACGAGCTTTCGAAGAGTGTCTGAGCAAATAATTTAGATTAGTTCGAGTTTAGTTCGAATAAAGAAGCTGAATGCGATGACCTAAAGCGTATGCATTTTTAGTATTAGATGCGTATGAAATGGAGGATGTGAATGGATGAGCTAATAGACTTTAAAAAACGATTTCTCAAGAATGGCGAGCTGGTTTCAATTCCAAAAAAGGAAAGCTATAAAAGAATCATGCTGCTATGGGCCGTCTCTTTCTTTGAATTAAATACAAGTTATACGGAGCTTCAGGTTAATCGTGTGCTGTCACAGCTCTATCCTGATTATGCCGTGTTGAGGCGGTACTTGGTTGATTATGGATTCCTATTAAGGGATGAACGAGGCCTGAAATACGAGGTTAATCGTGATGTTCACGGTATTGAGAGCTAGCCGTCCGGTTCGGGTCCTATATATTGCTAGAGGGATAAGCGAAATAGGCAATTGGTGTGCGAATATTGCTTTGCCAATGCTGATTTACGAGGTAACTCAAGATGTTTCTGCAACTGCTTTGATGGTCTGCTGCAGATTTGCCCCCTCTCTGTTTTCAGTTGCGCTCGCGCAGCTGCCTCAGAAGATGGGTATCGGGACACTGCAGGCCATGAGATTGGCAGACTTAATTCGCGCGGGATTATTCGTTTGCTATATTTTTGTTGATAGTAAATGGAGTATGTTTGCTATTACGTGCGCGGTATCGCTTTGCCGAACGGTAGAAATGCCCTGCTTTTACTCGTTGTTAAGAGCCAATACGAATAGTATCAATCGCGACGTAATTAATAATTCGTTTGGGTTCCTGCAGAATTTGATGATGGTTCTGGGGCCAGTTGCCGGCGGTTTTGTTGTCGCTCAATTTGGGGCGGAGGCTGTTCTTGCATTAGACGCGCTTTCTTTTGCCGCGTCGTTCTGGTTGCTGCGAGATGTTCCGTCGGTTATCGAGGTTAATGATAAAGAGGGAATAAGCAAAAATGAAAAAAACAGGACTGCATTTAGTGATCTTAGCGCGAAGCACTTGGCAATTGGTTTCCTATTAATCGATATTTCTAGTGGCGTGGCATTCGGCTCTCTGAATTCTCTTTTGCCAGCTATAGCGCAATTGCAATTTGACTCGTCATCGATACAATACGGATTCCTTCAGAGTAGTCTTACAATCGGACTGTTGTTCGGAAATACAATATATGGTCGTTTAATCAGTGGTTCCGATTGCGTTAAATCATATTGTTTTGTGACGTATCTTGCGCTCGGTGCGTATCTGGCGTTTGGCTATCGCTATGCGTCTGGGATATCGTTTATTTTCCTTTTTATCGTCGGTGCCGGAAACGCCATTCAAGATGTGCTTCTCATAACATCGCTGCAGGATTTGGCGAGAGACGGATCTGAATCGATAAGCCTGTTTTCAATTAGGGAGTCTTTGCAATCGGTTGCTGTTGTTATTTCAACACTTCTTGTTTCGCTGTTCACGAGCATCGCGATGTTCTCAATTCTCGTTACAGGACTTGGTGTATTTTCAATTATGATGGTAGTTGTGTTTCAATTGAATTATTTGCGAAAGATGTGACGTTGATATGCCTAAAACGCTTTTAGTATTTCCCCCAGGATGGAGTCCAGTGGGGCCGTACCTTGCCTTGCCTGTTTTGAAGTCATATCTTCAAGAGGTTGAACAATACAAAGTTGACATTGTTGACTTAAACGTGGAATTTTACGATGACCTCCTATCTTTTAGACATGTCGAAGAGTGCTGTAAAAGGTATCGGGAATCAAAGGATTCGTTTAGTTCGAATGTTCAATTAACAATCGAGTTGATACAAAAGTCGGCACTTAATGTTGACGAGGCAAAAGATATTTTCAGATCGAAGAGATACTTTAATCTAAAAGAAAGACAATATGCTGAAAACATTTTTAGAAATGCACTCTATATCATAAATCACGTCTCATATGGAGTTAAATACACGTTCAACTCCATAGATCTGCCCTATGATTATTATTCGACACCAGAAATAATGAAATCGCTTGCGGATACCTTGCATAATCCGTTTATTTCCTTCTATGAAACTGCCTTTCTTAAGCGTATTCAGAGGGAAAAAATCGAGTTTATTGGGATTTCGGTGAGCGGCTGTTTCCAATTGATTTCTGCAGTTACGTTAGCGAAACTGATTAAAGAAGAATGTCCATCTGTTAAACACGTCTCATTGGGCGGCAATTACATTACTCGTTTAGCAGATGACTGCATGAAAGAATGGCATCCCTTTTTTGAATACATTGATTCGATAATGATGTATGACGGCGAAGAGCCGCTTGCACGTCTTCTTGAGGCTCTTGACTCTGGTGATGACAATCTCGACTGTGTTCCAAACCTTTGCCATGCTAAAGGTGGAAAGATATATAAAAACCATCGGATTGAGCAAACATTTATCAACGATACAGTTCCCGATTTCGATGGCTTCGCCCTTTCTAAATACTTCATGCCTGAGCTAATATTGCCGGTTTATTCCTCTAGGCAGTGTTTTAATCATTGCGCCTTCTGCACCATTCCCGGTGCTACCGGTGGTTGTTACCGAAAGATGCCTATATCGAGAGTATTTGAAATAATGTGTCGGTTAAATGAAAAATACGGCACGAGAGTTTTCTCTTTTGTGGATGAAACATTCGAAGGCAAAAGAATGGAGCAACTCGCGGATGAAATAAACGCATCGGGAAAAACGTTTTTCTGGCATGGAGAAACGAGGTTCTCTCCAACCCTAAGTACAGACGTTTTTAACAAGATATACCAAAGTGGATGTAGGCAGATTCAGTTTGGCCTCGAGTCATACAACCAAAGAGTTCTTGATCTAATGAAGAAGAACACGAGAGTTGATTGGATTGATCGCAATATCCATGATTGTCTCAATGCGGGTATTCCTGTTCATCTATTTTTTATGATTGGCTTTCCGACCGAAACTAAAGAAGAGGCTCTGAACACCTTAGCTTATACAGAGAATGTTTTGAATTATTCAAAACAGGTATGTGGTGTTCCATATTCCACGAGAGGATTTACAAATTTTGGTCTCGTTATGGGGTCGGATGTTTGGAATCATCCCGATAAGTATGGTGTCTCTGTAATGCCGCAGTCCCAATATGAGGATTTGCGCCTCGAAGTAGATTATGTTTCAGGCACTGGTTTAACTTTAAATGAAGCAAAATCCTTATCTGATGAGCATCATATTGATTTTTATATGCAAGAGGTCATAAACGGTAGCGACACAATTGACTTGCCCCAGCGGCTTCATATTTCAGAGGTGACCTGGATCCTAGATTCTATTCACGCTGTCAGGTATAAGGGACATTTGACCAAAGTAAAGCGACGGCTAACTAGTCTAAATCCAGCTGATCGAATCTGTCTGGATTCCAAGACCTCTGTCGTGCTCGTTGAGCCATTTGCCTACTTCTATAATTCTGAATACCATCATGTCTATGCTGTTTCCCAGTTGGTATACCATAAGTTGGCCCGTTTATTGGAGGCCGATTGTAGCATTTCTCTTATTCTTGATCAGGGCGACCTCGAGCTGACAAGGGCGATAGAAGAACTGTTGCATTATGGATTGCTGAATACAAATATCGATGCCGATTATGTAATGCACGATAATGGTTTTCAATTGGTTAAAAGTTCGTTTGTTAAAGAAGTCGGACGCTCAAAAGAGGGGTTAAGAGTACTGCTGAGTTGTGCCACCCATAGAATGTGTGCGGTTAATGATTTTTCGTTCGCTTTGCTTTCGTTGTTTGAAAAGCCGATTACTAAGAACGAGGTGCGCGACATTTTGAAAAAAGAGGGACTATCGACAAGCGAGGAGCAATTAAACAAGTTGGTTGATAATTGCATGAAAGCAGATATACTACAACTGATTAGATAGAGGAGGTTTCTGCATGGACGTTATTAACAAAGATCTCTTGGAGCAACTGAAAGAGTCTCAGGAAGAGGGCGTCGTGGTAGAAGTGTTCGACTTTGAGGACTACATGGATAAATTCTGCCATTAGTTTCGGAATTTTCTTGCCTCGCTTAAAGGAGAAGTCGATTATCGATTTCTCCTTTTTTAATTAAAGATATTTTTGGAATACATGCTCTTAGCACAGGTTAGCGTCTCAGTAAACTGGGAGGTTGCTTTGGCTAGTTAGAGATATGTGAACGTCCGTTAGACTGAATCTCAGGGTAGAAGGGGCCTCCAGTGTCCAGATCAACAAGGCAATGCTGCGTTTCGGCTAATAAGAACGACGGCTTTTTGCGTGTGGCGGCGGCGTCGCCGCAGATTCGCGTCGCCGATGTCGAGGGCAATGTCGAGGTTGCGCTGGCGGCTGTTCGCGATGCTGCCGAGCGCGGCGTTCATGCTCTGGTGCTGCCCGAGCTTAACCTGACCGGCTATACCGCGGCCGATCTGTTCCATAACCGCACACTGCTGCATGCCTGCGAGGCTGCTCTGGTGCATATCCTCGACGAGACTCGTGGGCTGCCGATCGTCTTTACCATCGGTCTTCCCGTTGCAGTTGCCGAGAATATCTACAACTGCGCCGCTGTGTGCTGCGCGGGCGAGCTTTTGGGCCTCACGGCCAAGAAGTATCTGCCTAACTATGGCGAGTTCTATGAGCGCCGTTGGTTTGCTCCGGCGCCTGCGGATCCCGTGTGGGTTGAATTTGCCGGTCAGGGTCCGGTCCCGCTGGGTTCGGGGCTTGTCTACCGTTGCTGTGATGAGGGCGCCGAGGACCTGGTACTGGGCGTTGAGGTCTGTGAGGACCTGTGGGTGCCGGCGCCCCCTTCGACCGAGATGGCGCTTGACGGTGCGACGGTGATTCTCAACCCGTCGGCCTCGGACGAGATTATCGGTAAGGCAGATTACCGCCGTAGCCTTATCTCCAATCAGAGTGCGCGCCTGTACTGCGCCTATGTCTACGCCGATGCGAGCGAGGGTGAGTCCACGACCGACATGGTCTTTGCGGGGGAGAACCTCGTCTACGAAAACGGCTCCAAGCTCGCCGCGACCAAACTGCTTACCTGCGATATGGCCATGGCCGACGTTGACCTTGACCGCCTGGTTGCCGAGCGACGTCGCTCGACGACGTGGGCGCGCGCGGACGATGCGCCGGAGGCCGCGACCGTTGAGTTTTCGTTTGAGGGCGTGTTGGCCGAAGAGCCTGTCCTGCGCGATGCCTGCGATATCGACCGCGTTTTCCCGCGCGCGCCCTTTGTGCCGGCCGACCATGGCGACCTGGCCGAGCGCTGTGAGACCATCCTCGACCTGCAGACCGCCGGCCTTAAGACCCGCCTTGCCCATACGGGTACCAAGGCGGCTGTCATCGGTCTTTCGGGCGGCCTGGACTCCACGTTGGCACTGCTTGTGACCGTGCGCGCCTTTGATGCGCTGGGGCTGCCGCGCACGGGTATCACGGCGGTTTCCATGCCTGGCTTTGGCACGACGCATCGCACTAAGTCGAATGCCGAGTCGCTCGCTCGCGACCTGGGCGTGAGCTTCCGCGAGGTTTCGATCCACGCGGCTGTGGAGCAGCACTTCAAGGACATTGAGCACGATCCGACCGTGCAGGACGTGACCTACGAGAACAGCCAGGCCCGCGAGCGTACGCAGATTCTGATGGATCTGGCCAACCAGGCTGGCGGTTTTGTCATCGGCACGGGCGACCTGTCGGAGCTGGCGCTCGGCTGGGCTACCTATAACGGCGACCACATGAGCATGTACGCCGTCAACGCGAGCGTGCCCAAGACGCTTGTGCGCCATCTGGTGCGCTATGCGGCCGATGTCTTTGGCGGGCGTATTGCCGAGGTCTTGCTCGATATCCTCGATACGCCGGTGTCCCCCGAGCTCCTGCCGCCCACGGGCGACGGCGAGATTGCGCAGAAGACTGAGGACCTGGTGGGCCCGTACGAGCTGCACGACTACTTCCTCTACTACCTGCTGCGTTTTGGCTTTGAGCCGGGCAAGATCTACCGCATGGCGCTCAAGAGCTTCGAGGGCGTCTACGACGTCAAGACCATTCACACGTGGCTACGCACGTTCTACCGTCGCTTCTTTGCCCAGCAGTTTAAGCGCAGCTGCCTGCCCGATGGCCCCAAGGTGGGCTCGGTCACGCTCAGCCCGCGCGGCGATTGGCGCATGCCGAGTGACGCCAGCTCGCGCCTGTGGCTCGCCCAGATTGACGCGCTCAATCCGATGGACTAAGGTTGCCAAATTGAACCAAAACAGCGGGTGCAAGCGTTACACTTTTGCAATCTGATGGCCCGTATCGCGCGGCGCTCTTGTCGGAGCGCCGCGTTTTTCATATCGAAAGGTGGCACCATGCAGGCATCGCAGCGTCTCGACCGCTTTGGCGCGGAGGTCTTCGCCTCGCTCAACAACAAACTGCTTGCGCTGAAGGCTCAGGGCAAGACCATTTACAACATGAGCGTGGGCACGCCCGACTTTAAGCCGTACGACCACGTGGTCGAGGCGCTCACGCAAGCGGCCCAGGACCCCGAGATGTGGAAGTATGCCCTGCGCGACCTGCCCGAACTCAAGCAAGCCGTGTGCGATTACTATGAGCGCCGCTTTGGCGTTTCGGGCATTACGCCGTCTATGGTGCAGTCGTGCAACGGCACGCAGGAGGGCGTGGGCCATTTGGGCCTGGCCCTGCTCGATCCGGGTGACACCATTTTGGTTCCCGATCCGTGCTACCCGGTCTTTGAGGCGGGCGCCAAGATTGCCGATGCCAAGCTCGAGTACTATCCGTTGGTCGCCGAGCATAATTACCTGCCCTATGTGGCGGGCATCGATCCCGAGGTGGCCGATCGTGCCAAGTATATGATCGTGTCGTTGCCCGCCAACCCGGTCGGCTCGGTGGGCACGCCCGAGGTCTACGAGGAGATCATCGCTTTAGCCCGCGAGCACGACCTGCTCATCGTCCATGACAACGCGTACTCCGACATCGTGTTCGACGGCGAGCCGGGCGGAAGCTTCTTGCAGTATCCTGGTGCGCTTGAGGTGGGCGTGGAGTTCTTCTCGCTTTCCAAGTCGTTTAACGTTACCGGTGCGCGTATCGGCTTTTTGGTCGGCCGCGAGGACGTGGTCTCTGCCTTTGCCAAGCTGCGCGGCCAGATCGACTTTGGTATGTTCTTCCCGATCCAGAAGGCTGCTATCGCCTGCCTGAACGGTCCGCGCGATGAGGTCGAGGCGCAGCGTCTGAAGTACCAGGAGCGCCGCGATGCCCTGTGCGACGGTCTTGAGGGCTTGGGCTGGGAGCGTCCCAACGCGCATGGCTCTATGTTTGTGTGGGCCAAGCTTCCCGGTGGTCGCACCGATTCCATGGCGTTTTGCGAGGAGCTTATGGAGAAGGCCGGCGTTGTGGTGACGCCGGGCGCGAGCTTTGGTCCTTCGGGTGAGGGGCATGTGCGCATGGCGCTGGTCCTGCCGCCCGATCAGATCGCTTTGGCTGTCGAGGCCATTCGCGAGGCGGGCCTGTATTAGAAAGCTATTCCGCTCGTCAATAGCTCGAAACCGATTTCGTGCAGTTATTTTACGAATCCTGCAAACAATTTCGGTAAACGGTCGATTTTTGGCTGCGAATAGGAGCATAATCAAAGTCCCGATTGGATGTATTGGGATTACGGCAAGCCGCTCGGGTCGTTCCCGGGCGGCTTGTTTGTGGAGAGAGATGGGAGTTTCTAATGGTTAACGAGAAGAAGGTCGCTATTGTCGGCTGCGGTTTCGTTGGTTCGTCTTCGGCGTTCGCGCTGATGCAGAGTGGTCTGTTCTCCGAGATGGTCCTCATCGACGTGGACAAGAACCGCGCCGAGGGTGAGGCCCTGGATATCGCGCACGGCATGACGTTTGCCGAGCCGATGAAGATCTACGCCGGCGATTATTCCGATGTCGCCGACGCCGCCATGATCGTCGTCACCGCTGGCGCTGCCCAGAAGCCCGGTGAGACTCGCCTGGACCTGGTCAACAAGAACGTCAACATCTTTAAGTCCATCATTCCCGAAATTAAGAAGTCTGGCTTCGACGGCATTCTGCTCATTGTCTCCAACCCGGTCGATGTTCTGACCTATGCCGCCATCAAGATGTCCGGCCTGCCCGAGGGCCATGTCATCGGCTCCGGCACCGTGCTCGACACTGGCCGTCTGCAGCAGATGCTTGGTGCCCACGTCGAGGTTGACCCGCGCGATGTCCAGGCCTATGTCATGGGTGAGCACGGCGACTCTGAGTTTGTCGCTTGGTCCAGCGCCCAGGTTGCCGGCGTGCCGCTGAACACTTTCTGCGAGCTTCACGGTCATCTGGAGCATGAGGCTGCCGAGAAGCGCATCGCCGAGGACGTCAAGAACTCCGCCTACACCATCATCGAGAAGAAGCACGCCACCTACTATGGCGTCGCCATGGCCGTCAAGCGCATCTGCACCGCCGTCATGCGCGATGAGCAGACCGTTCTGCCCGTCTCCTCGCTCATGGTGGGCGAGTATGGCCTGTCCGATCTTGCCATCTCCATGCCGACGGTCGTTGGCCGCGACGGCGTCGTCTGTCGCGTCCCCGTGCCGCTGAACGATGACGAGCAGCATGAGCTCACCGCCTCCGCCAAGGCCCTCAAGGACATCATCGACAGCGTCGACTTCTCCTGCTAAATCAAGCTCGCTAGAGCGAAAAGCTACAATGAAGGCGTCCGGGTCCACACGGCCCGGGCGCCTTTTTGGTGCAAAGTAACCTGACCCCAATGCACCATAGTTGCCCCAATGCACCATAGTTGATGGGAGGGCCATGTCGGATTCGCCTATTTTTTTAACCTATGCCCAGACGGCGTTTGATCCGTTTGAGGAGAGGCCGTTCTGCGCGGTGGATAGCCTCGTCTTTGCGTGGTTGTCCTATTTGCGTTTGCCGGGTGATATGGCGGAGCTGACGAACTGGCAGGGCCTAGACGTACGCGAGCTGCTGCGTGCCGAGTGCTACCGGGACATGATTGACGACTTGTGGGACCCGGAGGGGAGCAAGGCCTTGCTGGAGGCCGTGGCAGCAAGTCCTCGCTACCGTGGCGTGCACGTTTGCGGCTATCGTGCCGTGAGCGATGTGGTGGCGACAGAGCAGTTTGCAGCCATGGCGTTCCGGTTTCCGGCGGGGTTTAGCTATCTTTCCTTCCGGGGGACCGACAGCACGATTGTGGGCTGGAAAGAGGACTTTAACATGGCGTTCCGGTATCCTGTGCCGGCCCAGGAATCCGCGGCGCGTTATGTGGACGAGGCGGCGGATGCGATTGACGGGCCGCTTTTGTGCGGAGGTCATTCCAAGGGTGGAAACCTTGCGGTGTACGGTGCGGCGATGTGCTCCGATGTCGCCCGTGCGCGAATCGAACAGGCGTATTCCCATGATGGTCCGGGTTTCGTCGAGGAGTTTCTGAACGGCAACGCCTTTGCCGATCTTTCCGGTCGAATCGACAAGACGCTACCTCGGTCGTCGATCTTTGGCATGATGTTCGAGACGCAGGAGGACTATGCCATCGTTGAGAGCACCGAGTTCAGCCTGCTGCAGCACAATCCCTTTAGCTGGGTGGTTGATGGTCGCGACTTCGTGTACTGTGAGCGCCTGTCCGCCGGTGCTCGATACGTTGATGGCTCCATTCGCGAGATGCTGCTTGCAGTTTCGCCTAGCGAGCGCGAACGTTTTGTAGATGCGTTGTTCTCCGTGTTTGAGGCTACGGGTGCTGAGCGGTTTGCGGATATCGCTGGGAATCTGCGCGAGAGCCTGCCCGTGATGCTCCAGGCTGCGCAAGGGTTTGACAAGGATACGCGACGCTTTGTCTCGCAGACCATCGTGGCAATTCTTAAGTGTGCGCTGCTGCCCAAACGTCCCGAGTTCAGCGTGCCTTCTAGTGGTAAGAGCCTGGCAGAACAGCTCGAGGTATGGCAGTCCGAGCTCCTGCGCTAGCCATTGGTGCAAAGCAACCTGTCCCCGATGCACCAATCTTCGATGCGCCTGGGGCGGGCTCGACCGCTATACTGGTTCGTGCTCAATTCAATCTAGAACGGAATGCCGTATATGAAAATCAATCATGCGATTCTGCATATCCTGGACTTTGACTCTGCCGTCAACGTTATGAGCCAGCGCGAGCTCGATATCGAGAGCCGTACCGTGCGCAACTTCGTGACCACGCATCTGCGCCGCGCACGTACCTCGGCCGACAATAAACGCGCCGCGTTTGCCGAGAACTCTGCGTTTGGCGGCGAGCTCAAGGGCTATTTCTTTGGCGAGCGCGAGTTCGTAGACCTGTCGCAGCAGATTGCGGAGTTCATTTCCTCCGAGCTTACCAAGGCCGAAAAAGCCGAGTCCACCGACGTGCTCGTGGCCGACTTTGACGACGATGAGGATGCCCGCTGGTTTGCCGTGATGCTGCTGGGCTCCAAGCAGGCCTTTATGCACGAGGTGGGCCGCGAGGAGGGCGAGGTACGCAACGACATCGCGCGCCACTATGCTATCCTGCCGAATCCTTCCCAAAAGGTGCCAAGCTATGCCATCGTGCGTGCGAGCACCATGGAGATCGGCTATGTGGACAAGAAGCGCAAGATTGCCGGCGAAGACCGCATGCTCATTCCCGACGGTCTGCTGCAGTGCGATACGGGCGTGTCGGGCAAGGAGGTCATCGACACCGTGACGCGCGTGGTCGAGGAAGTCGCCGAGGAGCACGGTGCCAATACGGCCGTAGCGCTCGCTAAGGTTAAGGCTGCCGTTGCCGAGAAGGTTGAGGATGACGAGGAGCTGCCGCCCTGGGATATCGTCGATGAGGTCTTTGAGGACGAGCCGGTCATCAAGGAGAGCGTACGCGCGGCGCTGACCGAAGAGAAGGTGCCCGAGCGTGTGCCCGTGGAGCGCAAGCAGGTCGAGCGTGCGGCCGTGCGCAACCACAAGATTCGTACCGATACGGGCATCGAGATCAGCTTTCCGGCCGAGATGGGCTCGAACTCCGAGTACATCGAGTTCGTCAACGAGCCCAACGGCCTCATTTCCATCGAGCTCAAAAACATCGGCAGCATCGAGAATAGATAAACTGCGCTTGGACGCTGCAGAAAAACAAAGGTCGAAACCCTTCGGGACTTCGGCCTTTTTGCTTGGAGCTGAATTGAGTTGCAGACTGAGCATACGTCAGCGAAAACGCCCCTAGGCGAGCAAGGTGACGTGAAAGAGGAGGGAAGCGTACTTCGGTACGCGACCGACGATTGAACGTCAGATTGCCGCTTAGGGGCGTTTGCAGCGTCGAGCCGTTACGCGGTTTGGTAAAACCGCGTAACTTCTACAGCCGGCGTAAGCCTTCCTCGAGTCCGGTCTTGCTGTCGGTCTTCTCGTCGCGCATCTTGATGACGCGGGCGGGGACGCCGGCCACGACGGCACCAGCGGGGACGTCCTCGACGCACACGGCGCCGGCGGCAACGACAGCGCCCTTGCCTACGTGCACGCCTTCCAGGACCACGGCGTTGGCGCCGATCATGACATCGTCCTCGATGATGACGGGCGTGGCGCTTGCGGGTTCAACGACGCCTGCCAACACGGTTCCAGCGCCGATGTGGCAGTTCTTGCCCACTGTGGCGCGGCCGCCCAGCACGGCGCCCATGTCGATCATGGAGC
Organism: Collinsella sp. OM08-14AT; assembly: GCF_003438115.1. Lineage (NCBI taxonomy): Bacteria > Bacillati > Actinomycetota > Coriobacteriia > Coriobacteriales > Coriobacteriaceae > Collinsella > Collinsella sp. OM08-14AT. The sequence continues at coordinate 68,357 of NZ_QSTE01000007.1, forward strand.
CCTCACCGATGACGGAGCCGATATTGATGATGGCACCCATCATGATGACGGCGCGATCGCCGATCTCGACGCGGTCACGGATGATCGCGCCCGGCTCGATGCGGGCGTTGATGCCCTTAAGGTCGAGCATGGGCACGGCGGAGTTGCGGCAATCGTTCTCCACATCGTAGTAATCGATGGAATCGGCATTGGCATCAAGGATGGCTTTGAGCTCATCCCAGTCACCAAAGACGGTCTTGCCACGACGACCGCCGTAGACGTGCGCATTGCCCCACTGGACCTTCATGCCGGGCTTCTCGCGCACGTACAGTTTGACGGGCGTCTTTTTGGGCGCTGTGGCGATGTAGTTGATAATCTCCTGGGCATCCATCTCGGCTGCATTGCTCATTTGCTGTCTCTCCTTTGGGTGGATCCGGTTGATACCTGGTTAGGCAAACATGACCTGGTCGAACGTATAGAAGCCGTGCTCGCGGGTGACGAGCTTCTGCGCGGCTGCCAGGGCGCCGTTGACGAAGATCTGACGGCTTGTGGCGCGATGCGTGAGCGTGACTTCTTCGTCCTGGCCAAAGAAACTCACTTCGTGCACGCCGGCGACAGTGCCACCGCGCAGCGAGTGCATGCCGATCTCCTTGGGGTCGCGCGCTCCGCACATGCCCTCGCGGCCATAGACGGGGTGGTAGCCTGCCTTGGGCTCGGCCTCGACTACGGCGTCGAGCAGCAGCTTTGCAGTGCCGCTGGGGGCATCGACCTTTTGGTTATGGTGCGTCTCGACGATTTCGCAGTCAAAGCCGGGCAGCTCGCGTGTGGCCTGTGCTACCAGATGACGCAGGGCTGCGATACCGATGGAGTAATTGCCGGAGTGCATGACGCGGGCGTTCTGACCCAGCTCGCGCAGGCGATCCATCTGCTCGGGTGTGTAGCCTGTAGTGCCCGAGACCAACGCCGCGCCCGTGCACTCGACATAGGCGACGACGGCATCGAAGGTCACGACGTTCGAGAAGTCGATGATGACGTCGGCTGCCGGGGCGCTCTCGAGCTCGGACAAGTCGAAGCCGATGTGGGCCACGATATCAAAAACGGGCTGCCCGGCGGCGTCGACAATGCCTTCGGCGGTAGTGCGGATGAGCGAGCCCATGCGGCCCGTTCCCATAATGACGGTCTTAATCAAGCAGACCAGCTCCCTTCAGAGCATCGGTAAGTGCGGCTCGCGTGTCGTTGGCCATGGGGCACAGCGGCATGCGGTAGTTTGCCTCGATCATACCCATCTGGGCGAGCGCTTCCTTAACTGGGATGGGGTTGACCTCGCTAAAGAGGGCATTGATGAGCGGCTGGCCGGCAATCTGGATATCGCGGGCGCGCGCTACGTCGCCGTCCAGATAGGCGCGGCACATGTCGTGCACGAGCTGCGGCTGAACATCGGCCCACACACTGATGGTGCCCGAGGCGCCCAGGCTCATGAGCGGCACGGTGAGGGCGTCCTCGCCCGAGTACATGCGGAAGTCATCGGACAGCAGGTGGGCGATCTTGGCCGCGTAGGCGACGTTGCCCGAGGCTTCTTTAATACCCATGATGTTGGGGTGCGCGGCCAAGCGCTCTACGTTGCGCTCGCTGATGCCGCAGCCGCAGCGGCCGGGGATGTTGTACAGGATGCAGGGGATATCTACGGCATCGGCAACGGTCTTAAAGTGCTGGTAGATGCCCTCCTCGTTGGACTTGTTGTAGTAGGGGGTAATGAGCAGCAGGCCGTCGGCGCCCAGGCCCTGATAGGTGAGCGACTTGGTGAGCATGGTCTGCGTGGAGTTGGAGCCCGAGCCGGCGATGACGGGGACACGGCCTGTAACCTGCTTGACCACCGCGGCGACAACGGAGTTGTCCTCATCGTCAGTCATCGTGGCGCTCTCGCCGGTGGTGCCCAGGGTGAGGATGGCGTCGGTACCGTTTTGCAGGTGGAAATCGATAAGGCGCTCGAGCGCGTCAAAGTCGACGCTTCCGTCCTTTTTAAACGGCGTGACGAGGGCGACGATCGAACCCTCGAGGTTGCGGATATCCATGTTCTTCTCCTTCGCTTCCGCGATCTGGATGCGTTTGTTCCACTGAGCGGCGACGGCCAGACGCTCGTCCTGGGCGCGACGGCGGGCACTTTCGGCGCGCGACTTGGCCAGCAGCTCTCGGCCGCTAGGCAGCACGTCGAGCGTGGCAAAGTAATCGCCCGGGCGCTCAGCACGGCGGATGAGGTCGGCCGAGCCATCGGGGCGCAGCAGCACCTCGGCGGAGCGCAGACGGCCGTTGTAGTTGTAGCCCATGGAGTAGCCATGCGCGCCGGTATCGTGGATCACGAGCAGGTCGCCCATGTCGATATGCGGCAACTCGCGATCAATGGCGAACTTGTCATTGTTCTCACACAGATTGCCCGTGATGTCGTAGGTGTCCGTAACGGGTGCTGCGGTCTTGTCGGCGCCACCCGGCTGTCCCATCACCGTAATGTGGTGGTAAGCGCCATACATGGCGGGACGAATGAGGTCGACGGCACTGGCGTCCACGCCGATATAGTCCTTGTAGATCTGCTTTTCGTGGATGGCCTTGGTCACCAGGCAGCCGTAGGGGCCCATCATAAAGCGACCCATCTCGGTGCAAATCGCCACATCGCCCATGCCGGCGGGAACCAAGATCTCGTCGTAGGCCGCGTGTACGCCCTCGCCGATGGCACGGATGTCGTTAGCCTGCTGCTCGGGCAGGTAGGGGATACCCACACCGCCGGACAGATTGATAAAGGCGACATGTGCGCCCGTTTCACGCTCCAGGCGCACGGCAAGCTCAAAGAGGATGCGCGCAAGCTTGGGGTAGTAGTCGTTGGTGACGGTGTTGCTGGCAAGGAATGCGTGGATGCCAAAGTCCTCGGCGCCCTTGGCCTTGAGCATGCGGAAGGCCTCGAAGAGCTGCTCGGTGGTCATGCCGTATTTGGAGTCGCCCGGGTTGTCCATGATGCCGTTGGAGAGCTGGAATAGGCCGCCCGGATTAAAGCGGCAGCTGACCGTCTTGGGGATGGGTCCCGCAACGCGCTCAAAGAACTCGATGTGGCTGATGTCGTCAAAGTTGACGATGGCACCCAGCTTGTCGGCGAGCTCAAAGTCCGCCGCCGGTGTGTCGTTGGACGAGAACATGATGTCGTGTCCGGTGATGCCCAGCGAGCGGGCGATCATGAGCTCGGTATAGCTCGAGCAATCGCAGCCGCAGCCGTATTCGTTGAGAATGGAGATGAGTGCCGGGTTGGGGTTGGCCTTGACGGCAAAGTATTCCTTAAAGCCCGGGTTCCATGCAAAGGCGTCGCGCACTTCTTGCATGTTGCGGCGGATGCCCGCCTCGTCGTATAGATGAAACGGCGTGGGGAACTGCTCGACGATATGCTCGAGCGTCTCCTTGTCCACAAACGGCTGCTTGGCCGCATATGCCTCGTTGGGAGTCAATGACATGTCCCGTAAACCTCGCTATCCAGACGGCGCTACCTGCGCATCGAATCCGCATAGCGTGGACCCAATGTCCGGATAGCGCTCCCGCATTGCTGCAGACAGTCCTGCGGGTGTTTCCCGCAGGCCCACCAGGCTGTTCGTGCCCGAAAAACCCAGTTCGGCGGGTTTCGCCTCCCCGCGGGGTCAAAGCCTGCCGGCTCGCCCGCGGCTCTTCGTGCCCGCGCCTCTATCAAGTGGTAACGACCCTACCACGTTGCACTTTACCAAACAAGAGTATTCGTATATAACGTTTAAAAAATGCAGGGATATGCTGGAAATAAGGGTGTAGCAATCTTGCGGCACAATAGATAGCAGCCGACGCGCACCTACGAAAGGAACCAATATGGCCGAGCTCCAAGAACTCCGTCGCTACCGCCGCGACTTGCACAGGATCCCGGAGCTCGACTTCGATCTTCCGCAGACGATCGCCTATATCGAGGGCGTGTTGGCACCGCTCACCTGCGATGTGACCCATCCGTGCCCCGGCTGCGTCTGCGCTTTCTTCGACGCTGGCGTTGGCGCCGCGCATGCCACGGCGATTCGCGCCGATATGGATGCGCTGCCCATTGCCGAGGCAACGGGGGCAGCGTTCGCTTCGACCCATCCCGGCAAGATGCATGCTTGCGGGCACGATGGACACATGGCCATGGCGCTTTCGGCGGCAACCTTTGTCGACCGTACGATCCGTGAGCAGCCGGGCGCCATTAAGCGCAATGTGCTCTTTGTGTTTCAGCCGGCCGAGGAGACGACTGGTGGTGCCAAGACGGTGTGCGAGAGCGGCGTGTTCGAGCGCTACGGGGTGGATCGCATCTTCGGCTTCCACGTGTGGCCCGATCTGCCCGCCGGCACGTTGGCGAGCTGCTCCGGTCCGTTGCTGGCGCGTTCGAGTGAGACACACATTCATATCCATGGCACGAGCATCCATATCGCTAAGACCTATGGCGTTCCGGTCGAGGAGTCGCACGATGCGGCGCTGGCGGCTGCCAAGTTCTTGGTTTCCGAGCGCGAGCTCATGGACGAGTTGGGTGTCGACGAGCCCTGTATTGGTAAGTTCGGCCTGCTGCAGGCCGGCACCGTCTGCAATGCGGTGGCGGGGGAGGCCCATGTTGCCGGCAGCCTACGTGTGTTTACGGACGACATGTTCGACCGCGCGCGCGAGGGCGTGCGCCGCGTGCTGGACGATGCCTGCGTCGCAACGGGCTGCACATATGACCTCGATTTTGCCGAGGGCTATCCGCCGGTCGATAACGATCCCGAGCTGTTCGCCCACATTGCGCCTGTCTTGTCCGAGCTGCAACTCGTGGATGAGCCTTTGCTGATTGCCGAGGACTTCGCTTTCTATCAGCGCCATCTGCCAGGCGTGTTCTTCCTCCTGGGTACGGGCGTGCCGGAGGGACAAGATAATCCGATCGATTCGGATGGCTGTCCCGCCTATGCCACGAGCGCTCTGCATACCGATACCATGCTCTTTGACGAGGAAATTCTACTCAAGGGCCTCGATGTCTACAAACGATTGCTTAACTTGGAGTGACGATGAAGCGCCGACAGTCTTCCGTATATAGTCCGGGTGGATGCGGGTGTGGCTTGCTGCTGCTTCCGGTTATTGCTGTGAGCATTGGCGTGATGTTTGCGCTTGCCGGGTTGGCCGCGGCGGCGCTCGTGCTGCTGATTGTGGCCATTGGCGTGACGGTCTGGCTGTGCCGTTCTCGCGAGCAACGTCGTGCCGATGGTAAGACCAATGTTGGATGGACCATCTTTTTAGTCGTCGCCTACCTATTGAGCATCAGCTATTTAGTTTTCTTTATCCTGTTGCTTGCGAGTGCCTTTACCGGGGAATCCGTCACGGTGGGTTGATCACCACTGGCAGACGGTCGCGCAAAGTGCGTTTGCTCGGCGCTTGGACAACTGCATTGGCCGTTTACCGCAACCTTAGCTCTCAGCTAATGAATTCAAGTTCAATCCTTCCTACGATGTGCTGTGTGCCGGCACGGTAGCCGGATCGTAGGAAGGATGAATAATGGCAAAAGAGGGAAAGAAGCCGATCGGCAAGATTGTCCTAGGCGTCATCGTGGTGCTGGTTATCGTCGGTGCCGTGGGCTCTATGGGTGGCAATTCAACCGATTCGTCTGCGAGCGATTCGGCAAAACCTGCCGAGGCGACACAGCAGGCTGAGGAGCAAAAAGAACCGCAAGAACCGTATACCATTGCTGACGAGGCTGAAGACACCTCCAATCAGTTTGCCTATAAGATCACGGGCACGCTGACCAATAACACGGACAAGGAAAAGAGCTACATTCAGATTGAGTATGTTCTGTATGATGCCGATGGCAACCAGGTTGGAACGGCTCTTGCAAACACCAATCATCTGAAGGCGGGCGGTTCCTGGAAGTTCGAGGCGCTGGGTACGGTGTCTCCCGACCAGGTTGCTAGCTGGGAGCGTTCGGACGTAAGCGGTTTCTAGCATGTTGCATGCACTGGGGGAGGTGAAGTCGTATGCCCGATAAAAAGCTGACTGAGGAGTTGCTCAATGAGCTTCTCGATGCACCGAACATCGATGGCTATATCAGGGAGCACGACTTTGCCGCCCCGTCGCTTTCGGACTACCTGAAGCAGCTGCTGCAGGAAAAGGGCTTGGAGCGCTCTCGCGTGGTTCGTATGGCCGATCTCAATGAGACCTTTGGCTATCAGATCTTTACTGGTGCGCGTCACCCGAGTCGCAATAAGGTGCTGCAGATTGCCTTTGCGATGGCGCTGACGCTCAAAGAGACCAACCGTGCGCTGACGGCTGCCGGGGTGAGCGTCCTCAACTGCAAGGATCGCCGTGATGCGATTATCATCTTTTGCATCGATCGCGGGTGCAGCCTCCAAAAGGTCAACGAGGAGCTGTATCGCTTTGGCGAGGAGACGGTGAGTTAGCGGCTGATATCTGAGCCGGCGGAGCTGCCGAACAACGATGCAAACGAACGGGGCGCAGATGCCATGGGGTGTCTGCGCCCTGCGCTATGATGGAGGCTATGGATACTCAGACCCCAACATATTCCGATGACGAGCTGACCGCAGCGCTTGCCGAGCATCTGGCGTCGCTCGATCGCGACGACAGCTATCGCGTGGAGCGTGTACTTAAGCGCTCGTCCGTTGAAACAACCGAGCTCGTGTACTTTGAAGGAACCGATGGTGGTTCGCTCGGCCCCTTTGTCCGTAAACGTATCGATGCTTCGGCTCAAATCGGCGGGGCATACGAGCGTCTGTTTGCCGCTCAGCGGGTAGGCAGGCGTTTTGAGCATCTGCCCAGAATCGTCGATTGTCGTCGTGTGGGCGACGAGCTCAACGTGGTTGTGGAATACATCGAAGGGGAGACGCTCGGGGCGCTGGTGGACCGTCTGGGAGCCACCCCCGATTATGCGCGTGAATTGTATCCTGTCCTATGCGATGCCGTGGGTGAGCTCCACGCCGGTTTTGCAATGGCGGGGGAGACGTCGGCGCCGGTGATCCATCGCGACCTCAAGCCGTCGAATATCATCGTGACGGGTGCGAGCCGTACGCTCGATGAGGGCCTGACGTTTTCATCGCTGGTGATTATCGACTTGGGGATCGCGCGCGTATGGCGCGATGGCGCCGATGCCGACACCGTCAAGTTTGGCACGCGACCCTATGCGCCGCCCGAGCAGTATGGGTTTGGGCAGACGAGTGTGCGCAGCGACGTCTACGCACTTGGCGCCCTGTTGTTCTTCTGCTTGACGGGGGCCGATCCGAAATCGGGGCTCGACATGCGCGAGCAATGCGAGATGCGCGGCATTCCTGCCCCTCTGGCCGATGTCATCTGCATGTCGATGGCGCTCGACCCGGCTAAGCGTTTTGCGAGTGCGGAAGCGTTGGGACGGGCTACGCGCGCGGCATACGATCTGAGTCGCCCCGTGCGGCCTCCTGCGCCTGCGCCTGTCCGTACTCCAGACTCGGAGACGGTGTTGACGCCCCAAGGGCTCCAGAACCCCGCAGGGCTTCCTAGGCCTGCCGCCTCTGTTGCATGCGGTCTGCTCTCTCGCGTTCCGGAGTCTCTGGGGCGCATTTGGAATACGCTTGTCTGCTTCTCGCTACTTGTGTTCTTTGCCGGAAGTCACTTTGCCGTCTTTCACCCCACGGGAGCAAACCAAAGCTACCCGACGTGGCTTCTCATAATCGAGTATTTTTTCTTTGTCGATGGCCTTATGGTGCTTATGCATTTTGCGCTGCTCGATAAGCGCCGTCTTCGTCGGCGATTCGTACTGCTCGACAGCTATCGCGGCAAGAAACTCGCGAAACTCTGGCTCAAGGCATTGGGTGTGCTGCTCCTATGCATGATCGTCATAGTCGCGGTTGCCAATGCGACCGGCGTCGTCGATACCTCCGCTACCTAAAAGAAAAGGGCCCCATTGGAGCCCTTTGCAGTTGCGCTTAGATGCGGTTCATCTGAGCGGCGACTTTGTTATACCAGTCCTGCCACGTGGGCGGGCAGTACTTTTTGGCCGCTGCCGGAGTAAGGGTGGAGCCGTAGTTGGCACCCAGATAGGCAACGTGAGCGGAGATGCCCTCGCTCCAGCTGCCAAAGCTGCGCCAACCGCCGCCACGGGCGCTCCAGCCCCAGGCGTTGTAAGAATTGGCGCAATAAGCACCCTTGGTGCTCTCGATACAGGCGATGGCGGGGGACCAACGGGGGTCGACACCGGTATTCCAGGCGGCGACGGCAAAGTTATAGCCCTGGCCTGCCATGGGGGAGCCGGCAAGATAATTGTCGATGCGGCTCGTCCACTCATTAATGAACGAATCGTAATCGGAACTACCGGTATTGGAGTTGTTCACCGTGGTGTCTATGGTGGTGTTGGTGTTGGTGGCCTGGCTGCTGGAATTGCCGCCGCTTACGCCCTCGCCCGAGAGCTTCTCGGCGGCAGCGGCCTTATCGGCCTCAAGCTTGGCAAGCTCGGCGGCATTTTCCTGCTCGGCTTTTGCCTGTGCCTCGCTGCGGAGCTGCTGGGCCTGCGCCAGCGCATCCTCGGCGTTTTTCTGCTCTGCCTCAAGCTGTGACTTGGCCTGCTGGAGCTCGGCCTTGTTCTGCTCGAGTTCGGTTTGCATATTATTGAGCTCTTCGATCTCGTTGACGCTCGAGCTCGTGATCTGGTTGGTGTATTTGCAGGTCGTGATGAACTCACCCAGGCTCTGCGCATTGACCAGGAAGCTCACGATGGGATTGGTGCCCTTCTGATACTTGTACAGATCGCGCATGGCGGAGCTTGCCTTGGCCTGCTGCTCGGGAAGCTTAGCCTCGATTTCCTCGATGCTTGCCTCGTTGGAGTCAATCTGCTTTTGCAGGTCATCGAGTTTGGTGCGGGCGTCGTTGTAGGCGCTCGTGGCGGCTTCGATCTTCTGCTGGGCTGCGGAAAGCTGGTCCTGCGTTGCCTGCGAGGCGGCATACGCCGCAACGGGGGAGAGCATCGGCGTGGCCGTCAGCGCAACGGCGAGCGCGGCGCTCGTGATGATACGAGCCGGCTTCGACGCAATGAGCGCTGCGGCGCGATGATTCGAATGCTGCATCCAGTCCCTCTGCAATCAATCGTAGGTTATGGTTCGAACGGTATTCTACTACTGCTTTCGACCTCAACTTGAACCTTAAAGGTTCTAAAGGGTCAAGTTGAACTTGAGGCTTTGGCCTTGACCTGCGGGAATGGTGAATTGTTGAGAAACCATAGAGTTCAACTTTAACGTTACGGAACCCTGTCGAGAGGGTTTTTGTTTATCAAAAGTCGCCTCATGTGGGGTTTTGCAACTACAAGGTCCCATTGCGGTGAGTGCGGCTTTTATGCTGGACGATCACGTCGATTGCCATAGATACGGTGGAGCTTTGGGCACCGGCGGCTCGGCACGCTAGAATAAATCAGTTGCGCAAAGACCGCCCGTTGTGTGGGCAGTTCATGATAGGAAGTTTCCATGGCATTGCAGTTTACAGAGCGCGAGTTCATTCCCGTGCTGCTCGGTGGCGACATCAACGCCTATTCGGTGGCGCGCGCCTTCTACGAGGAGTACCAGGTCAAGAGCCTGGTCTTTGGCAAGTACCAGACGGGTCCCGCGTACCGCAGCCAGATTATCGACTACACGCCTAACGTGGATATCGATACCATGCCCGTGATGCTCAGGACCGTCAACGGCATTGCCCAAGCGCATGCCGATAAGACGATTGTCCTTGTGGGCTGTGGCGATAACTATGTTGCCCTCGTGGCTCAGGCCAAGGATGCCCATGAGTTGGCGGATAACATCGTCGCGCCTTACGCTCCCTATAGCATGCTTGAGCAGTGTCAGAAGAAGGAGATCTTCTACGAGCTGTGCGAGAAGCATGGCGTGCCCTATCCGCATACCTTTACCTTCACCATGGCGATGCTGAATGCCAAAGGCGAGGCACCTGCCGAAGTGCTCGACCAGATCGATTTTCCCTACCCGATGATTCTGAAGCCTTCTGACGGCATCATGTGGTGGCAGCACGAGTTCGAGGGCCAGAAAAAGGCCTATGAGATTGCCGACCGTGCCGAGCTGGAACAGGTCATTCGCGACTCGTATGCCAGCGGCTACACCGACGACCTGATCTTGCAGGATCGCGTGCCCGGCAACGACGAGTACATGCGCGTGCTCACCAGTTATTCCGACCGTAACGGCAAGGTGCGTATGATGTGCCTGGGTCACGTGCTGCTCGAGGAGCATCAGCCTCACGGTGTCGGCAACCACGCCTGCATCATCACCGAGCCCAATGACGAGCTTATGGATGGCGTGCGCAAGTTGCTCGAGGACCTTCACTTTGTGGGCTATTCCAACTTTGACGTTAAGTACGACGAGCGCGACGGCTCGTTTAAGTTCTTCGATTTCAACACGCGCCAGGGTCGCAGCAACTACTACGTCACCAACAGCGGCTTTAACGTTGCCAAGTATGTGGTGGACGAGTATGTGTTCAACCGCCCGTTTGAGCCGGAGTTTGTGACGGCGCAGGACGAGGCCCTGTGGATGGTCGTTCCCATGGGCGTCGTCGACAAGTACGTCAAGGATCCCGAGTTGCGCGCGAAGGTGCATCGCCTGGACAAGGAAGGCAAGGGCGCCGACCCTTCGTTTATGAAGGGCGACTTTGTCTTTAACCGCTGGCTGCGCATGTGGCACACCAAGCTGCGCCACTTTAAGCTGTTCAAGACGTATTACAAGTAGATGAGTGCGGCGCCCGTCCGGTTTACATCGGGCGGGCGCGGGTATGATACGCGCAATTGCGCAAGCGTCACCAAGGAGGCGGCGATGGAAAAGCTGGGAGTTATCGGCGGCATGGGCGCCGAGGCCACGTCGTATTACTACGACCAGGTGGTGCGCCATACGGCTGCTGCCTGCGATCAGGAACATATCGACATGGTGGTGCTCTCCAAGTCGACCATGCCCGACCGCACGCTTGCCATTAAGACCGGCGAGCATGCCAAGCTGCTGGCGACCATGAAAGAGTGTGCCCAGGCACTCGAGTCGCTGGGCTGTGCGCACATTGCCATTCCCTGCAACACGTCGCACTACTTCTACGACCAGATCCAGTCGTTTACGAAGGTGCCGATTATCCACATGCCGCGTGAGTCGGTGCGCTATGCCCTTGCGGGTGCGGTGATGGGGGAGTGCGAGTTCGACCCCAACCTGAGTATGCCGGCCGAGCCGGTGCACAAGATTGGCATTATGGGCACCGACGGAACCGTGGGCGCGGGCGTCTACGGCCGCGAATGCGAGGCTGCGGGTGTTGAGGTCGTCTATCCCAGCGAGAAACGTCAGAACGATGTGATGTCGCTTATCTACGATGATGTGAAGGCCGGACGTGAGCCCGATATGGATAAGTTCGACCGCGTGATGTGGGAGTTCGCCCGTAGCGGCTGCGACCGTGTCATTCTGGCCTGCACCGAGCTATCGGTGCTGCAGAAGTATCGAGAGATGCCCGAGATCACCCTCGATGCCATGGATGTCCTGGTGCGCGAATCCATCATCCGCAGCGGCGCTCCCTACCGCCTCTAGCTTCCGACCTGCCAAAAAAGGGGCAGGTTAATTTTGGTAGCTTTTATCTGGTGAAACAGTAAAGGCCTCGGCTCGTTTGGTGCGAGCCGAGGCCTTTTGCGTTGGGCGGTTGCTGCCGGTGGCGAACTAGAACAGGAAGCCGATGGCGATGAGGGCGATGCTGACGATGAGCACGGCGATGTCCAGGCCCTTGATGGGGTAGCGCTTGTACGAGCTGGCGCGTGTACGCAGATAGAAGCCGCGCTGTTCTGCCGCCAAGGCCGTGGCATCGGTCTTGGCCACGCTCGAGATGAGCAGCGGCACACACAGTGGCAACATGAGCTTAAGCTTCTTGATAGGGTTCTTGGTGTCGTACTCGACGCCGCGCGCGGTCTGCGCTTCCATGATGGCGTTCATCTCCTGACCAAACACCGGCACAAAGCGCAGCGCCGTGGTAAAGGTGAAGGCATAGCGATACGGTACGTGCAGCACCTCGACGCAGGCGTTGGCAAGGTCGTTGAGCTTGGTCACCATGAGCATGAGGATGAGCGGTAACGCCACACCCAGCAGGCGCAGACAGGCCTTCGATCCTGTGATGAGGCCCGTGTCGGTGATAAAGCCCCACACAACGTTGCCATCGCGCATAAAGGCCAGCTGGAGCACCAGCATGATAAGCGCGAGCGGAATCAGCAACTTGAGCAGCGAGAACAGACGGTCGACGACACCGGCATAGGCGCCCAGCGCAAGGGTGAGTGCCAAAAAGCCCAGCAGCGCCACGTAGGTGTCGGACAAGAAGATGCCGACGATGATGGCGGCGGCGAGGCCCAGTTTGACGACGGGGTTCAGGCGATGCAGCAGCGTATCGCCCGGCATGTAGTCGATGACGTTAACCACGGCGGACCATCTCCTTGGTAATGCGAACGACATCGGTGACCTCGCTCACCTGCGCAAAAGCGGGCGAGACGGAAGATGCCAGACGGCGCGAGAGTTCAATAACCTGGGGAGGCTCCACGTAGGCACGCCGCATGAGATCGATGTTCGAGAATAGCTCGTGCGTGCGGCCGCGGTCGAGGATGCGACCGTCGGCCATTACTACGATACGCTCGGCAAAGTCGGAAACAACTTCCATATCGTGGCAGACCATGATAACGGCGCAGCCGCGCTCGGCCATGGTGCGCACCGTTTCCATGACGGTCATGCACTCGCGGTAATCAAGGCCGCTCGTGGGCTCGTCGAGCACGACGATCTTGGGCTCAACCACTACGACGGAGGCAAGCGCCACCATTTGTCGCTGGCCGCGCGAAAGTGAGAAAGGTGCCTCATCGGCAGGCAGGCCAAAGCGGTCGATAACAAGTTGAGCACGGCGCAGAGCCTCGGCACGGTCGATGCCGGCAAGCTCCAGGCCAAAAGCGACCTCGTCGAGTACGGTATCCTTGCAGATCTGGCGGTCGGGGTTTTGGAAGAGGGTTGCGACTTCGCGGGCGATGCGGCTCGTAGGAACGGCTGCGGTATCCAGCCCCGTAACGCGCACGCTGCCCGAGGCGGGCTTAAGCAGGCCCGTGAGCAGCTTGGTGAGCGTGGTCTTGCCGGCACCGTTTTGGCCGACGATGCCCACGAGCTCGCCGGGATAGAGGGTCAGGTTAAGGTCGTGTACGGCGGCGCCGCCATTGGGATAGGCAAACTCAACGTGATCGAAGGTGAGGACGGGCTCGGCGTCCTTGGCATGAGGGCGCAACGACGGTGCATGCGGGGAGCCGGCGGGCGCCTGGGCTTCGCTGGCCGCGCGTGCGGGGTCGACGATGCCCGAAATCAGGAGCTCGGCCTCATCGACATCCAAGCAAGGGGTACCGCTTACCAGGCCATCGGCCTCGAGGCTATTGAAGATACGCGTGACGCGAGGGCAGTCGACGCCGATGGCACGGAGCTCGTCGGTATGCGCGAAGACCTCGTGTGGTTCGCCCTGCAGCGCGATTTCGCCATGGTTGAGCACGAGCACGCGGTTGCAGTACTCCGAGAGCAGGGCGACCTTTTGCTCAACGACGACGATGGTGATTCCAAGTGCGCGGTTTGCCTCACGCAGCGTCTCGAAGACCAACGTGGAGCTGGCGGGGTCGAGTGCCGCGGTGGGCTCGTCGAGAACCAAGACGCGCGGACGCATGGCGAGGATGGCTGCGATGGCTACCTTTTGCTTCTGTCCGCCCGAGAGGGTGGCGATCTCGCGGTCGCGCAGGTCGCTGATGCCGACGGTCTCGAGCGTTTCGCTCACGCGCTGCTCGATCTGGTCGTGGGGAATGCCAAAGTTCTCGAGGCCAAAGAGCATCTCGTCCTCGACGACCGAGGCGACCATCTGCGTGTCGATATCCTGCAGCACGCTGCCGACGATTTGCGACACGTCGGTGAGCGAGGCTTCGCAGGTGTCGTGGCCGTCAACCATGACGGACCCAAAGAACGTGCCGGTGTAGTGGTGGGGCACGGCGCCCGACAGGCAGGCGGAAAGCGTGGACTTGCCGGCGCCCGAGGGCCCGATGATGCCGATGAAATCTCCCTTGTTCACGCTGAGCGAGATGTGGCTAAGCGCCTGCTCGGTCTGCGTGCCATAGGAGAACGAGACATCGTCGACGTTGATGATCGTTTCCATGGATACCTTTCATAGTCATTGGGGACGTTCTTTAATGACTAGTCGTTTAAGAACGTCCCCAAGAGCTAGTTGTTTGGGACAGTCTTTGGTGGCGAAGCACGGAGACGGCTTTACGAGGGGCTCCAGGTTGGCGCGAAAGAGGAGCGAAGCGTACTTGGGTACGCGAGCGACGAATGAACGCCAAGATGGGGTGGCTCATAAAGCCGAACGGGTTAGTTGAGCTTCAGGGTCTTCTGGATGGGCAAGTAGAGGGCGCCGACCAGAATGGCGTTAAAGACGGCGGTCATGGCGACGACGGGCAGCATGGCGGCGGCGAGCTCGCCCACCACGCCGAGCATGGCCATCTTGATGACCATGAAGATGACGCCCGAGACAAAGGTGGTCACGAACGTCGCGACAATGGCGATGGCGGGCTTGACCTGACCGTTCTTGCCGGCGGCATTGACGATGACGGCCATGAGCATGGCGGCGATGCCCTCGGCGGCAAAATCGACGAACGGCGAGGTGGTGGTGATCTGGATCACGGCAGCCGAGATGAGGCCAATGACGAGCGCCTGACCGATGTTGGGGCGAACGACCAGGATGGTGAGGCAGAAGGCCGAGATGATGAACTCGGGGCTGATCATGCCGCCCGAGATGCCCGAGATTGCCTTGCCGACGGTAAAGTTGAGGATGAAGCCGGCGGCGAGCAGGATGGCGAGCAGGACGAGGGCGCGGACATCGAGTTTGCCGCGGTCGGCGGTCTGGACGGTGCGGGGCTGGGCGGCGGTGTTCTGAGACATGGTGAAAATCCTTTCGGAATGGGAGTGCAAGAGAAAAGCGGAGGCGCGTGATGCGAATGCGATCGGGCTCGAGATAGAAAAAAGCCCCCGGTCGAAACCGGAGGCCTTCCAATCACCTAGAGCGCAAAAACAGGCGTGAGGGACTCACTGTCGACCGATCGTATTCGCATCACGCCACCACCAGTTGTTGAGAGACGTCATCGTGTTCTTCATGTTGGTGGCTCCTTTCGTGATGCCGTGGCGCGGTCGCACCTAGTTGCTGTTGCGCTGCACTATAGCACAGCGAAGTGTATGCGAGGAAATCTTTTTTGAAAAGATTTCAGGCGGGTTTCCCGTCGGTCAAAAGAGCGGGCTAAGCGGGCGAGGCTGCCATTGCTGCCTCGCCCGCTCAGCTAAGACATGAGGGCCTTAGGCCTTCTTGCGACGATAGATCACGTAGGCGCAGACACCGATGATGACGACGGCGCCAACGGCCATGGCGGCCATGTTGTTGCCCTCGGACTTCTCCTCGGTGACCTCTTCCTCTTCGGCCTCGGGCTCGGCCACGTCCTCATCGGAAAGGGCCTCGTCGGCGTAGGTGATGGACTCGACCAGGCAGTCGTTGTCAGCATCGTAGTCACTCGGGACGAACTCCTCGGAGAAATCGCCCTCCTGGAGGTAGTCGCGCATCTCCTCGAGCATGGCCTTGCACTTAACATAGGTGTTCTTGGTTGCAGCCTTGCCGGCCTTGTTGGCCAGGGCGGTGCGGGCTTCGGTGCCTTCTTCGGCCTGCATGGCCTCGTCGACGGTCAGGTTCTGCTCGATGAGCTCCTTCTGCAGGGCGTCGAGATAGGCGCGGACGCCGGTGGCGCAGTGGTCGCGGTTCTCATAGGCGAGCGTGTTGATGTCCATGAGGACGTAGTTGATGGAGTTCTCGGGCTCCTCGTTGTTCACGACGTCTTCCTCTTCGCAGTGATCGAAGGAGACATCCTGATCGCTGAAGTAGGGGCTGACCTCGGTGAGCAGTGCGGAATAGAGGGGGATAGCGACGGAGAACTCGGCGTTGGAGAGCATTTCCCACTGGATGGTCGCGATCTCGGGGTCCATGCCGTGACGGATCTGGAAGGTGTGGATTTCGGTGTTGCGGTTGGAGCCGATGGCATACGCGCCGTCGGTGTTGGCGTTGAGGCCGGCGACATTCTCGCCGCGAGCGGCGAAGGAACGAATCATCTCAAAGGTGTTCCAGTCGGACTTGCCGGGCGTAAAGAACAGCGGCTGCATTTCGTGGACCAGGGCGCCGGTCGTCGCGCGAGCGTCTTCGCGCTCGTCCTTGACGATCTTGTAGTCGGTGCCCTCAGCAAGCGGAGCCATGAAGTAATCGCGGCCCTGGATATAGCGCGACCACTGGTGCATGCCGGCCTCGCCAATCTCCTCGCCGTAGGTCTTGGCGACGTCGAACTTGCCGTCGGTGTACTCGGCAAAGCCCTTCTCCTTAGGCATAGACTCGATGCCCTCGGAGTGGAGGCAGTTCTCGGTGTCGTCGAGGTCGACGTCATAGGTGAGGTTGCCGATGTTGGGGTTGAGCGAGGCGATATCGTCAGTGAGCCTCATGGCGATCCACTGATGGCCGGAAAGCGCTGCAAACAACCAGGTCTCGTTGTTGTCGGCAATGATGATCTGGTCGTTGGAGCAGACGCCCTGCTCGTCAATCAGGCTGCCGAGGAGCTCGACACCCTCGCGGGCCGTGGCACTCTCGCCCAGAATGACGCTGGCGTAGTTGTATTCGCCAATGCCAGTCTCCTCGGTGATGGGGTCGGCCTCTTCGGCCTTCTCGTTATAGGAGGTGCTCAACGTGGCAGAGCAGGAGACACCCTTCTCGTTGATGCCTGCCTCGGAATATGCGTCGTAGCGATCTTCCCACTGCGAGGGGTTGTCGCGAACGAAGGTGTAGCGGTAGGTTGCGCCCTTGGACTTGTACTCAAAACCGGACTCGACCGAGGTGTACTCGTTGCCGTCCTTGTGTGCGGGCTCAATGCCAAAGTGCTTGATGTAGCGCGGACCGAAGTCCTCGGAACGGCCGTAGTACGTGTTGCCGTCTGCCGTGAGCTTGCTGCCCATGTAGATCTGGGTGCAGGCGAGTGCCGAAGTCGGCATGGCCATGATAGCCGCTGCTCCAAACGCAAGGCCGCAGCCGAGCTTCTTGAGCGTGTTGACAGGATGAGTAAACCTCATAATCCCTCCCAACTGTTGAAACCCCGCGAAACCGTACGGAGTTTCAGCTAATAAATACATCTACTAGCCTAAAGGAAGTGTAAAGAGTATTCACTCGACAACAGCCTTTGCTCGATGAGCGTGAAGAAATATACGATGAACGGATAATAATACTCATTTTATGGCTTTAGTTAAATAAAGGCACCCTGCATTTACTGTAGCTGAATAAAGCATTAGACGGCGGTCAAAAAGAAAACTCTCCCGCTGTTTAGGATTTGCATAAACAGCGGGAGAGTCGATAACTGGATGAATATCATACCAATGTGGATTTACTTCTTTCGGCGGTGAATCACGTTGATGGCGTAACCGACGAGCATGGCCAAGACGATGACAATAAAGCCGATCAGGGGATTGTCGTTCATAGGGTCCTCCTATTTTCCGAGCGGGGAGAATTCGTCGACGATGAGGTCGAGGCATTGCGGAAGCGCGCGGGCTCCAAAGACGCCCGAATTGCTGGAGATAATCTCGCCATCGAACTGCATGCCCAGTGACGGGGTGCAGGTGATCTTGGCTTCCTTGGTCTGGATGATCTTGAACTGTGGGCGCCCGAGTACCTTGCCGGCGGGGTCAAGCGCAGCGGTGATCACGGTAGGCAGCAGCTGCACGGTGCGCACGGGTTCGATGACCGCAATGTCGACCATGCCGTCGTTCATGCGGCAGTTGGGGAACAGGTTGATGTCGTTTTGGATGACCGAGGTGTTGCCGGCCATGCAGCAGATGCCATCGAGCTCCTCGACAATGCCGTCATGCTCGATGGTAAAGTGCGCCACCGTGTGGTTGGGCGTGGCGAGCGCGGAGAGGAAGTAGGCGAACTCGCCGATGTCGTTTTTGGTAGGGGCGGCCTTCATCATGATCTCGGCGTCGAAGCCCGAGCCGGCGATGATGATAAAGCAGTGGCGCTTTTCGTTGCCGTTCTCGTCGAGCCAAAAGAGCTCGCCCATGTCCACTTTGACCGTGCGACCGGCACGGCAGGCCTTGGCAAGTGCCGCTGCCTCGGGGGCATTACCGATGTTGTTAAAGAACAGGCAGGCTGTGCCGGAGGGGAAGACGAGCGTGGGGACGCCGCATCCGCGCATTTGGTCGAGTACGTTGGAGACGGTGCCGTCGCCGCCCGAAATCACCACGCGATCAAACTCGCGCACGTCTGCCACGGCGTCTTCGGGTTCCATGCCATCGCCGATAAAACGCATCACGACCTCGTCGCCGCCCTGCGCGAGGGCGTGCGTGAATGCGTAGATTTCATCTGAGCTGGGGCCCGATGCCGGGTTGTGGATGATAAGGCAGCGCATACTTACGTTCCCGTTCTGTGACTAACCGAGTATAGTTGTAAGGCAATGCCGATATCCTACCCGTGTTTTTCGGGCCTAACCTTATTCGATGGGTTGATATGTACATTTCCACACATCAGGCTCTACTCGACTTTTGTCAGCGCGCCCGTGAGTTTGACGCGATTGCCGTCGATACCGAGTTTTTGCGCGAGCGCACGTTCCATCCGCGCCTGTGCCTGGTCCAGATTGCCACTCCTGCCGAGAGCGTCGCGGTTGATCCGCTGGTGATCGACGACCTGTCTCCCTTGGCCGAACTCATGGCCGACGAGAGCGTGACCAAGGTGTTCCATGCTTGCTCGCAGGACATGGAAGTTATGCTTCATACCGTAGGCGTGTTGCCGCGTCCGATTTTTGACACGCAGGTGGCCGCCGCCTTTTTAGGCGAGCGCCAGCAGATTTCCTACGGCGCGCTCGTGCAGACGTTTTGCGGCGTCTCGCTGCCCAAGACTGAGTCGCTGACCGACTGGTCGCGTCGCCCGCTGACCGATAAGCAGATTGAGTACGCGATCGATGACGTCAAGTACCTGATCGTCGCCTATACCGAGATGATGAGCCGTCTGCGCGAGCTGGGCCGCGTGGACTGGGTACTCGACGAGTTGCGCCCGCTGGCTGACGAGTCGCACTATCGCGCCGATCGCCACGAGGCGTTCCGCAAGGTCAAGCGCATCAATTCGTGCAGCCGTCACCAGCTGGGTATCGCGCGCGAGCTCGCCGCCTGGCGCGAGGACCGCGCCGAGCGCCGTAACATCCCGCGCAAGTGGGTCATGTCCGACGACACGCTGCTTGCGCTCGTTAAGCGCAATCCCGTCCGCGTTGAGGAGTTCCGTAGCATTCGCGGTACCGACCAGCTGGGGGAGCGCGACGTGGACGGTGCGCTCATGGCCATCAAGCGCGGCGCGAGCTGCCCGCACGATCGCCTGCCGCTCATGGTGCGCGGACACCGTCAGATCTCGCCGGAGCTGGAGAGCGTGACGGACCTGATGTATGCGCTCATCCGCCTGGTTGCCGAGCGCTCGGGGGTGGCGACCTCGGTCATTGCCTCGCGCGATGACCTGGCCGATTACATCGAGCATCCAGAGCAAAGCCCCCTGCGCGAAGGCTGGCGTTTTGAGCTTGTGGGTTCGCGCCTGGACGATCTGCTTTCCGGCAATATGGGGCTCACCGTGAAGGACGGAAAGATTGAGTTGTTATAGGGAAGCCTAGTCTGCTGAGTGGGTAGAATGCCTCCAACGTGTAACTCGATTTGGAGGAATTCGCATGCCCTATTACTATGGATATGGCTTTGGCATCGACCCGCTGTACCTGCTGGTTGTTCTTGTCTGCACGGTGCTTGGCCTTGCTGCGCAGAGCTATATCAATTCGACGTACAAGACGTGGTCCAAGGTTCGCTCGGACGGCGACACGGGTGCCACGGTCGCTCGCCGCATGCTCGACGCCAACGGTTGCAACGCCGTGGGTATCAAGGGCGTCGCCGGTGAGCTCACCGACCATTACAACCCGCAGGACAATAACCTGTATCTGTCGGATTCCAACCGTTCGGGCGGCTCGGTCGCAAGCGTTGCTGTCGCTTGTCACGAGGCAGGCCATGCCGCGCAGCGTCAAAGCGGCTATGCCATGATGAAGGTACGCACCGCCCTTGTGCCGGTCGTCAACTTTACCCAGAACACTTGGACCATCGTGCTGCTCATGGGCCTGTTTATGAACATCGCGGGACTCACGACCCTCGCACTGATCTTCTTCTCGTTTAGCGTGCTGTTCCAACTGGTTACGCTACCGGTCGAGATTGATGCTAGTCGGCGCGCCGTGGCGTATATTGAGCAGTCGGGTATGAGCTCCCAGCAGGTCAACGGTGCCAAGAAGGTGCTGACGGCCGCCGCGCTTACCTATGTGGCTGCGGCGCTCACCTCGATTATTCAGCTGCTCTATCTTATGGCTCGATACAACAGAAACTCCAACCGATAACAAATTGGGTCGCTGGGCGCCGCGGGGATTCGTGTCCTCGCGGCGCTGTACTATGTGTTGGACTTGAATTTGCGCAGGGCCGAAGCCCTTGTGCACGATGACGAAAGGAGGCTGCGTGGCAGGCTGGAATCTAGCCGGCAATGCCGTTTCCGCCGAGTTCGACGGTTCGGACGAGCAGGAGCGTAAGGAGCTCAGCGTGAGCCAGGCGGTAGAGATCGCCGCCGGTGCGCTCGATGCCATTCCGCAGCTGAGTGTCCTGGGCGAGGTCACGGGTTTCCGTGGTCCCAATGCCCGAAGCGGCCACTGCTACTTCCAGATTAAAGACGACTCGGCCGCCGTCGACTGCATCATCTGGAAGGGCGCCTATCTCAAGCGTACCTTCGATCTGCGTGACGGCATGCAGGTGAGCTTTAAGGGCAGCTTCAATCTCTATAAGGCCACGGGCCGCATGAGCTTTGTCGCTCGCTCGTTTTCGCTGGCGGGGGAGGGTCTGCTGCGTCAACAGGTGGCGCAGTTGGCCGAAAAGCTACGCCGCGAGGGACTGATGGACGAGTCCCGCAAACGCCGCATCCCGGTGTTTTGCTCACGCGTGGCGGTCGTCACCTCGCTTTCCGGTGCGGTAATCGACGACGTCAAGCGTACGCTGCGCCGTCGCAACCCGCTCGTCGAGCTTGTCTGCGTGGGCGCCAAGGTTCAAGGCGAGGGTGCGCCGGCCGAGCTCATTGATGGCTTGCGCCGCGCCGCTTCCATTACGCCGGCGCCCGACTGTATTTTGCTGGTGCGCGGCGGCGGCTCCTTTGAGGACCTCATGACCTTTAATGACGAGGAGCTTGCCCGCGCGGTGGCGGCTTGTCCTGTGCCCGTGGTGACCGGCATTGGCCATGAGCCCGATACCTCGATTTGCGACATGGT
The DNA here is from genome assembly GCF_003438115.1 of Collinsella sp. OM08-14AT. Taxonomy (NCBI): domain Bacteria; kingdom Bacillati; phylum Actinomycetota; class Coriobacteriia; order Coriobacteriales; family Coriobacteriaceae; genus Collinsella; species Collinsella sp. OM08-14AT. The sequence goes on from NZ_QSTE01000007.1 coordinate 89,760, forward strand.
GAGCGACCGACGCGCCTCCACGCCCACGGCGGCGGCAGAATCGGTGGCGCCGGCTATGACGGAGTTGGCCGATGTGCTCGAGGCGCGCCATCAGCGTCTGGGTGCCGCGATGGCATCGATGATTGGGTCGGCCCAGGTCGACCTGGAGATGCTCGATCAGCGCGGTCGCCGTGCCTGGGATACCTATACGGCTCGCTTGGGTGATGCGCTCGATGCCGCTGCGTGTCGCCCGTGCCTCAACGACCCCACATTTATGGTCGAGCGTCGCGAATCGGAGCTTGCGCTGACTGCCGATCGCCTGTCGGGCGCCATAGTACGCTCGGTCGGGACATTCCGCTCCAACTTTGAGCGCTTGCCCGAGCGTCTGATTACAAGCACCTCGGGGCTCGATGGTAAGCGCCATGCGCTCACGCTTGCGAGTTCCCGCCTAGAGCATCAAGGGCGCACGATGCTCAGCAAGCCAGCGTCCGACCTGAGCCGTGCGGCAGCGTCGCTCGATGCCCTGTCGCCGCTCAAAGTGCTTGCTCGCGGCTATTCCATCGCGTACAGCGATGATGGTGTGGCTACGAGTGCCAAGACCTTTAAGCCTGGCGACGCCATTCGCGTGCGCATGGCAGACGGCAACGTGGCAGCAACGGTCGATACGGTCGAGTAGACCGCGTTTCGCAGTGATAGACCCTTAGGAAAGGAAACAGATATGGCAGAGAAGACCCCGGTCGAGCAGCTTACGTACAAGCAGGCCTCGCAGGAGCTGGAGCTCATCATCCGCAGCCTGGAGTCGGGCGATATGGAGCTTGAGGAGTCGCTCGAGAGCTACACCCGCGGCGTCGAGCTCCTCAAAAGCCTGCGCACCCGCCTGTCCGATGCCGAGCAGAAGGTCTCGGTGCTCCTTAAGGACGTCGACGGCAACGATGTGCTCGCCGACGGCGAGGCCGCCAACACCGATGATAACCTTTCGTTCTAAGCATCTCGACCAAATATAATTACCTTGGTCTGTAAGAAAGGAACCAGCTATGTGCGATTGCATCTTCTGTAAAATTGCCAACCACGAGATCCCCTCGACCGTTGTCTATGAGGACGACCAGGTCATCGCCTTCGACGACCTCAACCCGCAGGCGCCGGTCCACACGCTCGTGATCCCTAAGAAGCACTACAGCGACATCGCCGACAACGTACCCGCCGAGACCATGGGCGCCATAGCTCACGCCATCCAGGAGGTCGCCAAGGCCAAGGGTCTGGAGGACGGTTTCCGCGTCATCTCCAACAAGGGCGTCAACGCCGGCCAGACCGTCATGCACTTCCACATGCACGTCCTCGGCGGCAAAAACCTGGGCGAGAACCTCATCTGAGGGCGCTTCTTCCTTGCAATGAAACGGAAGCTCAAGCACCGATAACTTATATATCAACGCAATAAACCCGAGCGCGAGGGCGTTTGGGTTTATTATTGAAGCGTATGTAACCTGGCGGCGCCACACCGCCTGTTAGTAGGGAGACACATGAACGTTCTGGTCGTCAACGCAGGATCTTCGACCCTTAAGTATCAGGTCATCGATACCAAGTCCCACAAGGTGTCCGCAAAGGGCTCCTGCGAGCGCGTCTGCTTTACCGGCGGTACCTTCACCCACGCTGCCAACGGTTCCAAGAAGGTGACCGAGAACATCGAGTTCCCCGACCACAAGGTCGCCATCGAGGTCGTTCTGAAGGACCTCGAGGCCAACGGCGTCAAGATCGAGGGTATCGGCCACCGTATCGTTCAGGGCGGTTGGTACTTCGGTGATTCCTCCCTCGTCGACGAGGACGTCCTCGCCAAGATCCGCGAGGTTGCTCCGCTCGCCCCGCTGCACAATAACCCCGAGGCCAACGTTATCGAGTACTGCCTGGAGCAGTATCCCGACCTGCCCAACGTCACGGTCTATGACACCGCTTTCCACTTCAACATGCCCGAGGTCGCCAAGACTTACGCTCTGCCCAAGGATGTTTGCGACAAGCTGCACATTCGTAAGTACGGCGCCCACGGCACCAGCTACCGCTACATCTCCAAGAAGGTCGCCGAGATGACCAACGGCGGGGCCCGCAAGGTCGTCGTGTGCCACATCGGTTCCGGTGCCTCCCTGTGCGCCATCGAGGACGGCAAGTGCATGGACACCACCATGGGTCTCACCCCGCTTGACGGCGTCATGATGGGCACCCGCTGTGGCTCCATCGACCCGGCTACCGTGTGCTACCTGCAGCGCGAGGGCGGCTACACCTTCGACGAGGTTGACGAGATGATGAACAAGAAGTCCGGCCTTTTGGCTGTGACCGGTGGCAAGACCAACGACTGCCGCAATGTCGAGGAGCTCGCTGCCGCTGGCGACCCCGAGGCTCAGCTCGCCTTCGATATGTTCGTCTACAAGATTGCCGCCAAGGCTGCCGAGATGGCCACTTCTATGTGCGGTATGGACACCCTGGTCTTTACCGCCGGCATCGGCGAGCACGCTCCGGCCGTCCGCGCCGGCGTTGCCGACCGCCTGGCCTTTATGGGCGTCAAGATGGATCATGCCCGCAACGCCCTGCGTGGTGACGGCGCTTGGTGCCTGTCTGCCAAGGATTCCAAGGTCAAGATTTTCGTCATCCCCACGGACGAGGAGTTCATGATCGCTTCCGACGTCGAGCGCATCGTCAACGGCAAGTAATTGCAAGAGGGGAGGGGCTGGACGACCGAGCGCCGTTCAGCCCCTCTTTCGTCTCGTTGAGCGATATGCCTGATAGCTATTTATCAAGTTGTGATAACTTCTTATTAACATGCGGCCGCCTTAAGGGGTCTGCGCCGACCGTATCGCACTGCAAAGGAGTCTCATGAACGTACTTGTTGTCAACGCCGGCAGCTCGAGCCTTAAATATCAGCTTTTGGATACCGATACCCGCGAGGTTTTCGCCAAGGGCAACTGCGAGCGTATCGGCTCGGACATGGGCATCTTTGGCCACTCCGAGAACGGTGGTGCCAAGCAGACCGAGGAGATTCCTTTTCCCGATCATCGCTGCGCCATTGCGCGCGTGCTCGAGGAGCTCGAGAAGACCGACTTTACGATCGATGGCATCGGCCACCGTATCGTTCAGGGTGGCTGGCACTTCGATGATTCCGCGGTCGTCGACGATGAGGTCATGGCTAAGATCCTCGAGGTTGCCCCGCTCGCCCCGCTGCACAACTACGGCGAGGCCGCGGCGATTGAGTATTGCCGCGAGAAGTATCCGGAGCTGCCCAACGTGGCCGTCTTCGATACCTCGTTCCACATGACCATGCCCGAGGTCGCCTACACCTACGCGCTGCCCAAGGACGTGTGCGACAAGTACCACGTGCGCAAGTACGGTGCCCACGGCACGAGCCACCGCTATGAGTGGATGATGGCCAAGGAGATCCTGGGCTCGCGCTGCCACCGCCTGCTCTCGTGCCATTTGGGCAACGGCGCCTCGCTTGCCGCCATCGAGGACGGTGTATGCCGCGATACCACGATGGGCCTCACGCCGCTCGACGGCCTGATGATGGGCACCCGTTGTGGTTCCATTGACCCGGCTACCGTGTGCTACCTGCAGCGCGAGGGCGGCTACAGCTACCAGGAAGTCGATGACATGATGAACAAGCAGTCTGGTCTGCGTGCCATCTCGGGCATCTCCAACGACGCCCGTGACATCCGTACGCGCGCCTCCGAGGGCGACGAGCGCTGCCTGCTCGCCTTCGATATGTTCGCCTACAAGGCCATGCAGCAGGCCGGCTCCATGATCGCTTCCATGGCGGGCGTGGACACCATTACCTTTACCGCCGGCATTGGCGAGAACGACTGGTCGATCCGCAAGGCCTTCTGCGACTGCTTTGAGTGGCTGGGCGTGCGCATCGACAACAACAAGAACCGCGAGGCCGTGGGTAACGGCCCGCAGGTCATCAGCGCCGCCGGTTCCGCCGTCACGGTCATGGTCATCCCCACCGACGAGGAATACATGATCGCCCACGACGTCGAGCGTCTGACCAAGAACAACTAACGCGCGCATTTGCAAGTAAGCGAAAGGCCTCCAGAGCAACGACTCAGGAGGCCTTTTTGCTAGCAGGCGGAAATTCCAGTCCCAAAGTGATCATCACCAGCAACGCCCCCGTTCGTAGCTCCGAAGGAGCAGAACGTGGGCGTTTCATTGGTCGAGGACGTTTTCAGGGGTTAGCCCGTACGGCCTTCGGGCGAGTGCGTCCGCTACTCAGCCATCTGAGCCTGGACGGCGGTGATGGCTACGACACCCACGATGTCGTCGGCAGAGCAGCCGCGCGAAAGGTCGTTAACCGGCTTGGCGATGCCCTGCAGGATGGGGCCGTAAGCGTCGGCGCCGGCGAAGCGCTGGACCAGCTTGTAGCCGATGTTGCCGGCCTCGAGATCGGGGAACACAAGCACGTTGGCCTTGCCGGCAACGGAGGAGCCGGGGGCCTTGAGCTGGGCGACGGTGGGAACGATGGCGGCGTCGAGCTGCAGGTCGCCATCGATGGCGAGCTCGGGAGCCTTCTCCTTGCAGAACTTAACGGCCTCCTGGACCTTCTTGGCGACCTCGCCGCCGGCGGAGCCCATGGTGGAGTAGGAGAGCATGGCCACGTGCGGCTCGACGCTGCCCATAAAGGTGGACCAGGAGTGAGCGGAGGCGATGGCGATCTCGGATAGCTCGTCGGAGGACGGGTTGATGTTGAGGCCGCAGTCGGCGAAGATCAGCGTACCGTCGGTGCCGAACTGCGGGGTGTCGGTGCACATCACGAAGAAGGCCGAGACCAGCTTGGTGCCCGGGGCGGTCTTAAGGATCTGCAGCGCGGGGCGCAGGGTGTCGGCGGTGGAGTGGCAGGCGCCGGAGACCAGGCCGTCGGCGTCACCCATCTTGACCATCATGGTGCCAAAGTAGGTGGCGTCCATCACCTGGGCGCGAGCCTGCTCGATGGTGACGCCCTTCTTGGCGCGGAGCTCGGCAAACTTCTGTGCGTACTCCTCGTGCTTCTCGGCGTTGCGCGGATCGATGACGGTGGCGCCGGGGACGTTGATCTCGTTGGGATCGCCCAGGATGACGATGTTGGCCAGGCCTTCCTCGATGATCTTGTTGGCCGCGACGATGGTGCGCGGATCCTCGCCCTCGGGCAGGACGATGGTCTTAAGGTCGGCCTTGGCGGCAGACTTCATACGGTTTAGGAAATCGCTCATGTTACTCCTTGCAAGCGTTTCGCTAAGCTCCAGGCGCCCGGCTGTTCACGAATAAACCCGCTGCTAGCGGGTTTACCTTTCAATAATGTACGCCGCGGTGCTTGAGCTTTCCTTGTGTGGCAAGCTCATTATAGGACGCATTAGCGCTATAATCGCTCTGATAAATATGTCTCGAAGAATGTTCGAGAAAAGCCCAGCTAACGAGCCCGTGGCTTTTGACAAGGAGTATCGATGCAGATTACCTCAGGCCTGCCTGAAGGCTTTAACGCCGGCGCGTACGACATGATTGTCGTCGGTGCTGGATATGCCGGTGCCGTTTGCGCCCGCCGTCTTGCCGAGACCATCGGCTATCGTGTTGCCGTTTTGGAGCGCCGTAGCCACATTGCGGGCAATGCCTATGACTGCACTGACGAGGCCGGAATCCTGATCCACGAGTACGGTCCGCATATCTATCACACCTTTAACGAGCGCGTGCATAATTTCCTGTCGCGCTTTACCAAGTGGACGGATTATCAGCACAAGGTGCTCGCCAACATCAACGGTACCCTTATGCCCGTGCCCTTCAACCATGCGAGTCTCAAGCTCGCCTTTGGTGATGAGCGCGGCGAGGAGCTGTATCAGAAGCTCGTGGAGACCTTTGGCAAGGATGTCAAAGTGCCCATCATGGAGCTGCGTAAGAAGAACGACCCCGACTTGGCCGAGGTCGCCGATTACGTCTACGAGAACGTCTTTTTGCATTACACCATGAAGCAGTGGGGCCAGACGCCCGACCAGATCGATCCCTCGATCACCGGCCGCGTTCCCGTCTTTGTGGGCGACGATGACCGCTACTTCCCGCAGGCCCCCTTCCAGGGTATGCCGCAGGATGGCTACACGGCGCTGTTTGAGCACATGCTCGACCACGACCTGATTGATGTGTTCTGCGACGTGGATGCTCGCGATCTCTTCGAGATCGACGAGACAACCGTCAAGGTCGACGGCAAGGTCTACGGCGGCGAGATCGTCTATACCGGTCCGCTCGATGAGCTGTTCAACCTCGACCTGGGCGCTCTTCCGTACCGCACGCTCGACATGAAGTTCGAGACGCTCGATATTGATCAGTTCCAGCCCGTGGGCACCGTCAACTACACCACGAGCGAGGACTACACCCGCATTACCGAGTTCAAGAACATGACTGGTCAGGTCCTGCCCGGCAAGACCACCATCATGAAGGAGTACTCCAAGGCCTATACGCCCGGCTCGGGCGAGACGCCGTATTACGCCATTCTTGAGCCCGAGAACCGTGAGCTCTATGAGCGCTATCTTGAGCGCGTCCAGAACCTGACAAACTTCCACCCGGTGGGTCGTCTGGCCGAGTATCGTTACTACGATATGGATGCCGTGACCAATTCTGCCCTCGATCTTTCGGATGAGATTATCGCCTGCCATGCATAAAGTCATAACATTCGGTATTCCCTCGTATAACGCCGCCAAGGACATGGACCATTGCATCACCTCCATCTTGGAGGGGAGCAATTACGCCACCGATATCGAGATTATCGTGGTGGACGACGGCTCCAAGGACGAGACGGCCGCCAAGGCCGACGAGTGGGAGGCCCGTTATCCTGGAATCATCCGCGCGGTGCACCAGGAGAATGGCGGCCACGGTATTGCCGTCCTTTCGGGTCTGCGCGAGGCGCAGGGCACCTACTACAAGGTCGTCGACTCGGACGACTGGCTTGACGGCGCTGCCCTTTCGACCATGCTGTCGATTCTGCGCGGCTTTGAAGAGCGCGACCAGCGCGTTGACCTGTTTATCTCGAACTACGTGTACGAGAAGGTTTACGAGGGTACGCATACGGCCATTGGTTACAAGTTTGCCCTGCCTCGAAAAAAGATCTTTACCTGGGACCAGATCGGCCATTTCCGTTTGGACCAGAATCTGCTCATGCACAGCCTGTGCTATCGCACGGATGTGCTGCGCGAGTCCAACCTGCCCATGCCGCCGCACACGTTCTATGTGGACAACATCTACGCCTACGTGCCGCTGCCGCGTTGCAAGACCATGTACTACGCCGACATCGACCTCTATCGCTACTTTATCGGTCGCGAGGGCCAGAGTGTCAACGAGGCCACGATGGTCAAGCGTCTGGACCAGCAGTTCCGTGTTACGCGTATCATGATGGAGTCGTACCACCTGTACAGCGATGTCGAGTCGTCGCGTCTGCGTTCGTACATGATGGGCTACTTCACCATGATGATGGCGATCTGCTCGGTGCTCACCAAGCTTTCCGACGAGGATTGTGCCGATGAGCGTCTGAAGACGCTGTGGAATGATTTGAAGGCCTATGACGAGCGTATGTATCGTCGTGCACGTTACGGTGTGGTCGGCTTCTTCACTAACCTCCGCGGTCGTGCCGGAGACAAAACCACACTCGGCCTATACCGTCTTGCCTCAAAGATCTTCAAATTCAACTAACTGCTGAGTTATCGATACTGTTGGGTTGACTGGGCCCCTTGGCCTTTAGTTTGCTACTGCGAACAGTCCTGCTCGCACGGAAAGCACATTAAGTGCTTTCCGGCTCGTGCGGAACTTGTATCAAACTAAAGGCCAAGGGGCCTCTGCTATAAGTATCGATTTTCAGATGATTTGAATTTGAAGATCTTCGACGCGCGGTACACAGGGGCCTGGGCTGAAAAGAAAAAGGTTGGAAGTCGGCCGGAGGCGGGCGGGCATTACGTTTGTCGCGAGCTCCGCATGCAAAGAAGGCCACTTAATGTGGCCTTCGTCTTGCATAGGACTGTAGAGCAGCAAACGTAATGCCCGCCCGCCTCCGGCCGACGGTCGAGTGAGATTACTTCGCAGCACCTGGGATGCCGTGGGAGGTTTTGGCGGTTTTGGCTCCGTTTACGATGGCGGTTTGCAAAGCCCTTACGGCGAGCATGCCCAGCAGGTCTAGGGGAACGGCGGCGCTTGCCTGGGCACCCAGTTTGCCGCTGGCGAGGGTGTAGATGGTGTCGCCATCGTTGGTGGTGTGCGTGGGACGGATGGCGTGTGCGTAGGCGTCTGCGGCCATCTGAGAGACCTTGGTGGCTTGTGCCTTAGTGAGTTCCACGTTGGTGACGATGCAGCTGATGGTGGTGTTGGTGCGGTCGAGCGGCATCTGCATGGATCCGGCGGCGGCAAAGGCTGCGAGTTCCATGTCGACGATCTGGTCGCTATCGGCTGCGGCGCGCATACCGGCGACCCACTCGCCGGTGAAGGGGTCGACAACGTTGCCACAGGCGTTGACCGAGACCACGGCGCCCACCTTGATGGGGCCGAGCGCCACGGCGGCAGCGCCAAGGCCGGCCTTCATGCAGGTGGCAGGGCCCATGAGCTTACCCACGGTAGCGCCCGTGCCGGCGCCTACGTTGCCCTGTTCGAGCTTGGTGGGGGTGTGGTCGAGCGCCTCGCGCACGGCGGCGATGCCGGCCTCAATGTCGGGGCGAACGGTGGGGTCGCCAAAGGCAAGGTCGAAGATACAGCTGGAGCACACGATGGGCACCTGCGTGGGGCCGACGGGCAGACCAATGCCGCGGCTCTCGAGTTCGCGGGCCACGCCGCTTGCAGCCTCGAGGCCAAAGGCCGATCCGCCCGAAAGGCAGACGGCGTGGACCTTGTCGACGGTGTTCTCTGGTCGCAGCAAGTCGGTTTCGCGCGATGCGGGAGCACCGCCGCGAACGTCAACGCCACCGGTGGCACCCTCGGGCGCCACGATTACGGTGCAGCCGGTGCCAGCTTCCTCGTCCGTATAGTTGCCAAAGCAAAAGCCATCGACATTGCAAACATCGATGGCTTCGAGCAGTGTGTCCATGTTTTCTCCTATCGGTTTTCCGCCGGGCCTTATGCCCGGTCGGGATCCGTACGGTACGGCAAAATTGTAGGCGCTGGGGGATACCCAGCGCCAGATGCAATTACGAGAGTTTTTGAATCGCGCGTGCGACGCGAGCGATGGGCAAGCCCACCACGTTGTAGAAGTCACCCGAAATATCGTGCACAAGCATGCGGCCGCCTGTGCCTTGGATGCCGTAGGCCCCGGCCTTGTCCATGGGTTCGCCGGAGGCAACATAGCGCTCGATCTGCTCTTCGGTAAGCTCATAGAACGTCACGTCGGTCACATCGACAAACGACAGGCTCTCGGCGGCATGCGGAGCTGTAGCGTCGCCGGCTTTAACGATGCAGACGCCGGTTGCGACCTGGTGCGTGCGGCCCGAAAGCTCGCGGAGCATGGTGCGTGCCTCGTCCCCGTCTGCCGGCTTGCCCAAAATATGGCCGTCAAAGGTGACAATAGTATCGGCCGCGACGGTCAGTTCGTTGGGCTCGGCATGCTCGGCGGCAACGGCGGCGGCTTTGGCGCGTGCTAAGCGTTCAACGAGCGTAAGCGGGACCTCGCCATCAAAAGGCGTTTCGTCGATATCTGCGGGAATCACGCGAATGTTATAGCCTGCCTCGCGCATCAACTCGATGCGGCGCGGTGATTGCGAAGCCAAAATCATAGCTGAATGCCCTCGGCGACCTTCTCGACGGCCTTGTCGCCGGCGAGCGTGCGCAGCAGCTCAAGCGCAAAGGGGAGCGACTGGGCCATGCCGCTGGCGGTGATGATGTTGCCGTCGTGCGTGACCTTGTCGCCGGTATAGGCGCCCTCGGGGAAGCTCTTCTCAAAGCCGGGGAAGCACGTGGCGTGGCGTCCCTCGAGCAGGTCGAGCTCGCCCAGGATAAACGGGGCGGCGCAGATGGCGGCAACGTGCTTGGTCGCGGCGAAATCGCAGACTACGTCGCAGACGCGCTGGTCGGCGCGCAGGTTGGTGGCACCGGGCAGGCCGCCGGGCAGCACGACGCAGTCGTACTCGTCAAAATTGATCTCATCAAAGAGCGCATCGCAGGTCACGGGGATCTGCAGCGAGCTTACGACCTCGCGCGTGGGCATGATCGAGACAAGCGTGGCGCGCACGCCGCCGCGACGCATGACATCGACCATGGTCAGGCATTCAATAGTTTCAAAGCCATCGGCGGCGAGAACGGCAACGCTGGGCATGAGGGTTCCTTTCATAGGCGGCATACAATTAGCCGTCTTATACCCCGAAGACCTCCGCTTGCCACGCTCGATTTTCCATTGTTTAAAAAGGGACGGGGCTATTTTAGCTACCCCACTTGCAGGGTAGCTAAAATAGCCCCGTCCGAATTAGCTACCCTCACCCATCCTCAACAATCTCAATCTGTAACATCTAGACCCACTTTTGACCCCTAACTGTTACAGATCAAGACAAACGGAAACCGCCCCGACAAAACGTCTAAATCTGTAACATCTACGGACCAAAACCGGGTCTTACTGTTACAGATCGAGACAGCCCCCAACAGCACCGCCCCGTTCGGGGAAACGACCGCTACAGGTACGGCGGGCAGAGGCTCACTTTTTTCTTCGGTTTTTCTTGACGGAATCTCACCTGTTGTAGTACTTTGTCCCAGTCTAAAAACGCGTGGACTTTTCTGGGCGCTAGCCACCTTTTTGCCACGCAACCGAGCAGTCGGTTGCGTGGCTTTTTTCGTCTTGGCAGCAGGTACCACATGCACCGCCAGAAGACCGCACGAGCCCACCTTCCGACTGCAGGGAACAGACGCACGAGACGTGCATCTGCAAGACAGCAGACGGAAGGGAGCCTAATGGCAGAAACAAACACAATCAAGCAACAGACCGCCGAGGCGGGAGCCGCGGGCGCGGGGCAGGTCAAGGCGGCGCTCCAGGTCTTTGCGGGCGGCGCCTGCTACGGCGCGATGGCCACGACCTACAAGCTCGCCTACGCCGCGGGCTTCACCTCAGCGCAGGTGGTGGCGAGCCAGGCGTGGTTCGGCTGCCTCTTCTTCGCCCTCGCCACGCTCGCAGGGCACGCACTCGGGCACCGCTGGCAGCGCGTGGGCTGGAAGCTCGCCCTCAAGCTCATGGGCCTGGGAGCCCTCACCTGCCTCACCTCAATCCTCTACTGCTACGCCATGAGCGTGCTGCCCGCCCCGGTGGCACTCACGCTCCTCTTCCAGTTCACGTGGCTGGGGCTCGTGTGGCAGACCGTCATGACGCGCCGGCCGCCGAGGCTCCTCCAAGTGGTCTCCGCCCTGGTCATCGTCTTCGGAACGGTGTTCGCCAGCGGCGTCTACAAGACCGGCATCACCGGGTACGACCCCGTGGCCCTGCTCTGCGCGCTGGGGGCGGCCGTGTCCTGCTCCCTCTTTGTCACCCTCTCCGGCAAGGTCGAGGCCCCCTGCTCGTCCGAGCAGCGTGGCGTCATCGTATGCGCGGGCTCCGTGGTCATGTCGCTCACGGTGTGTCCGGACTACGTCGTCTCGGGCGTCCTCGCCCAGGGCATCCTGCCCTTTGCCGTCATCGCCGGCTTCTTTGGCATGCTCTGCCCGGTCCTGCTCTTCGGCATGGGCTCTCCGCACCTGCCCGCGGGCCTGTCCACCGTCATGGCCGCCGCGGAACTCCCCGCCGGCCTGCTCATCGCCATGATCGTCCTCGGCGAGCCGCTCGGCGTCGTCGAGTGGCTGGGCGTCGCCATCATCCTCGCCGGCGTGTGCCTGGCACAGGTCCCCTCCCTGCTTGGAGGCCGGGAGGCACGTCGCGCCGCCGCAGGACAAGCCGTCAGCTAGTCACCCCTTCACAGGCGGCCCGCGCGCATCAGGGAAAGGGCCACGGGCCAGGCGCGCGAGGCCGCAAGGACGTTATAAAGCGTCCCCCGCAGAGATGGGGGCGCCAGAGAGAAGGAGGCACCATGCCATTTCCAAAAGGGTTCCTTTGGGGAGGAGCCACCGCCGCCAACCAATGCGAGGGAGGTTATGACGAGGGCGGCCGCGGCCTTGCCAACGTCGACGTCATCCCACACGGGCCGGAGCGCAACGACGTAAGCCGCGGCCTGAGGCGCATGCTCGACTTCGAGCCCGGGTACTACTACCCGGCCCAGACGGGCATCGACTTCTACCACCACTACCGCGAGGACATAGCCCTCTTCGCGGAGATGGGCTTTAAGGTCTTTCGCCTCTCCATCGCCTGGAGCCGCATCTTCCCCAATGGCGACGAGGAGGAGCCCAACGAGGCCGGGCTCGCTTTCTACGAGGACGTGTTCCGCTGCTGCCGCGAGCACGGGATCGAGCCCCTCGTGACCATCACGCACTTCGACTGCCCCATCCACCTCGTCAAGAAGTACGGCGCCTGGCGAAACCGCACCCTTATCGAGCTCTACAAGCGGCTTGTGACGGTGCTCTTCAACCGCTACCGCGGCCTCGTGCGCTGGTGGATCACGTTCAACGAGATGAACATGATCTTGCACCGTCCCTTCATGGGTGCCGGCATCGTCCTCGAGCCCGGGGAGAATGCCCGCGAGGCCGAGTACCGCGCCGCGCACAACGAGCTCGTGGCGAGCGCCTGGGCCACCAAGATCGCCCACGAGGTCGATCCGGAGAACAAGGTGGGCTGCATGCTCGCCGCGGGAAGCTACTACCCCTACTCCTGTCGTCCCGAGGACGTTCGCGCGGCGCAGGTCAAGAACCAGGAGGACCTCTTCTTCGTGGACGTGCAGGCGCGCGGTCGCTACCCCGGCTACGCGCTCAAGATGCTCGAGCGCGAGGGCATCGACGTGGGCATGACCGCCGAGGACGAGCGCATCCTTGCGGAGAACACCGTCGACTTCATCTCGTTTAGCTACTACTCCTCGCGCTGCACCGCGGTCGACCCCGACTCCGTGGGCGGCGTCGCCGAGGGCAACGCCTTCGCCGGCGTGGAGAACCCCTACGTGCGCACGAGCGACTGGGGCTGGGTCATCGACCCGCTGGGATTCCGCATCACGATCAACGACCTCTGGGACCGCTACCAGAAGCCGCTCTTTGTGGTGGAGAACGGCCTCGGCGCCTATGACGAGGTGCTTCCCGACGGCACGATCGAGGACGACTACCGCATCGCCTACCTGCGCGAGCACATCGAGGCCATGCGTGACGCCATCGAGCAGGACGGCGTCGAGATGCTCGGCTACACCACCTGGGGGCCGATCGACCTCGTGAGCGCGGGCTCCGGCGAGATGGAGAAGCGCTACGGCTTCATCTACGTGGACCGCGACAACCTGGGCAACGGCACGCTCGAGCGCAGGCGCAAGAAGAGCTTCTACTGGTATCAACAGGCCATCGCCACCAACGGAGGCGACCTGGGCTAGCCGCCCGGGCAATATCACTAAGGAGAAAATAATGGCTGAAAAATACGACGATCTGGCCAGATCCATACTCGAGAACGTAGGCGGCACAGAGAACGTCGCCAGCGTCGCGCACTGCATCACGCGCGTGCGCTTCAAACTCAAGGACGAGTCCCGCGCCAACACTGCCAAGATCGAGGCCCTCAAGGGCGTCATCCAGGTCATCCAGGCCAACGGCCAGTACCAGGTGGTCGTGGGTAACATCGTCGAGGACGTCTACGACGCGGTCCTGGAGGCCGGCAACTTCTCGGGCGGCGCAAGCGCCGACGACGAGCCCCAGGGCGATAAGACCGTTGCCTCCGTCGTCATCGACCTCATCTCTGGCATCTTCCAGCCCATCCTGGGACCGCTTGCCGCCGCAGGCATCATGAAGGGACTGCTTGCCCTCATCACCTACTTCGTCCCGGCCTTTGCAAACGACGGCCTCTACACGCTGCTCTACACCGTGGCTGACGGCTTCTTCTACTTCCTTCCCGTCGCCCTGGCGTTCAGTGCCGCGCGCAAGTTCCGCATGAACGAGTTCACCGGCGTGGCAATCGGCGTGGCGCTTCTCTACCCGACGATGGTCGCCCTGACCTCGGGCGAGGCGCTCGGCAGCATCGACCTCGGCGTGGCCGGCACGTTCTCGTGGTACGCCACCGCCCTCGGGCTCCCCATCATCATGCCCGTGTCCGGCTACGTGAGCTCGGTGATCCCCGTCCTTCTCATGGTGTGGTTCGGCTCTATCCTTGAGCGCTGGCTCAAGAGCTGGATGCCGGCTGCGCTCAAGATGTTCCTTGTCCCGCTCGCCACGATGACGGTCTCCATCGTCTTGGGCTACCTCATCATCGGCCCGGTGGCCACCCTCATCACCAACCTGCTGAGCGCGGCATTCTCGTTCATCTTCCAGCTCCCCGTGGTTGGTTCCGTCCTGGGCAGCGCCCTGGTTGGCGGACTGTGGATGTGCCTCGTCATCTTTGGCTTCCACTGGAGCCTCATCCCCATCTCCATCATGAATCTGAACACCCTCGGCCACGACAGCGTGCTCGCCGCCACCATCGGCCACGGGTTCGCGCTCGGAGCGGTCATCTTTGCCATGTACCTCAGAAACAAGGACGAGCGCTTCCGCGGCATCGCCCTTCCCGCGATGATCTCCGCCTTCTTCTTCGGCGTCACCGAGCCGGGCATCTACGGCATCGCCCTCCCCAACAAGCGCGCGTTCGTCGTGGCATGCCTGAGCTCCGCCGTGGGCGGCGCCATCGTGGGAATGACTGGCGCTCTCATGTACATCTCGGGCGGCCTCGGCGTCTTCAACCTGCTCAACTTTATCGACGGGACCCCTGGTGGCGCCGGGATCTCCCACATGATCTTCGCGATCATCGCCTCGCTCGTCTCTGCCGTCCTGGCCTTTGTTATCGAGTTCATCACCTACCGGCCCAACGACGATGAGGAAGGCACCCGCTAGCCTGCGCCCTCCTCAATCAGCTCTATGTAATTGAGGGGCAGTTGAGGTGGGTGAGGGCCGAGGGCGATCAAGGTGGCCGCCCTCGGCCCGGGACAACCTGCCAGAAGGCGTTTAGCTTTCTCGGGCGGCGCTGAAATGAACTGCGCCCCGATACTTGGACGGGTCAATTAGCGGCCTATGCCGCACATGGGGACTGATTTCGGAACTCCTCCGGGGTCAGTCCCTTTTGCTTAACCCGCCTCCTCTTGTTCCAGTGAACGGTATAGGCTTCGAGGTCCCGCTTGAACTCCTCGAAGCTCCGCCACGTCCGGCTCCTGTAGAATTCGTCCTTCAGGCGCCCGGGCAGCAGCTCCGTCGCATGAGCTTGCCCTCGCACGCCGCCGGCCCCGGCCGGGTCCGGGCACCCTTCGGCCTCCCGCTGGCCTTCGGCGCGCCCGCACCCCCTGTCGCAAAGCTCTGCTGCAAGAGTCCTCAGCGTGGCGTCGTGCCTGACTCTCCCGTCCATAAAGAAGCCCCCATTTCTAATGTTCAAGAAATGAGGGGCGGTTCAATTTCGGGACGGGGATTAAATAATCATTCGGAGCAAATCTATTTTTATCCCCGTGCCAGAAAAATCATCGGGCGTGGTCTGGGGCAAACAGTCTAGTTGCGCTTGAGGTGGACGACGGTTTCGCAGTGGAAGGTTTGCGGGAACAGATCGACCGGCGTGATCTTGACGGGGGAGAAGGTACCTTCCTCGACAAAGCGCTTAAGGTCGCGTGCCAGGGTGGCGGGGTCGCAGCTCACGTAGACGACATCGCGAGCGCTCGTGCTGGCGATAAGGTCGATCGCCTCGGGGGCGAGGCCTGCGCGCGGCGGGTCGACCACCAAGACGTCGGCATCCTGGTCGGGGAACTCGCGCACCGCGTCTCCGCCAATGACGTCGACGTTATCAAGCTTGTTGATTTCCAGGTTACGGCGCAGGTCGCGCACGGCCGGGCCGTAGGCCTCGACGGCGGCGACGAAGTCGCAGCGGCGGGCGAGCGGCAGGGTAAAGGTTCCGGCGCCGCAGTACAGGTCCACGGCAAGCTCGTCTTCTTGCGGGTCGAGCGCTTCCATGACAAGCTCGATCAAAATCTCAGCACCCTTGGTGTTGACTTGGAAAAAAGACGGGGCAGACAAGCGCATCTGACCCTCGGCGATATTCTCGGTCCATGAGCCCTCTCCGGCGAGCATTTCGACCTTGGAGACACGGCGGGCCTTCTTTTCGCCCTTGCTCATCACACGCACGATGCTCGTGGGATGAGCGGCGACCGCCAGCACGCGGGAGACTTGCGAGCGCGGAAAAGAGCCCGTGGGCGTCCAGAGTGCAACCTCGAGCGCCTTGGTGCGGCGCGATGCGCGAATGCCCACGCGTTCGAGCCCTAAGTCATGGCTGCCGCTTAGATAGTTGAGTGCGCCGACGACCGATTTGAGCGCCTTGGGAAAACGTTTATCGAACAGCGGACACGCATCGACGGTCACGATTTTGCTGGGGTCGACACCGTGCATGCCAAGGCGCACGCGACCGTTGACGACGGTCGGTTCGAGCTCGATTTTATTGCGGTAGCCCCAGTCGTCCTTGGTGTGGCAGATGGGCTGCACCAACTCATCGACCTGCTCAGGAGCGAACTTGCCGATGCGCTCGAGCGTGGAGCGCAGGTTTTGCTCCTTGGCGGCGAGTTGTGCCGTGCGTGAGAGATTGCCCCACGAGCAGCCGCCGCAGATGCCCACGTAGGGGCAGGGGGGCTGAATGCGATCGGGGCTCGGCTCCAGAATCTCGGTGGTGCGGGCGCGCATGAACGACTTGCCGTCCTGTACGACCTCGGCCTCGACGGTGTCGCCTGCCACGGCACCCTGCACAAAGACGGCTTTGCCGTTGTCGGCGTGCGCCAGCCCGTCGGCGCCGTAGGTCATCGATTCTATAGTGAGCTTCATATCCCTGCCTGTCATTCGTGTTGTTGCTCGCACCATGGTAGCAGGGAAAAGCGCCCCGCATCCGAGGCTTTCCTCAAATGCGGGGCGCTTCTACAAACTGCTTCTACAAACGACTATTTCGTCTTGCCGGTAATGAGCGTCTTAAGACCCAGGCCGATCAGGCCCAGGCCCATGCGCACACGACCGGGGCGATGGCGCTCGATGGCCTTGGTCTTGCCGGCGGGCTTATCGCGACGGGCGCTCGTCTCGGGTGCGGGCTTAGCTGCCTGCGGCTCGGGCTGAGGTGCAGGTGCGGGCTCGGGCTCAATGACGGTCGCCTGGACCTTCTGAACCTCGGGTGTGGCCGGCTGCGGCTTAGGAGCAGGGGCGGGCTTTGCCTCAATGACGGGTTCGGGCGCGGCCTCGGCGTTGCGGTAGGCACGCTCCAGCAGGGCTTCCTGCGAGTTGAAGGGTTTCTCACCCTCTGCGCGCTCCACGGGGACCCAGGTGCCGTCGCTCGTGAGGCTGCGGGCCTTCACGTTGTCGCGCAGCTGCATGCTCATGTACTCGTGCACCAGGGCGCGGCAGGTGGGGTCGAGCACGGGGAAGGCGATCTCCACGCGGTGCTCGGTGTTGCGTGTCATCATGTCGGCCGAGCTCAGATAGATCATGTCCGAGTCCACGCCAAAGGCGTAAACGCGCGCATGCTCCAAAAAGCGTCCGACGATAGAACGGACATGCACGTTCTCGGTCTTGCCAGGAACGCCCGGCTTGAGGCACGAGATGCCGCGGATGATCATGTCCACGCGGACTCCTGCGCACGATGCCTCGGCGATCTTGTCGATGACCTCGCGGTCGGTGAGCGAGTTGAGTTTAAAGAACACGCGGGCGGGCTCGCCGGCGAGGGCGCGCTGGATCTCGCGGTCAAGCCCGCGCATGATGAGCGGTTTCAGTCCGACGGGCGCCACACCCAGGAAGCGGTAATCGCCGCGCAGGTTGCCCAGCGACAGGTTGCGGAAGAACAGGTTGGCGTCCTCGCCGATGCCGGGGTGAGCGGTCATGAGCATAAAGTCGCTGTAGAGTTTGGCCGTCTTCTCGTTAAAGTTGCCGGTGCCCAGCAGCGTCAGGCGCGTTAGCGCCATGCCCTCGCGATAGGTGAGCTGGCAGATCTTGGAGTGGCACTTAAAGCCCTCGGAGCCGTAGATGACGGTGCAGCCGGCCTCTTCCAGGCGCTCGGCCCACTCGATGTTGTTCTGCTCGTCAAAGCGCGCGCGGAGCTCCATGAGCACCGTGACCTCTTTGCCGTTCTCGGCGGCATCGATCAGTGACTCGCACAGGCGGCTCTGCTTGGCCACGCGGTAGAGCGTGATGCGCAGTGAGATGCACTCGGGGTCGTAGGCGGCCTCGTGCACCAGATCCAGGAAGGGGTTCATGGCCTCATAGGGATAAAAGAGCAGCTTGTCGTGCTGAAGTACCTGCTCGCGGATGGAGCGGGTCATATCGATGGTGGGGTTGGGCTGCGGCTTAAACGGTGTAAAGAGCAGCTCGTTGCGCAGGTGCTCGGGAATCTTGCCCTCAATGCCAAAGACGTAGCCTAGGTCGAGCGGGATATCGCAGGTAAAGACAGAGCGGCGCGAAAGCTCGAGCGCCTTGCGGATGGTCTTGAGCGTCGCCTTCTCGAGCGACCCCGAGACCGCGAGCACCACCGGCTGCAGGCGCAAGCGTTTCTTGAGGATGCGCTTCATGTGCTGACGGTAATCCTCTTCCTCCTCGACGCCCTCGCCGTCCGGGTCGATGTCGGCGTTGCGGGTGACGCGGATGAGCGCGCGGTCGAGCGGCTTATAGGAGCCAAAGCAGCTGTCCAGGCAGGCGAGGATGACGTCCTCGAGCAAGATGTAGGAGTAGATGCCGGTGGGCGAGGGGATCTCGACCACGCGGTTCATCGAGGTGGGAATCTCGATAAGGCCCAGCAGACTCTCCTCGTCGGTGACGCCGTCCAGGCCGCAGGCCAGGTAGAGTGCGCCGTTGCGCAGGTTGGGGAAGGGGTGGCGCGGGTCAATCACCAGCGGTGAGATGACCGGCGACACGTAGGCCTGGAAGTAACGGGTTACAAAGGTGCGCTCCTCGGGCGTAAGCGAATCGATGCGGGCGCGGTGAACGCCCAGGGTGTCGAGCTTGCCCTCGATGCTCTTAAAGATGGACTCCCATCGGGTAAGGAGCCCGGGCATTTCGGCCATGACAGCATCGACTTGTTCGGAGGCGGTCATATTGCTCTTGTTGTCGACAGGCTGTTTTTTGAGCTCTGCCAGATCGGACAGGCCGCCCACGCGCACCATGAGAAACTCATCGAGGTTAGACTCGAAAATCGACACGAACTTTAGCCGCTCGAACAGCGGAACGGTCTCGTCGAAGGCTTCGTCAAGCACACGGTTGTCAAAGCGCAGCCAGCTGAGCTCTCGGTTCTGCGTGTACGAGAAGTCGCGCGGCGGCTTACGCAGCTTTGCAGCGGCTTGCTTTTTTTCGATTTTGCTCGGCATATGCATCTGTCCGTTCAGTCCCCGTGGGGGACGGTTGCCTAACACTATTCACTATTGTCTCAATTTAGTCGGCCTATGGCACGGACGTATCGCGTGAACGGTATCTTTACCTACTTCTTACGCTGACAAGCCATAGAGCTGACGCCCTTCGCGTTGTGAAAAACGGTCTATATCCTCACTCAACTGGTGAGTATGTGTGAATAAGAATGATAGGTAGCTGAATATCATCGAATACAGACAGAAACACGAACAAGCGTCATTTATATACATAAAACCGTTTTAGATATGCAATTCTTAATCGAAAGATTGGAGTTGTAATTGCGAATGATTTTTAAGAAAAAAGAGCATTTACCTTAGAAAAGCTACTTTAGAACGCCGAAGTGCATTATGGGAGAATCATATTCGATATACCGTTCATCGAACTTTGTTGACCGTTCGGGGGCGAGGTGGAAGTATGGACTGATTTTGGAT
>NZ_QSTE01000008.1:0-49751 GCF_003438115.1 Collinsella sp. OM08-14AT
AGAGCATTTCCCAGTTGACAAAACTATAGGAACACCCCCTGTGCGCCAAAGAAAAAGGTAGATTTTCGGGCATGTCCCAAAAATCTACCTTTGCTGTGGTTAGGCGAGCAGGTCGACTACGTTAAAGCCGGCGTTGCTCTTGGCGATGACGTCTCGGCCGCCAAAGACGCAGGTGGGCGACTCGGCTGCGATGCGCGTTACGTCGGTGCCGAGCGAGCGCAGCTCACCGGGCGTGGCGGCGAGCATCTGGGCGCGACGCTCCTCGCGCGCATGCGGATCGAGCCCGGCCAGGTAGGTCGTGTTGCGGCGCTTGGTGAGCGCATAGGGCTTCACCGGCGCGTCCATGCCGCTCACGCAGCTCACGATAAAGCCCTCAAAGGCGGCCTCGTCGGGCTCAAAGCGGCCAAGCCATGCGCCTGCACGCTCCACGCGCTCAATCGAAGGGTCAATCGCCGGGTCGCGGTAGGTGTAGAACGCCGTCTGGCGCTCGCCGGCTGCGCGGAATCCGCAGCCGTATGCACCGCCCTTCACGCGAATCTCGTTCCACAGGTAATCGTAGGAGAGCGCGTTGGCAGCCACGGCCCAAGTGCCTGTCACGTCAAGCCCCAAGCGACGCGGGTCGCACGCGCTTGCCGCAAAGCAGATGTCGCTGGGGATCACGAAAGCCTCGTGGCGGTCGCACGGCGCCGGCACCACGAGCGCGTCGCGGCCGGCACCATCGCCCGCACCCAGCCCCAGGTCGCCCGCGGCATCCCAGTACGCGTCAAAGTCCTCGTCGCTGCCGGTAAAGCTCGCCATGCAGCCGTCGACCACAAAGATACGACCTGCCAACTCGGCAAGCTTGGCGCGCAGGTCGTCCAGTCGCTCGTCAAAGTGCTCGAGCAGATCGCGCAGGAACAGATAGAAATCAACGCCCGAAAGCTGCTCGCGCACCACGGCCGAAGGCGAGCTGTAGCTCATCGCGCGACCGAGCGCCGCCGAGTGACCGTTGTTGATAAAGCCCTGCTCGAGCCCAATGCGAATCTGCGTGAGCACGTCGCGCACGCGGTCGGCGTCGGCGTCTGCCAACAGCGCGCTCGACCACACCTCGCGCGGCAGGCTCGCCAGCGCGTCGATCTTTTCGGACAGGGCGCCGGCACTCACCAGCAGGTAGGGGCGCACGCCGTCTACGTCGGGCTGGGTCATGACCTCGGTCGTAAAGCTCAAAAAGCCCAGCTTGCCGGCGATAAGGTTGTCGAGTTCCTCGGCCGAATGCTCGCGCGTGGGCAGCTGCTTGAGCAGGCGGCAGAGCAGCGTCACATAGGGCAGGTCCTCAAATGCGACGCAGCTCAGGTCGAAATACTGCATGGCGTAGGCCAGGCGGTTGGTGGGGATGCCGTGGCGCAGGCAGGGGATGGGCGCGGTCGTGTCAACGACCAGCGGCGGCTCGGGGCGCGCCTCGCCAATGTCGGACACGCGCAGGCGCGGCAGCGTGGCCTTGTCCTCGGGCGTGTCCTCGGCCTCCTGCGCGGCACGCAGCGCGGCCGTGCGCTCGACCACATCGGCCAGCTCGGCATCGGTCATGGCATCGCGCTTGGCGGCAAGCTCTGCCGCCTCGGCGCCTTCCGATCCGGCACCGGCGTCCACCGGCACCAGTTCGACCAGCGCCATGCGGTCGTTCTCCAGCACGAGCTCGCACAGCAGGTCCTCAAAGTAGCTGCCGTCCAGCTCGCCACGCAGCTCCTCGTACACCGGGCTGTACTTGAGCGCCAGCGTCGCGGCGTCGTCATCGTAGAGCCACGTGCTCAGCGCGTCGCACGCAATGGCCACGCCGTCGGCGATACCGTAGTCGCGCTGGCGCAGGTCGTACTCGTTGCTGCTGATGATGGCTTCCAGGCGCTCGCGCGGAACACCGCGCTCGCACAGGTCGCGGCAGGCGTCCTGGAACACGCGGCGCAGCTCGCGCGCCACGCCGGGCTGCGCGTTTTGCAGCATGATGAGCTCGTAGGGCTGCAGGCTCTCGGCCGCGGTGTAGCTCACCACGTTGCCGCCCAGGCCGGCGGCCAGAATGGCCTTCTTAACAGGCGCCTCGTTGGAGCCAAGCAGCGCCTCGAACAGGATGTCCGCCGCGATCGTGCGCTTGCGGTCGAGCGCGCTACCCAGCACAAGGCCCAGGCCCACCAGGGCGTTCTCGGGCGTGGTGGCCATCTCGACGCGCTTGTACTCGCAGGTCACGGGTGCCTGTACGCCCAGCGGATTGGGTGCCAGCGCGGACGGGTCCTCGCCGGCGGCAACGGCAGCGTCCATGCGGCGGCTCGCAGCGCTCGGCTGCGACAGATAACGCTCGTCCAAAAACGCCAGCGCGCGGTCCACATCTAGGTCGCCGTAGAGCGTTATATAAGAGTTGGAAGGATTGTAGTGGCGCGCGTGCGTATCCAGGAACTGCTCGTAGGTGAGCGCGGGAATCGCGCGTGGGTCGCCGCCGCTCTCGTGCGCATAGGCGGTGTCGGGATAGAGCGCGGCGTTGACGGCGTCGTCCAGCACGCTCATGGGGTCGGACAGCGCGCCCTTCATCTCGTTGAACACTACACCGTTATAGCGCAGCGTGCCCTCGCGCAGGCTGGCGGCGCTGCCTTCGCCGCCAGCGCCCTCCGGCAGGTCCAGCTCGTAGTGCCAGCCCTCCTGCTCAAAAATGGTGGGCTTGGTATAGATGGCCGGGTTGAACACCGCGTCCAGGTACACGTCCATCAGATTGTACAGATCCTGCTCGTTGGTGGTGGCAACGGGGTAGATGGTCTTGTCGGGGTAGGTCATGGCGTTGAGGAACGTCTGCATGGAGCTCTTGATCAGATCGACAAACGGCTCCTTGACGGGGAACTTGGCCGATCCGCACAGCACCGAGTGCTCAAGAATATGGAACACGCCGGTGGAATCGGCCGGCGGCGTCTTAAAGCCAATGGCAAAGGCCTTGTTTTCGTCGTCGCACGCTAGGTACAGCAGGCGAGCGCCCGAGGCGGTGTGGCGCAGCACGTAAGCGTCTGCGTCGAGCTCGGGCACGGTCTCGCGGCGTTCGACGGTAAAGCCGTGGCAGGTGGTTCCGGGCACCAGCAGCGCGGCGGCAGCGGCGCGCGGGTCGGTTGAGGTAGTGGACATATGCAGTCTCCTTTGACGCCCCAACGGGGGCGAATCGAGTCGAATCCCCGAGAGTATACCCATATGGGGCCTTCGACCAATCTGCCGGATGAGCGTGGATTTTCTGGCACACGAGCGTGGAAATTCGGACGTCTGCCGCATGAGCGTGGATTTTCGGATGAAATCGGCCGCCAAAAGCCCAAAAACCGTCCAAATATCCACGCTCGCGCGTCAAGTACGTATCTCTCACCTCACATTCATCTCTACGACGAGGGATGAATGTGAGACAGGTAGAAGATAAAAATCAATCGGCTTATCGGATGCATATACCGCCATCAGATTGAAGCTGTATGCGGAAATGGATGGACTCTACACCGCTTACGCAAAATAACCCCTCGTTTGCTAAAACATTATAGGAAATGGCGTGGAGTGCTAAAAAGTTCTAATACAATATAAGTCATTTATCTATAGGCTGCTGATTCCTTGTAAAGGTATGGTTGATATGGTTGAGGCAAATAGCGTTATCCCCCTGTACAAACAGATTGTTCGTGCGCTTTCTGATTCAATCGCCAACGGCACGTACCGCCCGGGAGATAAGCTTCCGACCGAGGCGGAGCTTATCGAGCAATTTGGCGTGAGCCGAATAACGGTTCGCTCCGCAATTAAAGAAATGGAAGATGCTGGTCTTGTTGAGAGGGCCCGCGGCAAGGGCACGTTCGTTTCGTCGGACACGCAGATGTATGCCGCGGACGACCGTGAGAGCTTTACCCATTCGTGCCAGCTTGCGGGCAAACAGGCGTCTACCAGGGTTCTCGAAATGGGCTGGGACTTCCCAAGTCTGCGAGACGCGAAGTTCCTGGGCGTAGACGATACCCAAAAGGTATTGCGTAGCCGTCGTCTGCGCCTTGTGGATGGCAAGCCCACGATGCTGGAAACCAATAGCTATTCCGCTGCGCTTTCTTTTTTGGAGCATGAGTCCCTCGATGATTCGCTGATGGCGGTACTCGATCGCCAGGGGATCAAGATGGGTCCCAACACGCGTACGCTCGAGGTCTGCTATGCGAGCGAGCTCGAGGCGGCATACCTTAACGTGGAGCTGGACTCTTCGCTGCTTCTGTTTGTCGATAGACGTTATGCCCCAAGTGGCGAGCCGCTTTTCATCTCCCGTCAGGTGTACTGCACCGAGCGACTGAAGTTCTATTTGTAAATTAGCGATAGATTGGTCGATTTACCGACCAATTGTTACCGTTCGCGGATTTGGAAAATAGACACACCACGTAGGGTAGATTGCTAATATACTTTGTTATGACAATATAGTACGTCCTATTGGTATTGGAGAACTATGAATAAGATATTGCTAGCGAGTCATGGTTATCTCGCCCAAGGCATGAAAAGCTCTCTGGAGATTCTGATGGGCACCAACGACCGAATCGAGTGCCTGTGCGCCTATGTCGATGACGATTCAAGGGACGTCGCGGCGTTGATTGATGCATGGATGGAGACGAGGGACCCTGCCGACTCTTGGTTTGTCGTGACTGACATCTTTGGCGGCTCTGTAAACAACGAATTCATTCAGAGGCAGACCGACGGATCGTTTACGTTAATCGCTGGAATGAACTTGCCGCTGCTGGTGGAAATGGTTACACAGCTGGACTCCCTGGATGCGGACAAGGCCAAAGCCGCGGTCGAGGGATCGCGTTCGTTTATTCAGCTTTGCGAGGCGGCGGACATGCTTGCCGGCGCCGAGGAAGAAGAGTTCTAGTTAGTTCTGGTTCGAGCCCTTGCTAGGGGCCACACCTGTCATTCCCTTTATCACGTGCGGAGATGATAACGATGATTAAGCTTACGAGAGTTGATTACCGACTGATTCACGGCCAAGTTGCCATGTCCTGGACTCACGCTTTGGATGTAGATTGCATCTTGCTTGCCAGCGATGCTGTGGCAAAAGACGACATGAGGAAGGCGGCCTTGAGGCTCGCCCGCCCCAACGGCGTTAAACTCGTCATCAAGGATGTTGACGCTGCTATCGAGGCGCTCAACAGCGGCGTTACCGACAAGTATTCGCTGTTTATCATCACTGAGACGATTGAAGATGTCTATCGTCTCGCTAAGGGTTGCAAAGACATCAAAGAGATCAATCTGGGCGGAACCCGAAAGACCCCTGAGACCACGCTTCATCCGACCCCTGCGATCTTTGCGACCGAGAAAGATGCCGAGCATATCCAAGAGCTCCTGGGCGATGGCGTGGCCATCGAAATCCGTCAGGTCCCCAATGACGCTAAGGTGTTTGCCAAGGACGTTTTCTAGCCGGAAACACGTTGATGCTCGGCATTTATTGAACCAATGCTCTATGCCTATGCCCGTCGATCATTTGATCGGCGGGCTTTTTATTAAAAAAATCTGAAATAGTTCTTGCATAGTTAGTTATATAAAGTATTATAACGTCATGGGATGAATGAAGGGTTCATCCAAGTGAGTTAGGAGTAAGGGATGTTCAATTTCGATGAGCCTCGTTACGAGAAGGTTGTGAGCGATGCCCTCGCTCTCCGTCCTCAGATTGAGGCTGCCGTGGACGAGGTCTGCGAGCAGGGTTATTCCAACATCTTCTTCATCGGCTGCGGCGGCACCTGGGCCCACACGCTCCCGATGAAGTATTGGGTCGAGACCACCACGGCCGACGTCGATGTCCACTGCGAGATCGCCGCAGAGTTCCTCGCCTGCCCGCCCAAGACCTTCAACAAGGATTCTGTCTGCGTCTTCTCCACCCGTACCGGCACCACCCCCGAGATCATTGAGGCTGCCAAGTTCTGCCAGGAGCAGGGCGCCCGCACGCTGATGTATGTCTCCAACGACAACACCCCGGCCACCGAGTACGCCGATTACAAGTTCTTCAGCTTCGCCGAGGACGACGTTCTGTGCGAGGCCATCTACACCTACCAGATCACGCTGGTCGCCCGCTTCCTCAAGAACGCCGGCGCCTTCCCCAAGTACGACACCTTCATGGAAGAGTTCGGCAACATCGCTCCGTACCTCATCAAGGCCAAGGACGCTCAGGACGAGCGCTGCGCCGCCATGGCCGAGGACTTCAAGGACACCGATTACCACATGGTGATTGGCTCCGGCATGCTCTGGGGTGAGGCCTACGACTACGCCATGTGCATCCTCGAGGAGATGCAGTGGATCAAGACCAAGTCCATCCACGCCGCCGAGTTCTTCCACGGCACCATCGAGCTGTGCGAGGAAGGCACGAGCCTCATCATGCTTTACGGCGAGGACGACACCCGTAAGCTCATGGACCGCGTGGACAACTTCACTCACATGCTCGCCGACGAGAAGGGCGTCAACGTCCGCGTGAACAAGTTTGACACCGCCGAGGTCGAGCTGCCGTTCAGCGACCCCGAGTTCCGCAAGATCGTCTCCCCGATGGTCACCTACACCATCACCGAGCGTCTGAGCTGCCATCTCGAGCACGTCCGTAACCACCCGCTCACCACGCGTCGTTACTATCACCAGATGAACTACTAATCCTCTCAAATTGCTGCGGTTGTCTGCAGGCGAGCTGCGCAGAATGCCTCGCCTGCAGACCTGTTTCTGGGGTTGATCGAAATGGTTGTCCAGTATCTTCTAGTTGCACTGGTCGCATTTATTGCGTCCATGGACGAGCAATTATTTGGCATTACGATGCTTGGTCGTCCGCTGTTTACGAGCCTGTTTGTCGGCTTGATCCTTGGCGATGTCCAGCAGGGCGTTATCGTCGGCGCTGCTTTGGAGTCCATGTTCATGGGCGCCATCATGGTCGGCGCGGCGGTTCCTCCCGAGGTCTATGCCTCCGGCGTGCTTGGCTGCGCGTTTGCCGTCATTACGGGTACGGGCACGGCAACTGCCGTCGCGCTCGCCCTTCCCGTCTCCGTCTTCCTTCAGGTGTGGCGCAACTTCTGCTACGCCGTTCCGGGTGCCTTTGCCTGCAAGAAGATTGAGACCGCTCTGGCAAATCGCGATCTTGCCAAGGCGAATCTGTACCATCTGACCATCGTGCCGCTGTCGATTGGCATTCCGTCTGCACTGCTGGTGTTTGGCTCGCTGTTCTTTGGTGCCGACCTTATCAACAATGCGCTCAGCGCGATTCCGCAGTTTGTGATGGACGGCCTCAACGTTGCGTCCGGCGTCATGGTCTGCATCGGCTTCGCTCTTCTTATCAGGACCATGGGCGATAACAAGCTCCTTCCCTGGCTGTTCCTGGGCTTCATTATGGTCATCTACCTCAAGATGGACGTGGTCGGCGTCGCCGCAGCTGCCATTTGCGTCGCGCTGCTCCTGGCCTTCCGCGAGGGCTCGTCCGGTCCGCAGACGGTTGCTGCAGATGAAGAGGAGGACTTCTAATGGCTATCCAGAACACCGACCTCAAAGAGGCCAAGAAGGACGCGATTATGACTCCCGATATGTATCGGAGTATGTTCCTTCGCCAGTTTACGAGCCAGTGCTCGCAGTCGTACGACAAGATGATGGCAATGGGCTTCATGTACACCATTCAGAAGCCCCTGCGAAAGATCTATCCCAACGACGACGATTACTATGCGGCGCTCGATCGCCATACCGAGTTCTTTAACATCACGCCTCATGTGCTTCCGTTTGTAGCCGGCCTAACGGTTTCGATGGAAGAGCAGGCGGCTGCCGATAAGAACTTCGACACGTCCTCGATTAACGCCATGAAGGTCGGCATTATGGGACCGCTTTCCGGCATCGGCGATTCGTTCTACTGGGGTACGTTCCGCGTGGTTGCCGCCGGCATTGGTATTGGCATCGCTTCGACGGGCAACCCGCTCGGCCCCATCGTGTACGCGCTCATCTACTCCGTGATTAACTTTGCAACGCGTATCGTCGCCGCCCATCTGGGTTACGACTTGGGAACCAAGTTTTTGCAGCAGTCCGAAGAGAGCAACCTTATGTCTCGCATGACGCATGCTGCCGGTGTTCTCGGAATGACCGTTATCGGCGCCATGATTGCGGCACAGGTCTCGCTGTCCACGGCTTTGACCTTTGACGTGGGTGGTTCGGAGATTGTCCTGCAGGATCTGTTCGATTCGATCTTCCCCGGTCTGCTGCCCTTGCTGGCAACGTTCGCTTGCGTTGCCCTCTATAAAAAGGGCGTCAAGACCATTTGGATCATCTTGGGCATCTTCGCAATCTGCATCATCGGAACGGGCTTGGGAGTGTTCGCGGCGGCGTAATGTTGACTGCTATGCTCGCGCGTTGGATAACTAACTGACCGTTTGAAAACGGGGCTCGGCGTAAGGCCGGCCCCGTTTTTTATTTGAGGGATTTTCCGACCGTCCAATAATCCACGCCCATGCACCACTCACGCATCTCTCGTCTCTCATTCGTCACTAATATGAGAGATAACCGAAAGACGAGAGATAAATATGAGAGATAACTGAGCAGCAAAGAGACAAGCAATCATGGTATTGTCTCAATACTGATTGTTCTATCAGCAAAAACATGTTTACATGAAACAGATGGCAGACATCTTATCTTTCATCTCTCAATTATCTCTAATATGAGAGATAGCAGTAAGATGAGAGATAATTACGAGAGATAACTGAGAGACGAAGGAAATCTATTCGTGGCATTCTCCGCCGGGCCGAGCGAAAGGACATGCAGATGAATGAAAACGAGCTGACCGGTCTGCTCGAGTCTTTAAGGCGCATGGGCTCGGACGATCTTAACGTCGAGGTCAAGGAGAGCGCCACGACGCTTTCCCGCGACGTATGGGAAACAGTTAGCGCATTCGCGAATACTGCTGGCGGAATTATCGTGCTCGGCGTGAGCGAGCGCGCGGGCTTTGTCCCGGTTGAGAACTTTGAGACCGAGAAGGTGCTCAACCAATTCGTAGCGGGCATGGGTGATGCCGGCGGTCGCGGAAAACTGGCCAATCCGCCCAAATACACCATTGAACGCGTGGAGCTCCAGGGCACCGTGGTTTTGGTCATCACGATTGAGGAGCTCGACCCGTCGAGCAAGCCTTGTTATGTCATAGAGCGGGGCGCTCAAGGCGGCAGCTACAAACGCATCGATGACAAAGATGTTCCGCTCTCGTCGACCGAGGTCCTGTCCTTGTCATCGTATGAACGGACGAGCCCCAGTGATCGCGATGCAGTGCCCGGTGCGGTCGCAGGCGATCTTGACGAGGCCCTGGTCGACCGCACGATAGAGCGTGCTTCCTCACTGACACCCCGTGCGATGCGCGGCGCGCCGGACAAGAAAACGAAGCTGGAGCGCCTGAATTTCCTTGACTCCCAGGGCAATGTCACTAAGGCCGGGCTCCTGGCTGCGGGTGCCTATCCTCAGCAGTTCTATCCCAAGCTCTTTATCGATGTGGCGGTCTATGCCGGAACGCAGAAGGGCGCGGCGGGGTCGTTGAGGTTCATGGACCGTACGATCTGCGAGGGGACGTTGGGCGAAATGGTCTCGGATGCCGTCGCGGCAGTCGCCAAGAATTTGCGGCGAACCTCGACGATCCAAGGCGTCTCGCGTGTCGACTCGCTGGAGATTCCCGAGGAGGTCCTGCGCGAGGCAATCGCCAACGCCGCAATCCACCGAGAATACGGAGATCGGTTCTGTGGACAATCGATTGCTGTCGACGTTTTTGATGACCGTATCGAGGTGACGAACCCCGGTGGCCTATACGGAGGAAAGACTCGCGAGAACCTGTTTGACGGCAGCTCCCGATGTCGCAATGCGACGCTTGTGAAGCTCATGTCGCTTGTCCCATTGCCCGACGGTGCGGGCTCTCCTGCCGAAGGCAACGGGTCGGGCATTCCAATGATGCTCGATGCCATGCGTGCGCAAGGTCTGGCCGAGCCATTGTTTTGCCCGGGTTTCGACCGGTTTAAGGTTGTCCTTTACCGAGCGAAGGTTGAACAAATTGATCATGGCGGGGACTTAATTGTGGCGGCACTCAAGCGCAACGGCGAACTGGGAACACGTGAACTGGCAGAATGCACGGGACTCACCGTCTCCCAGGTTAGGGTACGCGTCAATGCGCTCATCGCACAGGGCGAGCTTGAACCTACGGCGTCGGCGACGAGCCGCAACCGCAAGTACCGGCTAACGGAGCGCGCAGAGCGGCTGCACTAGCGTTCGGCTCCTACCATCCCGCCATTTCACGCGCTGCGCATCGAAACCTGCGGCAAAGCAGTTACAATAGCCCAATGCGCATCGCGCACGACGATGATATCGGCGCTCGCGACTAGGGGAGAATACATGGCAGAGCAACAGATAACGCCGGGGACCAAGCTTCAGGTGGCATTCGACGTGCCCATGGGCCAAAAAACCGACTTCAACATGCTCGCCACGTACAAAGAGGACCTGGACGAGGCGTACTTCCTTATGAGCGCGCCCATGCTCGCCGGCAAACCGCTGCTCATGGACGAAAACCAAAAGCTACTGTTGCAGTACAAAGTAGGCGAGGAGACGTTCGTGCTCGCCGGCTATCCCGAGGCAGTCGAGAAAAAGGGCATCCGCACCTACTGGAAAATGCGCAAAGTCGCCGAGCAGCGCAGCTTTGTCAAGCGCCGCGACGAGCGTTTTAAGGTCGCCATGCGCCTGACCTACCAGCGCGATAACGCGCCGACCTCCGAGTCCGAGGACGCCATGACCATCGACGTCTCGGCCGGCGGTCTGGCTATCTACCTCAACGATTTCCCCGATGTGGGCGAGGCCCTGGCCGTGCAAATGCCCACGATCCGCCTGCAGGGCGAGCGTCACGAGCTGCCCGAGCAGCTGGGCATCGTGTGCTGGGTGCGCCGCGCGCCCAAGGGCAGCCTGTACCGCAACGTTTGCGGCCTGCAGTTCCGCTACGCCGACGACATGGAGCGCGAGCTCGTCAAAGAATACGTCGGCTACATTCGCACCAAATATAAGATCTGATCGCCATGGCACTGTTCAAGCGTAACGACAACAAAGATCAAGCTGCCGAGGATTTGGCCGAGGGCATGGCTGAGGATTTGACCGAGGGTCAGCCCGAGGACACCCCCAGCACCGATCCTGCCCCGCGCAAGCGCTCCGGCAAACGCAAACCCAAGCGCGACCTCCGCGGCGTAGTGCGCATCGAGGAGCTGGAGCAGGCGCTGGCCGACCAGGACCTCGACGACATCGACCCCGACGCGGTCGTCTCCATGTACATGCCTAAGCGCCGCATGGAGCGCATCGGCGCGGCGCTGCTGCGCATGGACAAGCTGCAAAAGGCCCTCGTAGTGCTGGCGCTTGCCTTTGGCGTGTTGTTCGCCCTGTCGTTTATGCAGGAAAACATGGGTAACTTCACTATCAACCTCAACCGCCTGGAGCTGTTCCGCCGCGGCGTGGCCATTGCCGACAACGGCGACTTTAACAACGCCACCGCGCGCCTGGCGGCCGACGCCGTGGACAACGGCACCAATATCGCTGCCGAGGACCTGCCCGATAACCTGGACGACATCGACGGCAGCCACAACGGCAAAAACTACGTGGCGTACACCTTCTATATCCGCAACGCCGGCAAGACCGACCTGGGCTACAGTGCCAAGCTCAAAGTGGTCAGCGCCAGCAAGGGCGTGGATAAGGCCGCGCGCGTGCGGGTGTATCGCAATGGCGAGCCCACCACCTACGCAGCCGCCGCGGCCGACGGCAACCCCGAGCCCAACACCGAACCGTTTGCGTCCAAAGACGTGGTGACGACCATCAGCCACGCGAATTTCCGTGTGGGCGATGTGGACAAGTACACCGTGGTCATTTGGCTGGACGGCGACGATCCGGAGTGCGTGGATAAGATCATCGGCGGCGCGGTGGAGTTCGGTTTCGATTTCGATTCGTCCGAGACTGACGATTCGAGCCTGTTCGTTAAGTTCGTGCAGGATATTGCCGACACCCTGACTGGCAACGACCCCATTAGCGCGAGCGGCAACGAGGCGCCCGATTACTACAAGGAACACAACGTGACCTGGAGCAACCGCCGCAACCAAAAGAACTCGCCCGCAGGGGACGGGGACAAGTAGGACGAACGAGCGCCGGGCTGGGATTGATTCTCGGCTCGGCGCTTTTGCTATGCAGAGGCGTTTTCGGCGGTGCCATCCAGTAAGAACATCCGCAGGGCGAGTTTGATCGCGTAGCTCGGTTTGGCCTGCGCTGCGTCACCCGAGCGCTCGCCGAGGTCGCTGCAGTAGGCGTAGACGTCACGAATCAGGTCCGCACCCGAGAGCGTAAACATATAGCCTGCGTTCGAGAGTGCGTTGGGAGCCGCGGGCAGCCCTGCAGCCGCACAAAAGCTTGCGAGGTCGGGGGCCATGACGGCTTTGTAGTCAATCGTGCGTCCATGGTCCTGTGCGGCATGCTCCTGCGCGCGGACGTGCGATAGCGCCGCTGCCAGCACAAAACTGGGCGTGGGTGCGTTGACGTCGTCGATGGTAGCAACTAACTTGCCGGCAGCCTGCGTGATCAGCCAGGCGACCTCGCGCTGGCAGCGAACGGCCTTACGCGTCACCGGTTTGATCGATCCGGTGGAAACGCTTCCTTTAGGTTGAGCGGCAGCAGCCATAGGGACCTCCTAACAAACAGCCTACGCAAGCGAGCAGAAATTACACGTGCTACATCAGTATAGCGGGTGGGGAAGGGCTAGGGCGAAGCTCGGCGGAGGGTGAATGTATGCGATGGCGTGGAACTGCGGTCGCAAGGCTTAAGAGGGACTTACAGCTTTGTGGGAGAGAGATCAAATAAGGTAAACGATGTTCACATAGCACCACATATAACCTGAGGTAGACTTATGAATCTGCCGGAATGTAGGCTGCCGAAAACTCATAAGGAAATCGTAAGAATTATGGTATTCTCAACTCCATATCTAGAGGATGGGCAAGCAACATCCAACACGAAAGCACGGGCTCCCCTTCCGGGCTTCTCGAGGGTCATCTGGGATGAATGGGGAAAGAAAGGGGTCCGTATGGATACCAAGGCATTAAAGAAGCAGATGGGCGCCGCCATCGCCATGGTGCTGGTAGCAGCCGTAGCGTTGGGTTCTGCCACGTTCGCATGGTTTGTCAGCAACAACAAGGTCACAGCACAGACGTCTAACATTGCGGCTCAGTCCAACTCTGCATACCTTGTGATTGATAAGACGACGACGTCGACGAATTCCACTAGTTCTACCAGCTATTCGACAGATCAGACGACTGGTCTCTATCCTGCTATGATTGAAAAAAAGGAAGGCAAGGCCGTTTGGAAGACCGCTTACGCGGAAAAGGCCAATGCCACGACGATGAAGACCGGGAGCGATTTTGAGATTGCTGACGGAACTGCCGATAAAGCTGTGAAGGCGAATTACGCGGTTAAAAACACGTTTTATGTTGGCACCGGTACCTATGATGGCGAGTTCACGAACCTGCACATTACGGGTGTGACTGTTACTAACCCCGCAACGACGGAAAACATGAACCTCGGCAATGCCCTTCGCGTTCTCGTTGTTTGCGGTAATAAGTGGGAGGTCTGGAGCGGTAATGGCATTCAGCTCAGCTCGTCTAGCGACTCTAAACCGCTGTCGGCTAGCAATTTGCTTGCTTCCGATAATGCGGTGATCAAGTCCAATCAGGATACTCAGATTGATGTCTACCTGTACTACGATGGTAACGACGCTAACGTCTATTCTAACAACCTTAATAAGATCAATGCCGATGCTGGCAACAATGGCGTGACAATCACCTTCGAGGCGACGCCCAAGGAGTACAAGGGCGCTTCTAACTAGCTATTGCTGACTTCGTCGTTTTTGAGATTTCAGAATGCCGGGGGCCGAACCGTCGGCTCCCGGCATTTTTACTAGATAGGTCTATCGAATGAGCCAAAGCGTAAAAGAGCTAAAAAAACAGCTTATGGGCGCTGCCTGCGCGGTGCTTATGTCCGCCGTTGCTCTTTCGTCTGCTACCTATGCTTGGTATGTCGCAAATAACACGGTGAAGGCAACATCTTCAACCATCAGCGCAACGACGAATGGTTTCATCCTTCAGATAGATGAACTCAAAAACGGTGCCCAACATGGCGGCGAACAGACGTCGCTTGCGGCTGCAATACAGGGCGGAAAGATAACGCCGTCTTCTACAGACGATCTTAAGAACTGGTTTGTTTGCCAAGGCTGGGGATCCGACGGTAAAGTATCCTCTTACTCGCAGATTAACTTTAAGCAAGGCGGCAAGTCTGGCGAATACGAGGCTGGTGGCGAGACCCACTACGCTTATCTCAAGAGTGAGTTTATTGTTTATACCATTACAGAGTCCGGTATAGCCGACGTGTATCTTGAAGGATCTGACGGAGAGCCCGTAGTTGTTACCGCCCATGGGGCACCAACGACCGATACCATCCCGAATTCTTTACGAGTCGGTATCACTACTCAGGCAATTGATGCTAATGGAAACCCGACCGGTGATGAAACTCTAAAGGTCGTGTACGCTCCCGCTGCAGTTTCTACTACCGAGAAGGGTAACGATAAAAACGCCATTGCTGGATGGTCTTGTGTAAAGGACGCGGTTAGCGGACCTCAAGTGCCTTCCTACCAACATATTGAAGCAGACAATTGCGCCGGCTGGCTTGCAAACAAGGTGGGAGACGATTATCAGGTTGACGCCGGTACGCACCAGATCGCAAGTCGCGTTGGCTATGATGGCATAGCGGTCCGAATTTATATTTGGATGGAAGGAACCGATGCTGACTGCGTTAACAACGCCGCAGCTGAGGACCTTGCAACATACGATGTGACAGTCAAGCTCGCCGGTGTTGCAACGTCGTAATGCCGACGCTCGCTTAAATGCAGATGGTCAAGGGCCCGCTCCGAAGGAAGTGGGCCCTTTTTCGTTTGGCGCCATCATTGCATAGGCGATAATGTGGGGAACTGTTCTTCCAGGAGGTTCCTTATGGACGGCATCGCTTCTAGTGTTCCGCTGATTGCTCGGCCGAGTTTCGACCGTGCTTGCAGCTTTGTGCCGTCCGAATATGTCCAGGCCTGGGAGTGGTTCTTGCGCGAGGAGCAGCGTGGCGGCCTGTGGGACAAGCTCCCGCATCGCACCAATGCCGATAGCCCTCAATATCCCTTTCGTCTGACGATTGATTCCGAACTCTTTCCGGTGTCGCGCGACTCGGGCATCTTTTGGCCTGGTCGCCGGCGCGTTAAGCATCCGCGTGAGAAGACCTTCGCCCTTTCGGTGCACAACTCAAAGCGCGGCGCCTACCCCGATGTTCCGCCGCTCTATCTTGAGGATGGCACCTGGGTGCTCAAGTACTCGTCGCAAAGTGCTTCGGTCGAAAACTGGCGCGACCAGGACTACAACCAAAAGATGATCAACTGCATGGAGTGCGGCGTTCCCGTTGGCGTGTTCTTTGCAACGAGCGCTGGCTACAAGGTGCTGGGCCTAGCGTTCGTTGAGCGTTACGAGCCGGAGAACAGCTGGTTTGTGCTGCATGGCCCCGTTCACAAGGGTGGACCCGACGCGCGTTTCTTCCCCGATATGAGCTACATGAAGGACGCTCCGATTGCGGCGGAGTTTTCCGGCGCTCCGGCGAGCGACGATGAAAAGGTTCGCTATGCGCTGCGTCGCGAGCGAATCGGCCAGCAGCGTTTCCGCACGCAGCTCTTTGAGGCCTATACCGGTCGATGCGCCGTCTCGGGTTGCAATGTCGACGAAGCGCTCGAAGCTGCGCATATCGAGAACTACTCGGGTCCCAAGTCGCAGGTTGTCAGCAACGGTATCCTGCTGCGCCGCGACCTGCACTCGCTGTTCGACGCTCATCTGATTTCGTTTGAGCTGGTACGCGGCGACTATCAACTTTGCGGGTCGTACCTTCTGCGACATACGGAATATGCGACGTTTGCAGGCTCGGTGCTGCGCGAGCCGGACGAGCATCGCTTGCGACCCAACGCTCGATTCCTCGAGGCGCATCGAGCCGAGTTCGATTTCTCGGAATCGCGACGTCGGGCGGAAGCCGTTGCTCCGTATTAGTTAGGTGCGGCCCGTCGCAACCCAATCATGTCGATTGATCGGATCGCGCCGCGCCGCAACGAGAGCCGCACGATCCTGCCATCCTCTTCTCAACAGGTAAAACAGGAAAGGGGAGACCATGGGATGGCGAAGCGATATCGCGCGCGGCGCATACGGTAACTTACCGCGCGTTTTGATGGATCGGAGCTTATTTCCGCTCATCGAGGCCAGCTGCAGCC
Source organism: Collinsella sp. OM08-14AT (assembly GCF_003438115.1). Taxonomy (NCBI): domain Bacteria; kingdom Bacillati; phylum Actinomycetota; class Coriobacteriia; order Coriobacteriales; family Coriobacteriaceae; genus Collinsella; species Collinsella sp. OM08-14AT. The sequence goes on from NZ_QSTE01000008.1 coordinate 16,337, forward strand.
AAATCTGTCTGCCCTGTCCTTGCTGCGGTACAGACCTTCCGTGCCTAGACATCACCTTCATCGATGCCCGCGATAAGCACGCCACCGACCCGCGGGTTCGAACGGGCCTGCGCCTCCCGGTCTATCCTCAGCAATGCCCGACCTGTGGATGCGCCATTACCTATGACGATGCGGACACCTAATTGCCTGATGGCGAGCGAGGATTTTTGGACGATCGAAAACCGAGCGTGGATAATCTCCCGTTTTTGGGCTGAAGGGCTGTCAAAAACGGGAGATTTTCCACGCTCAGCCGTTTCTGCCTTATAAGATGCCCTACAGGTAAATCCCCTCGTACAAGGTCTTGTGGAACTGGGTGTGGTGGTCGCGTGCCCAGGTGAAGAGCGCCTGGTCAAAGTTGTCCTGGCTGGCGGGGATGCCGTAGACGCCGGCGACTTCCACGCGCACGAACTCCAGCGCGGGCAGCTTGTTGATGGCCGTGAGCGCAAACGGCGACGTGGGCTCCTCGAACAGGTAATGGCTGCCTTGCAGCGCGCCGCAGGCGGTGCAGGTGCTGGAGAGCGATGCGGTCTTGGTGGTGCGCGACGTTACGGGCTTGTAGCCGCAGCGCTCGCGCAGGTAGTCGCGGATCTCGGCCGGCACGCAGCCCAGCGCGGGGACGATAGCTATGGCGTTGGCGCGGGCGGTGTCGATCGCGATGTGGCCCGCGTCGTCCATGGCGGGTACTGCGCCGGGCGCAGCCTTGCTGCCCGAGTCCTCGGCCACCCGATACGGAATGCCAAAGGCCGTGACCGTTGTCTGCTCGTGGCACTTCCAACATTCGCGCTTGCCCAGCACCAGGTAGATGTAGGGCGCGCTGGGGTCGGAGCGGTCCAGCCCAGGCAGCCACGCGGCAAAGGGCTCGGGGTTGACGCCATCGGGCACGTACCAGATCTTCTTGACCCGGTCCCACTTGGCGCCCAGGGCCTTGGCCTTGTCTTTGTGCGAAAAGGGAACATCGAGCTCGGTGCGCATGGCGGCTCCTTTGTGCGGCTTGCGGTGCATGTGCTCCAAGGATACCCCAGCGCTGGGTGTGTGGTCGCTAAACGAGCATTTCGACCGTCCGAGAAGTCGCGGAGCATTTTGGCGAGGGGGTGCCGTCAAGCAAATGGGCAAGCAAATGGTCAGCTTTTGGTCAGTTGAGCGGCAACCTTGCCAAAAGCTTGACGGATTTGCATTTAGACGTCGACGAATGAACACTTTGGTTGCGCCGCGGCAAAAAACTGCTGGTCGTTTGCCGAAAACTCGCCAGGACCGCCAGCGGCCGCCGACGCGCGTGCTATCTTCGCGCCATGGGTTACTTTATCGTTTCACATAACGCTGCGTTGGCGCTTTTGGCGCACCTGCCGAACCCTCGTTTTGGGGATTCGGAACCAGAGGTCGTGTCGATTGCAGGCGCCTGCGCGCTGTTGGAGCAAGAGGCGCAGGAGTTTATCGATCGCTATGATCTGGGGATCCAAACGCTGGATTTGCTGGTGCCATCGCGTGCCGACCGTCGGCAGAGCAAGCATGTTAAGACGCACCTGTGCACCAACGAGCTCCCGGCGGGCTCGTTTATCTCGCTGGGCCACTGGATGGGCGGCCTGGATGCGTATGTGTGCTCCCCCGAGCTGGCGTTTGTGCAGGTTGCGCACGACAGCTCTGCGGCCGAGGCCATCTATGCCGGCTATGCCATGACATCGGACTATCGGCTGGACAACCTTGCTCCCGGCGGGGTGACAAGCAGGGATGGGGGCATGCGCGATGGCAGGCTCACGACGAAGGAGCTCATTGCGGCGTATATCGAGGCGTCCCCAAAGGTAAGGGGTCTCGCGAAGGCAAAGGCGCTGCTTGCGTATGTGATCGAGGGATCGCGCTCTCCGAGGGAGTCGGGGCTGTGCATGTTTATGTCGCTGCCTGCGCGCTACGGCGGGTATGCATTGGGCAAGGCCGAGCTCAACAAGAAGGCTTTCATTCGCGATGGACTCAACGATGGGCGCGAGCGCAAACTGCGCGTGTTGGAGCGCACGCCCGACATTACGCTTACGGCTAAAGTCGAGGTGGGCAGGGATAAAGTAAAGGCCGGGCTGCTGCCAGAGGTGCTGACCGCGATGGTCGACTACGACAGCGATGCCATTCATGACGGCCGCGAGAAGATCCACAAGGATGCCGAGCGCCGCAACGAGTTGGAACTGCTTGAGGGAGTAGCGTATTTTACGGTGACAACCGACCAAGCAAATGACTACGACAAGCTCGTTCGGCTGTGCGAACGCATCCGACGGAAGCTGCATCGGAATAAGCGCCCCATCTTTAACAAGGCGATGAGTGCAGAGCAGCGATATTTTGCCCATGCGCGTGCCGAAACGAAGCGATTTTGGCTCTGGCAAGCCGTTATCGATGCGCATCAGTATTGGTAGGGGCGGTAACAGGGGGTTAGAATTAGCGGCCATATATCCAGATCTAATACTTTTCCCGAGAAGTGAACGAGCCAGAATGGACCCCCGAAACATCGACACTTTTAGGGGCCCGTTTCCTGCGGTTTTGCTGCTGGGGTCCTGCGGTTTTAACGTCAAAAAGTGTGGATGCTCTGGGGGTCCAAATAAGCTCGTTCACTTCTCGGGAAAAGTATTAAACCTCACTTTATAGGGGGTTATTTATATATGGCTGCGAGACCCAACCGCGCCTGATCGGGGCAATCACCGGGGCTGTTTGGGCGCTTTGGGTGCCGTGGCATCCTCTGGGCTTGGTCGCCGTAAAATAAAACAGCTCAGAGGCGAAGCCTCTGAGCTGCGAACATTTGGTGGGCGTTAGAAGATTTGAACTTCTGACCTCTTCCGTGTCAGGGAAGCGCTCTCCCCCTGAGCTAAACGCCCGATCAAGGGTGCGCGAGTGCGCAGGGAATAATATAACGGAGCTCCCATCCGGTGGCAAGAACTATTTTTTAAAAAGTGGCAACTTGCGACCCTATCGGCCCCCGATCCGGCACGAGCAGCACGTGAAAAGTCGCGTTTGTACCCCCGATGAACTGCACGTTCGCGTAAAATGTTCCCATTATGGGCAAATGGTGTCCAGGTAGTTTACGATGCGGCATCTGGGGGAGGGACATGTCGGACGCGCGCTCGCTGCGAAAACAGTTCAATCGCATGCTCGCCACGTTGCTGGTGGCGCTTGCTGCTGCCGGAGCCGTAACGTATGCTTGGTACATCTACAACGCCAACCGCCACATCACCGACGTCAAGATGGCCGCGGGCACGGGCGTGACCTTCCTTATCTCCAACGAGTACGACGGCGAATACAAAACCAACGCCGGCCTGAGCTTTACGGGTCTGCTCGATCCCGTCTCGACCGACAACGTGCTCAACGGCTTTCAAAAGGTAACGGGCTTTACCGGCGGAACCACCCAGGACTCGCTGTTTGCCAGCATGTTTGGTGCCGCAGAGCATTCCGACTACTACAAGACCTCCCTGTACCTGGCCACCAACTCTGCCGCGACCGACGTGTACCTGTCGGGCATCGACTTTACCGAGCAGGACCCGGCAAACCCCATCTCTACCGCTCTGCGGGTGGGCCTGGTTACCTATGCGCCGGGGCAGGGCGATACCGTTACGGGCCAGTACATCTTTGAGGTCTCGGGCGAGCGCAATCCCCAGGCGCGCTACAACACGCTCGACGGCAAGGATGCCGGCGAGAACGAGCAGAATCACCTGGTGCTCGACAGCACCCGCTCCGATGGAACAACGGTTCATTTTGACCAGCTGACCAGTGCAAACTTCTGTGACTACAACGAAGACACTGGCATCGTGAGCCTCAAGGAGGCTACGACCAAGATCTGCAGCCTGCCCGCCGCTGCCAAGGGCACCAACCGCAGCACGCCCGTGCGCGTGGATGTGTACGTGTGGCTGGAAGGCTGCGACCCCGACTGCACCAACAACCTGGCCGCCACCAGCTTGCAATCGCTGGCGTTGCGCTTTGCCGGTAAGCGTTCGTAAGGGGGCTGGGTATGAGTGTATCGAACATCAAAGATATCCTAAGCTCGCGCCGTCGCATGGTTGCTGCGGCCGCATGGATGTTGGTGCTGGTAGCCGCCTTGAGCGCGGCCACCTACGCCTGGTTTAGCAACTCGCGCTACACCAACGTGACGCCCGTGGCGCACACGGTAAGCGACGAGGGCGCCGACCTGCAGATTGGTCTTTCGGCCAACGGGCCCTGGGACACAACGGCAACGCTTGCCGCCGCCGACAAGACGCTCTATCCCATCTCGACGGCAGACCTTTCCCGCTTTTGGCGCGGCACGTTCCAAAACGCCGCCGGCATCACGACCGACTACGCCGACTGCACCGCGCGGCTGGACGACTACGCCCTTTCGGGCACGCTGTACCTTAAGGGCAGCGATAGCGCGCTCAACGTGTACCTGTATCAGGGCCAGATGAGCGTGACGAACGACCCGCAGCTGCTGGCCGCGCTGCGTCTGGGCCTGGTCATTACAACTCAGTCGGGCACGCAAACGCATATCTTTACCTGCGACGATCTTGGCAACACCTCGGGCGCCACCAGTAGGCGTACCACCGCGCAAGACGGCGTGGTCGTGGCGCCCGGTGTCTCGGGCTGGACCTACACCGCCGACCCCGCGCGTGCCATAAGCGCTTACAGCATGGATGGCACCGGCGACACGCCCGCGGCGCGCGCAGGCGCCACGCCCATCTGCACGCTGGCCGCCAACGAAGTGGCAAGCGTTCGCTACGTTGTGTACATGGAAGGCTGCGACGCCAACTGCATCGACGAGGCTCAGGCCCGCGATGTGGTGCTGCAGCTTGCCTTTGCTGCGGCCAAGGCGTAAGGGGGCGAAGCGACATGGAAGACAAGAAGCACATGCCAGCAGATAGCTGCAAGGCCAACGCCGAGAGCGCGACCCCCGCGGTCCCCTCCAACGCAGCCGCCGAGCGCGAACGCCTCGAGCCCGCCGCCGCCCGCCGTCACGCCCGCCGCGCGCGTGCCTACATCGCGCTCGTCATGGTGGCGCTCGCCGCCACCTTGGGCGCCGCGACCTACGCCTGGTTTACCAACAACATGAAGGTCAACACCAACTCGGTGAGCGTGCACAGCGACACGTCCAAGCTGGTGCTGGAGCAGGGCGATGCCGATCGTGGTAGCTGGTCGCAGCAGGGCGACGTTTCCTTGACTTCTAACGCGAGCGGTGCCGTGACACTCTACCCGGTCTCGACCTTTGACCTCAACGGCTTTGCCGCCTGCGCACAAAACAACTCAGCCGGCGATGCCACGGTGTTTGAACAGGCAAAAGACAACGGCTCCGCGTTCTACCATGGTTGGATCGATCTGCGTCCCACCATTACCGGAACGGGTGCCAGCAAAGTAAAGGGCAGGGTCAACTTGTATCTGGCCGAATCGCTGGTCCAGCAGGGCGCCAACGCCGAGCTGCTGCGCGCGGCCCGCGTGGGCATTAAGATCTCCAGCGGCAACCAGGTGCTCGCCACCAACATCTTTGAGCTCGACAGTTCCGACAGCGGCCATCGCGGCGAGCATCCCACGACCGCCCCGGCTGGCCTTGCCGGCTACGCCGATGGCATGCTCCTGGGCTGGCAAAACGGCCAGCTCGCTTGCGGTGCCAACGTGACGCAGGACCCGGCCGCTTATACGCTGGACACGAGCGAGACGGCCGAGCGCCCGCAAAACTCGCTCGCCACGCTGGCGCTGGGCCAGATCTATCGCCTGGACATCTATTACTACATCGAGGGAACCGACCCCGATAGCGCCGACTACCTGCATCAAGACCCGGGCACCCTGCACCTGGCGCTCTTTGCGACCCTGGACGGTGAGTAGCCATGACGCGTAAGCAACCCGCCGCCAGCTGCACGCCCGCCACCGGCAAGCCCGCCGGCGCCGCCGCGCCCGCCGAAACCGACCTGCGCCGCAAGCTCACCACCACTGTGGTGCTGGTGCTGTTTGCCCTGGTGGCAATAGCCATGGCAACCTTTGCCTGGTTTTCCATCGCCGATAGCGCCAAAACCCGCATGCTCATGATCGACGCCAACGCCGACGGTTCGCTGCGCTTTGACCTGGACGAGCATGCCACGTTCGACGAATACGTCCACAGCCTGGGCTTCGACCAGATCTCGGCGCGCATCGCCAGCGAAAAGGGCGTGGACATCGACGCGTCCAAGCTCAAGCCCGTCACCACGAGCGACTACCAGACCTTCACCTTCGAAGACGGCTCTACCGCCGACCCCGCCACCGGCGCCTACCTGGAGTTCACGCTGCACTTTATGAGCAGCACGGACTTGCGCGTTCGCCTGACCGGGCAGGACGGCGACGGCGGCGTGTCCGGCACGCGGTTTAGCTCCGACACGCAGGGCATGGCCAGCGCCATGCGCATGAGCTTTACCGCCGATGGCCACACCTGGGTCTACAACCCCAACGGAGGCGGGGGCTCGTCTGGTGCGGCCACCGTCTTTGGGCTCGACTCGGGAGCAGCGAACGCTGCCAGCGACATGTTCGACCTAATAAAAGATACGGACAAGCCGGTAACCGTTCGCATATGGCTCGAGGGAACGGACCCAAATTGCACTAATATGCTAAAGGGAGCTAACTATTCGGTTTCGATGCGCTTTGAGGGCATCGAAGAACAGTAGATATGCACGGCGGCCACCGGGCCGCGCACGACCTAGTCAGACACGGTAGTAAGGGACATCATGCAATCTGTTAAAAAAGCCGCACCCATCGCACTGAGCGTCGTCATGTGGATCATCATCCTGGTAGCGGCCCTGTACGCGTTCACCACGCTCGCCACGCGCGAGGACGGCAGCGTCTCGGACATCGCCGGCTTCACCCCGCTCGCCGTGCAGTCCGACTCCATGGCGCCCACGTTTAACAAGGGCGACCTCATCGTCATCCAAAAGTGCGACACCTCCAAGCTCGAGGTGGGCGACATCGTGACGTTCCACACCATCATCGACAACGAGTACGCGCTCAACACGCACCGCATCGCCGCGATCGACGAGGTCAACGGCATGCGCAGCTTTACCACCAAGGGCGACAACAACGACGTGGCCGATACGCACATCATCAGCGACGGAGACATCGTTGGTAAGTACCTGTTCGCGTTGCCGCAGATGGGCAAGGTCATGGACTTCCTGTCCAGCTCCATGGGCTTCCTCATTGTGATCGTGCTGCCCATGCTGCTGTTCTTTATCTACCAGGTGTATCACCTCATCGTGGTGGGCATGAACCTTAAGCGCGCCATGGCCGAGGAAGACCGCCTGGCCGCCGCGGCTGCCATCGTGGATGCCGAGGGCAAGGGTGACACCGCCACCGTTGCCGCCGATAACGCCGCCGAGCAGCTCGCCCAGGCCGAGGCCAAGCTCGAGGAAGCCCGTCGTCTGAAGGCCGAGGCCGAGGCGGCGATGAGCGCGACCAAGCAGGAGGGTACCGACGGTGAGTGAGTTTCTGGGATTTGCCTGGGAGCTGCTGGCAAAGGTCGTCTATAACGTCGTTGCCGTCGTGAGCTCTATCCTCAACCTGCTGGTGTTTGGCTGGGTTGAGTACTTCAACATCTTTATGACCTACTTCACCACGTTTGACCTGGTGGGCAAGATCGGCGCGGTCATTCTGTTTGCCATGCTCATCGCGGTCCCCGTGCTGATCGTGGCCATCCTGGTCCACCGCTACCGCATCAACCGCCGCCTGCATCGCGACGACACGTCCAACAAGGCGCTCTATCGCGAGATCGGCCGCCTGAACAAGCAGGTGCTCGATCTTATGGACGAGAAGAACAAGCTGCTGGCGCTCAAGGTCAATGCCATGGGCGGCACCAAGCAGATTCCGTACGTGGGCGCCTCGGCCCTGGCCGACGACCACCTGCCCACGGTGGGCAACGTGGTGGGCGCCGCCGCAGGTGCCGCTACGGGTGCCGCTGCGGGCGAGGGCGCCGCGGCGACGGCCGTCATGTCGGGCAACGCGTCGCTCGCGCTCGACGGTGCGGGCGTCAAGGATGCCGCGGCCGCCATGGCCAAGGCGACCGTCGAGGCCAAGACCCTTGCCGAGGAAAAAGAGATCGCCCAAGCCAACCGCTTCCCCAAGCTGTCCCTGGTGGACCTTAAGTACCGCGACTGGGAATCGCCGGTCTACGACGATGCCATCTCGCTGGAGGACTTTGTCGACAGCTTCCGCGCGTTTGCGTGCAGCCAGATGAAGCTCTACTACACGCCCGAGATCATCCGCCGCTTTGTGGCCGGCATGGCCGCCTCCAAGCTGCTGATCCTGGAGGGCATCTCGGGTACCGGTAAGACGTCGCTGCCCTACAGCTTTAGCCGCTACTTGGACAACCCCGCGACCATCGTTTCGGTGCAGCCGAGCTTCCGCGACCGCACCGAGGTGCTGGGCTACTTCAACGAGTTTTCCAAGCGCTTTAACGAGACCGAGTTCCTCCGCGCCGTGTATGAGGCGGGCCTTCGCCAGGACCCGTCCATGATCGTGCTCGACGAGATGAACCTCGCCCGCGTGGAGTACTACTTTGCCGAGATCCTGTCGGTGCTCGAGATGCCCAGCCACGACGAATGGGTGCTCGACCTGGTGCCCACCCAGTGGGCCGCCGACCCCAAGGCCCTGCACGACGGCAAGCTCACCATTGTCGACAGCCTGTGGTTTATCGGCACGGCCAACAACGACGACTCCACCTTTACCATCACGGACAAGGTGTACGACCGCGCAATCCCCATCGAGCTCAACGAGCGCGCCGACGCGTTTGAGTGCGAGCCGCACGAGCGCGTGCACGTGACGGCCGATCACCTGCAGTATCTATTCCAAAAGGCCAAGGTCGAGTATGTGATCGACGAGGAGCTGCTCCAGAAGATGCACAAGCTGGACCAGTACCTGCAGACCCGCTTTAAGCTGGCCTTTGGTAACCGTATCATCAAGCAGATGTACGACTTTATCCCCGTGTACGTGGCGTGCGGCGGCACCGAGCTGGGCGGCATGGACTACATCATCGCCCGCAAGGTGCTCAAGAAGTTTGAGTCCATGAACGTGAGCTTTGTGCGCGACGAGATGAAGGGCCTGATCGAGTACATTGAGAAGACCTTTGGCGAGGGCGGTCTGCCCGATTCCGTCATGTACCTGCAGCGGATCCAGAATTTCTACTAATGTCGTAAGCGCGGGGCGACGTGATGTCGCCCCGCCCCTTTCCGATCGATCCAATCTATGGAGTAACCCATGTCCGAGACCATTCAGGACCTCTATACCAGCTTCTCCGAGCAGATGGAGCCCATCCAGGAGGACAGCCGCTACTTCCGCTATCTGTTTGAGATGGCGCAGGCCTCGGGCACCACGATCGAACAGCAGCGCGAGGAGCTCGTCAAGGTGGTGGACGAGGAATGGATCAGCATGATCGAGGACTCGCTCGACGCCATCAACACCATCATCGAAAAGCCGCGCCGCTTTATCACCACCGAGGAAGAGGTGGTGCCGGTCTCGCTCGCTAAAAAGATCAGCGCCGACAGCGTCCGTCATCTGAGCCAGAACACGCAGTTTTTGGCGCCGAGTGAGGACGGCGGCGTTCACCCTACGCGCATCCTCAACGTCAATACCGTCGAGACGTACGACCTGTACGAGAACCGCTTTATCTACCATCTGATTCAGCGCTTGCTGACGTTTGTGGATAAGCGTACCGACGTGATCTTTTGGTCGACGGGCAACGAGATCCGCAACCGCTTTAAGATGCACAGTAAGATCGACGACGCGTACGAGCAGATCGAGTACAGCGTGGAGATGACGGTCAAAAACCGTCAGAGCTTCGCCGAGAACGACGCCGACAACATGGACGTCTTTATGCGCATCGACCGCGTGCGCCGCCTGGTCATGGCGCTGCGCGGCGCGTCGTTCTGCCAGATCATGAACGGCTGCAGTGCGGTTCGCAGCCCCATTCAGCGCACCAACCTCATCATGAAAGACCCCAACTACCGCAAGTGCTACCAGCTGTGGCAGTTTATGGAGCGCTACGACAAGGTGGGTTACAACATCGACGTGCAGCAGCAGGCGCTGGCGTTCGACGACGAGTACATGGTGCAGATGTACACCAACCTCATCAACAACTACACCGTCTTTAAGAGCCTGACCGACGACGAGCGCAACCTGCAGGAGCTTGAGAGCGTGCAACACGCGCCGGTGGCGCCCAAGTTTATTAAAGAGATCAAGGAGGTGCAGGTCGATAGCCCCGACCTGCCCGATGTTGAGGTTCGTCGTGTGTTTGTGGAGGAGGTCACGCAGGCCCAGCTCGATGCCGAGCAGGCGCTGGCCGAGGCCCGCGAGCAGATTGAGGAGCTCCAGGGGCAGCTGAAGTCCTGGAAAGTGCAGGCGCACGCGCTGACCGATGAGCGCGACGATCTGGTAGATGAACTGGACGAGGCCAAGACACGCGAGCTGGCGTTGACGCAGCGCGCACAGATTGCCGAGGCCGATGTCGAGGAACTGCGCGCCTCGCTGGAGGATGTCGAGGCCGGTAAAAAGGCTGCCGAGGATGCCGCTGCAGAAGCACGTGAGACCGCGGCGGCTCAGCTTGAGCGGATGCGCGCCGAGGCCGATGCCGAGGTCTCAGTCGCCCGCGCCGACGCAGATGCTAGGGTCGCGGCTGCCGAGCAGACTGCTGCCGAGCAAGTCGCGCGGGTCAAGAGTGAGTCTGCCGCAGCCTTGGCTGCCAAGACGGCTGCCGACGCTGCCGAGCTGCAGGCCGCCAAGGACGCCGCCGCAGCCGAGCTTGCCGGCGTGCGCGAGGCGTCTGCCAAGGAGCTCGCCGAGGTGCATGCCAAGCTGGATGCCGCCAAGTTGCAGATTGAGGAAGTGCGGCTGGCGGCCGAGCGCGATGCCCGTGCCGCGCAGGAGACTGCCGACGTCGCCGCGGCCGAGGCGGAGCAGAAGCTCGCCGACACCGTTGCCGCGGCCGAGGAGAAGGTTGCTGCCGCCCAGCAGGCCGCCGATGCTGCGATCGACGCCGCCCGTGCTGCCGCCGATTCTGCCGTTGAGCAGGCTACGGTGGATGCCAGCGAGAAGGTCGCCGCTGCCGCTGCCGAGCGCGATGCCGCCGCGCGTGCCGCCGAGGAGGCTCGTGCCGACGCCGACGCGCGTATCGCTGCAGCTGAGCTCGAGGCGGGGGAGCGTATTGAGCAGGAGCTCGCCGCCGCAAAGGCCGCGCACGAGCGCGAGCTCGAGGCCGCCCGCGCGGAGATGCAGCAGCGCTTGGCCTCGTTGGCGCACGAGCTGGAACAGGCCGAGCGCGATCGCGCCCGCGCCGAGCGCCGTGCCGAGGGCAACAGCCTGTCGCGCTATCTGCTGGCTCGCTTGCGCGGAGAGGCCGCCGAGGGCGATGTCGCCACGACCGTTGAGGGAGATGAGACCGACGTTTCGGCATCTGACGCCACTGACGTCGAGCCTTCCGCAAAGGACGCCGACAAGTGATGAAGCACGTGCTCCGCGTGATCAACGTGCTGGCGACCGTGGTGATCCTGGTCGCCTTTGTGGTGCTGCTGCGCACGGTGTTCACGCCCGCCGGCGAGATCCCCACCATCATGGGCTATGGCTTTATGCGCACGCTGACCGGCTCTATGGAGCCGGCGATTCCCGTGCACTCGTTTATCGTCGTCGATACCGACAACAGTCAGGCCTACCAGGTGGGTGACATCATCACCTTCCATTCGTCCGATGACGCGCTGGAGGGTTCACTCAACACGCACCGCATCGTTGCCGTGGAGGCCGCGGCCGACGGCACGCCGGTCTACCGCACCAAGGGCGATGCCAATCCGGTCGAGGACGCCGCGCCCGTGCCCGCCGCCGACGTGGTGGGCCGCGTGGTCTTTGTCTCGGCGGGGCTGGGCGTGGTGGTCTCGTTGCTCACCAATCCGCTGCTGTTCTTTCCGCTTATCGTGGTGCCGCTGATCGTGCTGCTGGTGCTCGAGATTCGCCATATGGTCAAGACAACGCAAGAGGTGGCACGCGCCGAGGACGAGGCCGCCCTGCGCGCAGCCGTGGAGCAGATTCGCGAAAAGCGCCGTCGCGAGCAGGAAGGCCGGGACAGTGCCAAGGACCCAGGCGATGACGATCGTGCCCAGGGGCGTGCGGAAGCCGACCCCGACGCCCTCGACGATTCCAACCACTCGGCATAGCACGTCTGTGCCTTTCGTCCCTGCAAATTGGACGCCCGTAGATGTTCCGAATCGTCTGCTTTTCCATACCAATATTCGTGCTACAGTTTGAGCGCTTTGTTGCCAATTGATTTCGGGGAGTGGAATGGAACAGGAGCGCTCAGCTCAGCGTACACGCGAAAAGGCTTCGGTACCGATGACGGCGGCGTCCGATTTTGTCGTGCCCGAGGGCACCGATGAGCTCAGCCGCAGCACCCGCCGTGCATGGCGCGACCGCCTGAACAGTGCTTCGTCGCGCAAGATGATCACGGGCGTCTTGGCTACGCTGGTGGGCGGTTCGTTTTGGGGCTTCTCGGGCACCAGCGCGAGCTTTCTGTTCGATACCTTCCACGTCGACACCTTGTGGCTTATGAGCGTGCGTCAGATTCTCGCCGGTCTACTCTTTATGGCCGTGGTTGTTGCGCGCGACCGCGAGCGCCTGATTAAGCTCTGGACCACACCCGCCGATCGCAAGCAGCTGCTGCTCTTTACCGCCTTTGGCCTGCTGTTCAACCAGTTTTGCTATCTATCGGCCGTGCGCCTGACGAACGCCGGAACCGCGACGGTGCTCCAGTGCCTGCAGCTCGTTATCATCATGGGCTACACCTGCGTGACCGATCGCCGCATGCCGCGTACTCGCGAAGTCATCGGCATTGGCTTGGCTCTGGGTGGAACCTTTTTAATCGCCACCGGTGGCGACCCCACCAGCCTGAATATCTCGCCGCTCGGTCTGATCGCGGGTCTCATGTGTGCGGTCAGCGCTACATGCATGGCGGTGATTCCCGCCAAGATCCTGCCCGAATACGGCAGCCCCATCGTCACGGGCTCGGCAATGCTCACGGCGGGCGTGGTCTCGTGTGTCTTCGTGCAGCCCTGGGCGCATATGCCGGCGCTCGACGCTGCCGGCGTCGAGGCGCTCGCGGTGTTCGTGGTTATCGGCTCGTTTTTTGCTTACATGCTCTATATGCAGGGCGTTAAGGACATCGGCTCGGTGCGCGCGAGCCTCCTTGGAACCATGGAGCCGGTTTCGGCCACCATCACCAGCGCCCTTATGCTGGGAACGGTGTTTTTGCCCACCGACCTGGCGGGCTTTGCCATGATTATCGCGATGGTGTTTTTGACGGTGTAGATGGCGCCAAGACGGAAAAGGCGTTGTGCCACATTTTCGCCAATTGATGTCCGTGTCTGGAGTTTAGCTGTCGATGCTCAAAATGCCATAAACTAGTAACGTTATGGACTTTTTCATTGCGACTCAATTGCGAGGATTTCTTTATGGCTGGTAATCACTTTAAGGGCAGCGATAGCGGCCGTCCTGCAGTTCCGCCGCGTCCGAACGGGGCTGGTAAGGCCGGCACGCCGGGCGGCGCTGGGCAGGGCGGTTCCGGTAAGCGCGTGTCCCCGGGCGAGACGGCGATGTTTACCGCTCTGTACGAGCAGTCTCAAAAGGCAAAAAAGACCGGCCGTGCAAGAGGGAATGTCTTTGCGGGCGGTGCGACCTCCACGTCGCAGCCGAGCGGGGCTCCTTCGGTACCTGCGAACAACGCAAGTGCCGCCAACGCCGCGAATGCCGCCGGCAACGTTAATGCCGGCAAGGCAGCCAACAATACCCCCTCTGCCGGTGGCGCGGGGCTTACGGGTAACCTTGGCACGATTTACACCGGCGCCTCCGAGACCGGCACGTTCGCCCGCCTGGATGATAGCGGTGCCCAGTTTGCGGGCTCGGGTTCCAAGGAAGATTATTACGATTTTGGCTTGAACTACGGTAGCGACGCTTCGTCGAGTTCGACCTCTGACGGTCTGGTCCGTCATCGCCATCGCAAGGGCGAGCGCAAAAAGCGTCACACTGGCGCCATTATTGCCGCTGTAGTCGCGGTGCTTCTCGTTGTGCTTGGCGCAAGCGGCTTTATGCTGCTTAACTCGGCAAAGACCGTAAAGAGCGAAGCGAAGGAGGCTGTCGAGATCGTCGGTGGCCTTAAGGACAAGGTCACGTCGGGCGATTTTTCGACGCTGCCTGACGACGCGAAGAAGATCGATGAGCTCTGCGACAGCATGAAGGCGGAGACCTCGAGCCCGCTGTGGACGGCGGCTTCGTTTATCCCGGTGTATGGCAGCGACATCAATGCGGCCCGCACCATGATCGACGCCCTGTCCGATGTCTCGAGCAACGCGCTGGTTCCCATGGCCGATAACCTTTCGCAGGCCACGCCCGGCAAGCTGTTCCAGGATGGGACCATCAACGTGTCTGCGTTGCAGGCGGTCGCCGATTCGCTCTCCGATAGCTCGAAGGTGTTCAAGAGCGCCAACGAGAAGATCCAGGGCATTGGCGATACTCATATTTCCCAGGTGACCGAGCTGGTCGATAAGGCCAAGGACGGCTTTGCCACCCTCAATGGCGCGGTTGACGCGGCGGAGAAGGTCGCCCCCGTCCTTCCCCAGATGCTCGGCGCCAACGGCCAGACGCGCAACTACCTTGTGTACGCCATGAACAACGTCGAGATTCGTGCCTGCGGCGGCTTTGGCGGTTCGCAGGGCCTGATTTCAGTTACCGATGGCCAGATGTCGATCGGTGACTTTGTCCCATGTATTGCGCTTGGCAAAGACGAGGCGGTTGAGAGCGTCGACGAAGAGGACGAGACACTGTTTGGTGACCACAGTAACCTGTACAACTCTGGTAACGCGTATTCGCCCGATTGGCCCCGCAACTCGCAGCGTGTCGCAGCCCTGTGGAAATCTCAATATGGCCAGGACGTTGACGGCGTCGTGGGTATCGACCCGGTGTTCCTGCAGTATCTGCTGGGCCTGGTCGGTAATGTGTCGCTGCCCGACGGAACGGTTGTCGACGGCACCAACGCCGCAAAGGTCCTCATGCACGATGTGTACTGGAACTATCCGGTCGAGGAGTCGGACGGCATCTTTGCATCCGTCGCCAGCGCTGCCTTCGACAAGATCCTTGGCGGTATCGGCGATGTCGATGTTACGAAGCTTGTCAGCGCCGTTGAGCGCGGTGCCGAAGAGGGACGCCTGATCGCGTGGATGAAAAACGATGATGAGCAGAATGCCATCAAAGAGACGGGCATTGACGCTTCGCTGCCCGATCCAGATGATCCGAGTGCCGATCCTGTTGCCGGCGTTTACTTTAACAACCTGAGCTTCTCCAAGCTCGACTGGTACCTGAACGCCGATACGCAGATTGGCCAGGGCGTCAAGAACGGTGACGGCACGTGCTCGTATCGCATCACCGTTACCCTGACGAACATCATGACGCAGGAGGAGGCAGGCAAGCTGCCCGACTACGTCGCGGCGAGCGCACCCGATGCCGCGCGTGACGACGAGCGTCTGAATGTCTCGTTGTTTGCCCCGACGGGCGGCAACATTACTGATCTGACCGTCGAGGGCACCCAGTTTGGTCTTGGCGCCGCTGCGTGGCATGGAATCCCCTTCTATTCGGGCACCGTTGACCTGCATGCTGGCGAGACGACGACGATCACGTATACGCTGACCACGTCGGCCGAGGCGGGGGACAAGCCGCTTACGCTGCGTCAGACTCCTACATGCCAGGCGGCTCGCGACAGCGCGTCGGCGTAGGGTTTTTCTGGTTGCGCAGATAATCGAGTACCATTTTGGGGCGGACAGGCAATCTGTTCGCCCCTATTTTGTAAGGAGAGCGCATGAAGTACTTTGGCACCGACGGCTTTCGCGGTGAGGCTAACGTTGGGCTGACGGTAGAGCACGCTTATAAGATTGGCCGTTTTGTGGGCTGGTATTACGGCGCCAACCGCGAGCGCAAGGCGCGCGTCATCGTGGGTAAGGACACGCGTCGCTCGAGTTATATGTTCGAGGCGGCGCTGGTGAGTGGCCTGGTCGCGAGCGGTGCGGACGCCTATATGCTGCACGTGATCCCCACGCCGGGTGTAGCGCATCAGACCGTGGAAGGCTGTTTCGATTGCGGCATCATGATCAGCGCGAGCCACAACCCGTTTTGCGATAACGGCATTAAGCTCGTCAACAGCGACGGTTTTAAGATGGACGAGGACGTGCTGGAGCTCATCGAGGACTACATCGATGGCAAGAGCGAAGTTCCGCTGGCCACGGGCAACCACATCGGTGCCACGGTGGACTACATGCAGGGCCGCAACCGCTACATTGCTTCGCTCATTGCAAGTGCGAACTTTTCGCTGCAGGGCGTCAAGATCGGTCTCGACTGCGCCAACGGCTCGGCTTCCTCGGTGGCCAAGCCGGTGTTTGACGCGCTCGGTGCCGACGTGCGCGTGATCAATGCCGCGCCCGATGGCTTTAACATCAATGTGGACTGCGGCTCCACGCATATGGAGCGCCTGCAGCGCCATGTGGTGGAGCAGGGCCTGGACGTGGGCTTTGCCTATGACGGCGATGCCGACCGCTGCCTAGCCGTGGACGAGCGCGGTCGCGTGGTCGACGGCGACCAGATCCTGTACGTGTGCGGCGTGTACCTGAACAAGCACGGTCGCCTTTCGGGCGGTACCGTGGTGCCGACGATCGCCAGCAACTTTGGCCTGATCAAGTCGCTGGAGCTTGCCGGCCTGAGTGCCGTGACCAGCGGCGTGGGCGACCGTCACGTGTATGCCAAGATGCGCGAGGGCGGCTACAGCCTGGGTGGCGAGCAGACGGGCCATACGATCTTTGGCGATATCGAGCGCACGGGCGACGGCATTATGACCTCGCTGCGCGTGATGGAAGTGATTCGTGCCGAGCGCGAGACGCTCTCGCAGCTCACGGCCCCGTGCAAGCTGCTGCCGCAGGCGCAGGTTGCCGTGCGCGTGGCGGACAAGGACGCCGCGCTCGAGAACATGGGCGTGCAGAACGCCATCGCCGAGGCCGAGGCTGCGCTGGCAGGCGAGGGCCGCGTGCTCGTACGCAAGAGCGGAACCGAGTCGGTGATTCGCGTGCTCGCCGAAGCCCCCGACCAGGCAGCCGCCGACGCCGCCATGAAGCGCATCGCCAACGCCCTGGAAGCTCTGTAGTTACGCGGTTTTACCAAACCGCGTAACCGCTCGACGCTGCAAACGACCCTAAGCGGCAATCTGACGTTCAATTTCAAGTAGTCATGGGGGACGTTCTTAAACGACTAGTCATTAAAGAACGTCCCCAATGACTAGGGGGGCGCCGCGGGATAGATCCTGCGGCGCCCCTTTGCGTTGTGTGTTGTCTAAGCTTTAAAGCTCGTACAGCGTGGTGAACTTGTCCTGCAGGTAGCTGCAGTAGTAGCGGGAATCAAAGGCCATGCCGCAAGCGCCCTTGATGAGCTCCGGTGCGTCCTTGGCGCGGCCCCACTGCCAAATGTGCTCGCCCAGCCACGCGCGGACGGGTGCCAGATCGCCGCTCGCACAGGCGCCATTGAGGTCGACACCGTCGCGGCACATGGCCGGCACAAACATGGCGTCGTAGGCGCTACCCAGTGCATACGTGGGGAAGTAGCCAAACGAGCCGCCGCTCCAGTGCGTATCCTGCAGACAGCCGCGCGTGTCGTCGGGAACGGGAATGCCCAGATACTCGTCCATAAAACGATTCCAAAGCGCGGGGATGTCCTTGGCCGTGGCCTCGCCGGCAAACAGCATGCGCTCGATCTGGTAGCGCACCATAATATGCAGTGGGTAGGTGAGCTCGTCCGCCTCGGTGCGGATCAGCGACGGCTGCGCGATGTTCACGGCGCGGTAGAGCGTATCCTCGTCCACGCTACCGTAGACCTCGGGCACGTGGCGGCGCAGCACTTCGAGCAGCGGTCCCATAAAGGCGCGGCTGCGGCCCACGGTGTTCTCAAAGAAGCGGCTCTGGCTCTCGTGGATGCCCATGGAGGTGCCGCCCTCCAGGCAGGTGCGCGCGTAGGCGGGGTTCACGCCCAGCTCGTACATGGTGTGACCGGCCTCGTGGATGATGCTGTAGACGTTGGAGATGCAGTCGTCCTCGTAGATGTGCGTCGCGATGCGCGAGTCACCTACCGAGAAGCCCTCGCTAAACGGGTGCTCGGTAAAGGCAAGCGTGGTGTCGTCCAGGTTCAGGCCGACGAGTTTCATGAGGTCGAAGCTCATGGCGCGCTGGGCGGCCTCGGGCACACGGGCGTGCAAGAAGTCGGCAGCGGGCTGCTGGCCGCGCTCGCCAATGGCATGCACAAGCGGCACGACCGTGGCCTTGACCTCGTCACAAAACGCGTCGAAGCTCTGGGCGGAAAGGCCGCGCTCGTACTGGTCGAGCCACACATCGTAGGGGTCGCGCTTGGGGTCCATGAGCTCGGCCTGATGCTTAAGTTGGGCGACGATTCTATCCACATAGGGCTCAAAGCTCGCCCAGTCATTGGCCGTCTTGGCCTTGTGCCACACGGCGTCGGCCTCGCAGGTGAGCCTGGTCCAGGCCTCGGCTTCCTCGGTGGGGATGACGCTTGCTTCGCGCTGGTCGCGGCCGAGTACGCGAATCTCGTCGAGCAGCTGCGGGTCGTCGATCTTGCCGCCCGCGACGGTCTCTCGTGCCAGCGAGCGCACAAGTTCGACAGACTTTTTGCTGGTCAGCAGCTTGTGATGCTCGCCAGCAAGGGTGCCCATAGCATCGGCGCGGGCCGCGGCGCCGTTGGCGGGAGCAATGGTCGTGCCGTCAAACTCGGCAATCTTGAGCAGGTACTCGCGAGTCCACAGCTTGCCCTCGAGCTTACGGAATTTTTTGACAGCCTTATCGACCTTCATGCCTTTGGGCGTCTTATCCGCTGCGGGCTTGGCCATCTTATCCTTGTTCTTTCCCATACCTATATCCTTGATCTCGCAGACCGGACGCCACGGGTGGGCGTACGGCCAGTTTGCACAGCTACCTACCTTGTACCCAGTGCGAACAAAACGGAACGCGGCGATATGCTCGCAGAATGTGTTATCCTATAGCCCAATGCGTTGACGGAGAGGGTTTTGCCCGCCGCGTCGCCGGCAAGAGAGGGAAGGTCATGGGCTGCAAGCCTTCCTGCGGTGGCAAGGGCCAAGCGTTCACTCCCGAGCAGCGACCTCAACGGGCGCGCGGCTAGCGGCGGCGAAGCCCCAGTAGGGAAGCCGTGAGCCTCGCGATAAGGGGTGCAGAGTGGGCACGGCGGGCCAGACATCCGCTGGGTCAAACAAGGTGGTACCGCGGAATTCAACCGTCCTTGGGCAATGCACATGCCCGAGGACGGTTTTTTGTTACCGAACCGGGCCGCGCATCCGCAGCATCGGGCGGCGTCAGCCGTCCCGGAGCGCGGATGCGCGAGAGACGAAAGGGAAGACATGAGTCTGATTGATGATCTGGTCAAACTCGAGGAAGAGGCCAAGGAGCTCGTCGCAGGCGCCGACGACGCAGCCAAGCTCGAGGCTGCGCGCGTTGAGCTGCTCGGCCGCAAGGGCCGCATCACCGGCCTGATGCGCATGATGGGCAAGCTCGCCCCCGAGGATCGTCCCGTGATGGGCAAGCGAGCCAACGAGATGCGCCAGCTGATTGAGGGCATGCTCGACGAGCGCAACACCGAGATGAAGGCCGCCGCCCTCAAGCGCGCACTGGAGCACGACGCCGTCGACATCACGCTGCCGGGCATCCGTCCGCAGATCGGCCACCAGCACCTGATCAAGCAGATTATCGAGGAGGCCGAGGACATCTTCTGCGGCATCGGCTACACCGTCGAGTCCGGCCCCATGGTCGACACCTCCTACTACAACTTCACCGCGCTCAACGCCCCCATGGATCACCCGAGCCGCTCGGCCCGCGATACCTTCTACGTGGTCGACAACAACCCCGGCAGCGTCGCGCACCCCGAGGCTCACGCCCACGGCGAGTCCGACGTGCTGCTGCGCACCCAGACTTCGGGCGTGCAGATCCACACTATGGAGTCGCAAAAGCCGCCCATCTACATGATCTGCCCGGGCACCGTCTACCGTCCCGACACGGCCGACGCCTGCCACCTGCCGCAGTTCAACCAGATCGAGGGCCTGGTCGTCGACGAGGGTATCACCTTTGGCGACCTGAAGGGCACGCTCGACTACTTTGTTAAGTGCATGTTTGGCGAGGATCGCAAGACGCGTTACCGCCCGCACTTCTTCCCCTTCACCGAGCCCAGCTGCGAGGTGGACGTGAGCTGCCACGTGTGCGGCGGCAAGGGCTGCAACTTCTGCAAGCACAGCGGCTGGATCGAGATCCTGGGCTGCGGCATGGTCGACCCCAACGTCCTGATCAACTGTGGCATCGATCCCGAGAAGTACACCGGCTTCGCCTTTGGTATTGGCGCCGAGCGCGTCGCGGCCCTGCGCTACGACCTGCCGGACCTCAGAACGCTCATGACGGGCGATATGCGCTTCCTGAACCAATTTTAAGTTGACCTGTCCCGGCGGCTTCCCGAGCCACCGCACCTTGCCTTTCAATCGTCGGTTGCGTACCTAAGTACGCGGCCCTCCTCTTTCAAGGCAATCTGCGGCACCTCGGAAACCCGTCTCCGTAGCTGGAGTTTTCCGACTGTTTATTGCAGGCGTTACAGATGAAAGGAGACCAGTTAGATGCGCGTTTCTTACGACTGGCTCAAGACCATGATCGATATTCCGGAGGATCCCAAGACTCTTTCGGACGAATATATCCGTACCGGCACCGAGGTCGAGGCGATCGACACCGTGGGCGAGTCCTTCGACCACGTGGTGACTGCCAAGGTACTCACCAAGACCCCGCACCCCGATAGCGACCACATGTATGTGTGCTCGGTCGACGTGGGCGACAAGAACCTCGACGCCGATGGCAACCCCGCTCCGCTGCAGATCGTCTGCGGCGCGCAGAACTTCGAGGCCGGCGACCACATCGTCACGGCCATGATCGGCGCAGTTCTGCCCGGCGACGTCAAGATCAAGAAGAGCAAGCTTCGCGGCGTCGTGTCCATGGGCATGAACTGCTCCGCACGCGAGCTCGGCCTGGGCGGCGACCACTCTGGCATTATGATCCTGCCCGAGGATACGCCCTGCGGCATGCCGTTTGCCGAGTATGTGGGCTCGAGTGATACTGTGCTCGACTGCGAGATCACGCCCAACCGCCCCGACTGCCTGTCCATGATCGGCATGGCCCGCGAGACCGGCGCCATTTTCGATCGCGATTTCCACGTTGAGCTGCCCGCCATCAAGGCGGAGACTGGCCGCGCGACCGACGACGAGCTTTCCGTCGAGATTGCCGACGAGGGCCTGTGCGACCGCTATGTCGTCCGCATCGTGCGCAACGTGAAGGTCGGCCCGTCGCCCGACTGGATGGTCAAGCGCCTTAACGCCCTGGGCGTGCGTCCGCACAACAACATCGTCGACATCACCAACTACGTGATGATGCTCACCGGTCAGCCGCTGCACGCCTTTGACCTGGACACCTTTGCCGAGCGCGATGGCCACCGCCGCGTGGTGGTTCGCGCCGCCCAGCAGGATGAGAAATTCACGACGCTCGATGGCGAGGAGCGCGTGCTCGACGCCGGCATGGGCCTTATCACCGACGGCGAGCGCCCCGTGGCGTTGGCCGGCGTTATGGGCGGCATGGATTCCGAGATCGAGGACGATACCGTTGACGTGATGGTCGAGAGCGCCTGCTTCAACGCCGGCCGCACCTCGCACACCAGCCGTGACCTGTCGCTGATCTCCGACGCCTCCATCCGCTTTGAGCGCCAGGTCGACGAGACCGGCTGCGTGGACGTCGCCAATGTGACGTGCGCGCTTATCGAGGAGATTGCCGGCGGCGAGGTCGCCCCCGGCTATGTGGACGTGTTCCCCGCGCCCAAGACCATCGACAGCATTAGGCTGCGCCTGGCCCGCGTGCATGCCATCTGCGGTGCCGACATCGAGCCCGACTTTATCGAGCGTTCGCTCACCCGTCTGGGCTGCACCGTCGAGCGCGACGGCGAGGACTTTATGGTCACGCCGCCGAGCTTCCGTCCCGACCTGCCGCGTGAGATTGACCTGATCGAGGAGGTCCTGCGCCTGTGGGGCATGGGCCGCGTGACGGCGACCATCCCGGCTGCCAAGAACCACATCGGCGGCCTGACCCGCGAGCAGAAGCTCACCCGCAAGGTCGGCGAGATCCTGCGCGCCTGTGGCCTCAACGAGACTACGACCTTTGGCTTTGCCGCCCCGGGCGACCTGGAGAAGATCGGTATGTCCACCGAGGGCCGCGGCTGCCCCGTGGTTCTCATGAACCCGCTGGTGGCCGAGCAGACCGAGATGCGCCGCTCGCTGCTGCCGGGTCTGCTGCAGTCTGTGGCCTACAACGAGGCCCACGGCACGCCTAACGTGCATCTGTACGAGGTCGGCAGCCTGTTCCACGGTCGCGAGAATGCCAGCCTGCCCAAGGAGACCAAGTCCGTGGCGGGTGTGCTCTCGGGCCAGTGGAGCGAGCAGTCTTGGAACATGAAGTACCGCAAGCTGCGTTTCTTCTTTGGCAAGGGCATTGTCGAGGAGCTGCTCGCCCAGCTGCGCATCGAGAAGGTTCGCTTCCGTCCCGTCGAGGGCGAGGGCTATGCCTTTTTGCAGCCGGGCCGTGCGGCTGAGGTTCTGTCCGGCGGCACCGTGCTGGGCTGGGTCGGCGAGATTCACCCCGAGGCGCGCGAGGCTATGGGCATTGACGAGGTTGTCGTTGCCTTTGAGCTCGATCTGGACAAGCTGATCAAGGGCGCCCGCAATCAGGAGAACTACCGTGAGTTCTCGCAGTACCCGGCCGTTGAGCACGACCTTGCTATCGTGGTCGACAACACTGTGACCTGCGAGGATCTTGAGCGTCGTATTACGAGTGCCGGCGGCAAGCTGCTCGAGGGCGTGCGCCTGTTCGATGTCTACCGCGATCCGGTCCGCATCGGAGCGGGCAAGAAGTCCATGGCCTTCGCACTTACGTATCGCTCTGATGACCACACGCTCACCAGCGAAGAGGTCGAGAAGGCGCACCAGAAGATCATCACCAAGGTGTGCAAGGGCGTAAACGGCGAGGTCCGCTCGTAATCTTTGCCGTTCGGAACCCGCCCCCTGCGGGGTTTTCACGGCAACGACCTCGCCGCTTTGCGGCTGCGGGATGTTGCCTTAGAAAACCCCTCTCGGGGGCGGGTTCCTGCGTTAACCTTGTTGCGAGCGGACTGCACCTTCTTCCGGGTGACCGGAAAGTTGGGAGTGCATGGGCCTTTATTTGGCGGTGCGTGGACCTGGGTTAATAACGTACGTATTGCAAGGGCGTGCTGCGTTGTGGGCGGTGCGCCTTTTTGTTAGTATGCAGAGTCGGTGTTACGGATTGTTGGAAACGTAACACGCAACGTTCTGATTGAGAGGGCTCATGCATATTCCCGATAATTATCTGTCCCCGCAGACCGATGCCGTTATGGCGGTGGCGATGGTGCCCGTATGGGTTCACTGCATCAAGAAAGTGCGCGTCACGCTCGATCGCGAGCATATGGCCTTTCTGGGTATTTGCGCCGCATTCTCCTTCTTGCTCATGATGTTTAACGTTCCGCTGCCCGGTGGCACCACGGGTCACGCCGTTGGTGGTGCGCTCATCGCACTGCTGTTGGGTCCCGAGGCCGCTGCCATCGCGGTTTCGGTCGCGCTGGCGCTGCAGGCGCTGCTGTTTGGCGACGGCGGCATCCTGTCCTTTGGCGCCAACTGCTTTAACATGGCTTTCGTGCTGCCGTTTGCCGCTGCTATCGTGTTCCGTGCGCTCAACAGCCGTTTGCACGACAAGAGCTGGGGCACCTCGGTTTCGGCCATCGTAAGCGGCTGGGTCGGCCTGTGCCTGGCGGCCCTGTGCGCGGCGGTCGAGTTTGGTATTCAGCCCATGCTCTTTACTAACGCTTCGGGCGCGCCGCTGTACTGCCCCTTCCCGCTGTCCATTGCCATTCCGGCCATGATGATTCCGCATATGTTGGTTGCCGGCGTGGTCGAGGGCGTGGCGACTGCCGCGATCTACGGCTTTATCAAGAAGACGGCGCCGAGCGTTATCGTCGGGCCCGAGGCCGTCGATGGCCAGCTTGCTGCCGAGGGTACAACCGCCAAGAAGACCTCGCTGGTCCCCACGCTCATCCTGGTCGCCGTGCTTGTTGTGGCCACGCCGCTGGGCCTGCTGGCCACGGGTGACGCATGGGGCGAGTGGGACGCCGAGGGCGCCGCGACTGCCGTTCAGGAGGCTGGTGACGACAGTCTGCAGGCTTCAGTCGGCCTCGACACCCCGACCTTTGCCGATGCCCTGCCCACGGGCGATTATCTGCAGGCCTATTCCGAGGAACAGGGCCTTGGCTTTGCCGGCCAGGCTGCGATGTATATTCTTTCGGGCGTGATTGGCGTGGCGGTGCTCACCATCGCATTCCGCCTGGTCTCGCTGACGGTCAAGGAAAGCGGTGCTCATGGCAATAGCCGGGCTGCCTAGTTGGCTTGCGGCCGAGGAGCGATACGAGCCCGCGGGGGCTCGGCATCGTGTGATGCAAAAGAACGTCCTGCACCTGGCGAGCCTGCTTGAGCGGGTTCGCCTGGGTGGAGGCGCGAACAAGGGCGGGTCGATGGTCGACCGCGCCCTTTCTTGCGTTTCGGCTCCGGTGCGCCTGTTAGGGATGTTCGTTTGCGTCCTGTGCGTGTGTCTGACGCAAAGCCCGCTGTACCTGATGTTGATGGCGGCGATCGCGTTGGTGCTCGTTGCCGTGCGCCCCGTACGCGGGCTGCGCGCTACCTTTGTGCCGGCGTTGGCTGCCGCGGGGTTTGCCGTGGTTCTGGCGCTGCCTGCCCTGCTGCTGGGTGCTTCTGCCTCGGGCGCCATGCTCAAGATTGCACTCAAGACGTTCATTAACGTGTCGCTGGTGCTGGGTGTTTCGTGGACGCTCACCTGGAGCCGCATGTCGGCGGCGCTTAAGATGCTGCACCTGCCCGACGAGGTCATCTTTACTTTCGATATGGCGCTCAAGCATATCGAGGTGCTGGGACGCACAGCGCACGATCTGTGCGAATCGGTCATGCTGCGCAGCGTCGGTTCCGCGCCTGCGGGTTTTTCGCGCACCGACTCGCTGGCGGGTATCATGGGCATGACGTTTATCAAGGCGATGGAGTGCAGTCGCGCGATGGACGAGGCTATGCTTTGCCGCGGCTTTGCCGGCGTGTACCCGGCGCCTGCACGCGCCGGGTTTGGCTGGCGCGATGCGGTCTATGCGGCCGGCGTGGTTCTGCTCGCCGTGTTGTGCGCGGTGCTGTAGGCGCTGCTGGTTCCGGCTGGGGATGCAACTAGGGAAGGGCGACGTTTTGACGATCGATATGAATAGTGCGGCGGGCACGAACGGTGCGGGCGGCGCCGAGGCCACGCCGCTCATCGAGCTGCGCGACGTGGTGTTCTCCTATGCGGGCCATACGGTTGTCGATGGTGTGTCGCTGCAGGTCGATCGTGGTGAACTCGTTGCCCTGCTCGGTCCCAACGGCTGCGGTAAGACGACGATTATGCGCCTTATTAACGGCCTTGAACTCGCGGACGCAGGGGCATACCTGTTTGACGGGCACGCGATCGACGCGGCGTTTCTAAAGGATTCCGCGGCCGCTCAGCGTTTTCATCAGCGCGTAGGTTTTGTGTTTCAAAATGCCGACGCCCAGCTGTTCTGCGCTACGGTGGGCGAGGAAGTTGCTTTTGGTCCCGCGCAGATGGGGCTGCCGGCAGACGAGCTCGAGCGCCGCGTGCGCGATGCCATGGAGCTGTTCCAGGTTGCCGATCTGGTCGATGCCTCGCCCTATCAGCTCTCGGGCGGGCAAAAGAAGCGCGTGGCGCTGGCTGCCGTCGTGTCGATGAACCCCGATATCCTGGTGCTCGACGAGCCTACCAACGGACTTGACGAGGACTCGTGCGACATCGTGGTCAACTTTCTACTGGCCTATGTTGCTGCCGGTAAGACGGTCTTGATGAGCACGCACCATCAGGATTTGGTACGACGCCTGGGTGCCCGCGCCATCTATATCGATCGATATCACCATGTGGTCGAGGCGCCGGTGTCTTCGTATGGAACCGAGAGCGGCGCTGCGGAATAGTTGCTGCGTAGAGCGTGCGTAGCGGCCCGCGCGGCTTTGCCGTGATGGTATAGTTATCCAGGTTTTTATGGGGGTGGCTATGCCAAGCTGGAACATTCATATCGCTCAGACGGAGCGTTTGCTGGAGTGCACCGGCGCGCTTGCCAATAGCGTGCGCGACCGCAATGCCTTTTTGTTTGGCTGCGTGGTTCCGGATATCTTCGTGGGCTATATGGTCCCTGGTATCGCTGATCCCATTCCGTATCGCATTACGCACTTTGCCAAGCCCGAGCCTATCCCTAAGCCTCGTGAGCATGAGTTCTGGGATACCTATGTGGCACCGTTGCTTAAAAGTTCGCCCACCGGTGCGCCGGCCGCGGCGACCTCGATTATCGAGGAACGCGAGCGACTGAATCGCGTGCACTATCCCCAGCGCTACAGGGATGCCGAGCCGGTTGTCGGTCCCGGCGCCTGTGAGTTCTCGCTTGCGTCCGAAGATGTGGCGCAGTCGTTGCTCGATTTAACGCTGGGCGTCTGGTCGCATCTGGTGGCCGATACCGTATGGAATACGCGCGTGAATCAGTACCTGGAGGCGCACGGCGGCAAGCCGTGCGAGGAATTCCGCATTAAAAAGCAAGGTGACTTTGACTGGTTTGGTAAGACGCTCGGCATTGTTTCCATCCCGCGTGCGACCGATCGTCTGTATACTGCGGCGATGCGTTTTGGGCAGTATCCCATCCATAAGGAGTATGTGCTCAAGACCATCGGCGTTATGCACGAGATTGTGCGCGAAAACCCCGGTGAGCCCGATCATCCGCCATACCGCCTGCTAACTGAGGAGTTTTTCGATGCAACGTTTACCGAGGTCATCGAGCTGACCGAGGTGGGCTTTGCGACTCGCGTTGCCGCTTCTGACGTCCCCGCAGTCCCTCTGATCACTAGCTGCTAGCTGGCCGGCTTGACGGCGAACAGCTCATCCCAATCGACCAATAGCTCCCGCCGCAGGGCATCTTCGGTGGTGCGTTCCTGATCGGTCTTTGGGATGTAGGGGAGCCCTGCCTTTTTATGGATGAGTTCGGCGATGTTGTTAAAGCTCTTCGTGTCTTTGATTTGCTCATAGGTTATCTGGATAACGTCATAGCCCATGCTTGTGAGGGCGGTGGTGCGCTCGGCATCGGAGAGACTTGCGGCTTCGCCATCGTGGGCGGAGCGGCCTTGGCATTCCAGGATGACGCCCATGCTGTCGGTGTTGCTCTCGATGAGGATATCGGCGTAGCAGCAGGTTTTGTCATACAGTGAGCGCGCGGCGTCGCTGAGTGGGATGCGCACGTTGTTTGCGATGTTGATACCCATGCCGCCCTCGTTGCGGGGGAGCGAGACAAGTATGGAGGTCTGTACTTCGAAGGGCGAGGCGGTCTGCCCCGTCATGTGCTCGGCCGCCCAGCGCAGTTGTTTAACGCCGCGCAGGCCTGCAGCCTGCTTGGCGAACGCGGCGATATCCGCCGCGCTGAGGAGCGGCGGGCGCTTCCACAAATTGGTGTCATTGCCCTTGGTGTCGACAACACGCTCCCAACCGCAGTTGGGTGGAATGAGCTTAAGCGAAATGGCTTCATCGAGTTGTTGTTGCGTTCGCTCGCAGGGCGTAAACACTGCAAAGGAGCCGCACATCTCGTAGCAAGCCATGAGTAACTGGTTGCGTGAGACCTGCGTGGCAAGGCTGAGCAACGTAAACTCGGGCGACGTGACATCAAATCCATGTTCAGTTTGCCTAAACGACCCGGGAGGCGGCTCTTGGGTCAGGAGGTGCGATTTAAACAGGCTTCGCGACCCGGATTGTACTCGAGTGAATACAAGCCTGTGAAGCGGTGCGTGAAGCAGGTCTTTTACAACTGCATGACTTCCGAGGCCGCAACATCTGCGATCCATATTGCCAAGGCTAATGGCGGGGTAAAGCCCTAATACCTGCGGCGGGATACGGTGATAGTAAAAAGCGGATTGACCGCATAGCGTCAGGTCCATGATATCCTCCTGGTCGAAATGTGCTTTTGGACCGTGCGATGCCAGCGTCAATTCGGAAGTATGCGGCAAAATCTGAACCCTGTGAGCAGACCTGGCTTTTGAGGCCAGTTTATCAGGCATTTTGTTGCGAAAAAACGGGGTGTGCTCGGAGGTCTCAGAATTTGCCGCATACTTCCGAAAACGCGGTCGATCTGGCTCTTGCTAAAACGATTTAGCAGCGTCGGGTAAGGTGTGGTTTCGCCATCGGGCGAACACTTTTAGCGCTTGGGACTTTATTTTTGGGCCCCGAAAGGTGGATTTCGCGCTTTTGGTAAAGAAATGGGTGCGTGTTTTGCCGTGTGCCGGCATTGACACAGAAAAAGGGCCCGGAAGGCAATGCCTTCCGGGCCCTTTGCAATGCAAATCTGCTTGCAAGTACGATTTAGCGGACCTGAGCGACGTAAGCGACGTTGGTCGAGGAGACCTTGTCCTCGAGCTGGACGCTCATGCGGGGATCGCCGGCGGTAGCGACGGTCAAATCGCCAGCCTCGACGTAGCCGAGCTCCTTAGCGGTCTCGATCGCCTTGACGATCGTGCCGTTGACGGTGCCCTGGGTAATCTCGGCCTGGTGCGGGATAACGCCCCAGTACATGATCATCTGCTGGACGGCCCACTCGTGGCGGGAGAACGCGCAGATCGGCATGTTGGGACGGAAGTGCGAGATCAGGCGTGCGGTACGACCGGTTGTCGTCGGCACGGTGATGCACTTGGCGCCAACGGTGGTGGCCATGTTCACAGCGGACATACCCACAACGTTGTTGACGACGCGGGTGCCGTGAGCGTCGGCCGGAACCTCGAGCGGAGCGTGGGCCGGGAGGTACTTCTCGGTCTCGAGAGCAATGCTGGCCTGCATCTTAACGGCCTCGACCGGGTACTTACCGGCAGCGGACTCGCCAGAGAGCATAACGGCGTCGGTGCCGTCGTAGATGGCGTTAGCAACGTCGGCAACCTCGGCGCGCGTCGGGCGCGGGTTCTGCTGCATGGAGTCGAGCATCTGCGTAGCGGTGATAACGGGCTTGTAGGCCGCGTTGCACTTGGCGATGATCTCCTTCTGGATGTGCGGAACGAGCTCGGGCTTGATCTCGATACCCAGGTCGCCACGGGCGACCATGATGCCGTCGGAAGCCTCGAGGATCTCGTCGAAGTTCTCGACGCCCAGGGCGCACTCGATCTTCGGGAAGATCGTCACGTGCTCGCCGCCGTTCTCGCGGCAAAGCTTGCGGATGCCACGGACGGACTCGCCGTCACGGATGAAGGAAGCGGCGATGTAGTCGATGTTCTCGGTCAGGCCAAAGAGGATGTCCTGACGATCGCGCTCGGTGATGGCGGGCAGCGAGATGTTGACGTTGGGCATGTTGACGCCCTTGCGCTCGCCGATCAGGCCGTCGTTCTTAACGACACAGGTCATGTCCTGGCCACTGACGGACTCGACCTCGAGGGCAACCAGGCCGTCATCGATCAGGATGAGGGAGCCCTTCTCGACCTCGGAAGGCAGAGCCAGGTAGTCGAGGGAGATGTGCTCAGCGGTGCCGTGGAAATCCTCGGACGTGGGCTGAGCGGTGACGACGATCTTATCGCCGGTATTGACGGCAACCTTCTTGCCGTCGACCAGAAGGCCGGTGCGGACCTCGGGGCCCTTGGTGTCGAGCAGGATGCCGACGGGCAGACCGAGCTCCTTGGAAATACGGCGGACGCGCTCGATGCGACCGTGGTGCTCGTCGTAGGAGCCGTGCGAGAAGTTAAAACGGGCGACGTTCATGCCCGCCTTGATCATCTCGCGGATGGTCTCGTCGCTATCGCAGGCGGGACCCATGGTGCATACAATCTTAGTGCGCTTGTACATTCAGACCTCCATCTGACATCGTCTTGCGCTGATAGATAAACCATAAGAAATAAAACCGTGTTGATTATAACGAAATGCTGACCGAATACCCCATAAAATCGACCGTATGCCGAATTAGAAGTTCATTTTTTGCGGGATAAACGGTATATGAGAAAATTTACCAACCGCTCTAACCGCTGCTATCTGGGCGATATGTCAGTTTGGCGATGTGCCGAAGAAAAAACGTTTTACCAATGTTGAGCATCACACGGTCTGCACCGTTGCGTGCGGACCATATTTCCAAACCGATTGTTTTGGCTAGACGCGTCGCTTTGGGGTACCATAGCTCCACTATCAACTGCCGCTCAGCACGGCAGCCTTGATGAGCCCTTGCCCTTCTCCTGGGAATTATGATCGGGCATCAATCTGCTGAGTGGCCCGAATCCCAGGAGGGGACTCTATATGCAAAAGGAATACCTGTCCGCCGCGGCGGAGGTGCTCAGCGACCAAGGTGTCGATGAGAACCTCGGCCTGAGCAACGACGAGGCGTCTTCGCGCCTCGCCAAGACAGGCCCTAACAAGCTCGAGGAAGCTGAGAAGACGCCGCTGTGGAAGCGTTTCTTTGAGCAGATGGCCGACCCCATGGTCATCATGCTGATCGTTGCCGCCGTCATCAGTGCGCTCACGGGCATGGTCAAGGGCGAGCCCGACTTTGCCGATGTTGCCATCATCATGTTCGTCGTTATCGTCAACTCGGTGCTGGGCGTGGTCCAGGAAGCCAAGAGCGAGGAGGCCCTCGAGGCCCTGCAGGAGATGAGTGCGGCGCAGTCCAAGGTGCTGCGCGACGGCAAGCTCGTGCACCTGCCGAGCGCCGAGCTCGTGCCCGGCGACGTGATCATGCTCGAGGC
Organism: Collinsella sp. OM08-14AT; assembly: GCF_003438115.1. Lineage (NCBI taxonomy): Bacteria > Bacillati > Actinomycetota > Coriobacteriia > Coriobacteriales > Coriobacteriaceae > Collinsella > Collinsella sp. OM08-14AT. The sequence goes on from NZ_QSTE01000008.1 coordinate 47,328, forward strand.
GGGCGACTCCGTTCCGGCCGACTGCCGCGTGCTCGAGAGCGCCACGATGAAGATCGAAGAGGCCGCGCTCACCGGCGAGTCCGTGCCCGTCGAGAAGCATGCCAACGTGATCGAGCTCGCCGCCGGCACCGACGACGTGCCGCTCGGCGACCGTAAGAACATGTGCTATATGGGCTCCACCGTCGTGTACGGCCGTGGTCGCGCCGTCGTGGTCGGCACCGGCATGAACACCGAGATGGGCAAGATCGCCGGCGCCCTGGCCGAGGCCAAGGAAGAGCTCACGCCGCTGCAGGTGAAGCTCGCCGAGCTCAGCCGCATCCTCACCATCATGGTGATCGTCATCTGCGTCGTCATCTTTGGCGTTGACATCCTCCGCCACGGCGTGGGCAACGTCCTTACCGATCCGACTGCCCTGCTCGACACCTTTATGGTTGCCGTCTCGCTCGCCGTCGCCGCCATCCCCGAGGGCCTTGTTGCCGTCGTGACCATCGTCCTTTCGCTTGGCGTGACCAAGATGGCCAAGCGCCAGGCGATTATCCGCAAGCTCTCTGCTGTCGAGACCCTTGGCTGCACACAGACCATCTGCTCCGACAAGACCGGTACCCTTACCCAGAACAAGATGACCGTCGTCAAGCACGAGCTCGCTGCGCCCAAGGAGAAGTTCCTGGCCGGCATGGCGCTGTGCTCCGATGCTCAGTGGGACGAGGAGCTGGGCGAGGCCGTGGGCGAGCCGACCGAGTGCGCGCTCGTCAACGACGCCGGCAAGGCTGGCCTCACCGGCCTGACTGCCGAGCACCCGCGCGTGGGCGAGGCCCCGTTCGACTCGGGCCGCAAGATGATGTCCGTGATCGTCGAGACCTTGGATGGCGAGTACGAGCAGTACACCAAGGGCGCGCCCGACGTGGTGATCGGCCTGTGCACCCATATCTACGAGGGCGATAAGGTCGTCCCCCTGACCGAGGAGCGTCGCGCCGAGCTCGTGGCCGCCAACAAGGCCATGGCCGACGAGGCCCTGCGCGTACTGGCGCTGGCAAGCCGCACCTACACCGAGGTCCCGAGCGACTGCAGCCCCGCTGCGCTCGAGCACGACCTGGTCTTCTGCGGCCTGTCCGGCATGATTGACCCGGTCCGCCCCGAGGTCGCCGACGCCATCCGCGAGGCCCACGATGCCGGTATTCGCACCGTCATGATCACGGGCGACCATATCGACACCGCCGTGGCCATTGCCAAGCAGCTGGGAATCGTCACCGATCGCAGCCATGCCATCACCGGTGCCGACCTCGATCGCATGAGCGACGAGGAGCTCGACGCGCACATCGAGGACTACGGCGTGTACGCTCGCGTCCAGCCCGAGCACAAGACCCGCATCGTCGAGGCCTGGAAGTCGCGCGACCAGATCGTGGCCATGACGGGCGACGGCGTCAACGACGCCCCGTCCATCAAGCGCGCCGACATCGGCGTGGGCATGGGCATCACCGGTACCGACGTCACCAAGAACGTTGCCGACATGGTGCTTGCCGACGACAATTTCGCCACCATCATCGGTGCTTGCGAAGAGGGCCGTCGCATCTACGACAATATCCGCAAGGTCATCCAGTTCCTGCTTTCGGCTAACCTTGCCGAGGTGTTCTCGGTGTTTATCGCCACGCTCATCGGCTTTACCATCTTCCAGCCGGTGCAGCTGCTGTGGGTGAACCTGGTCACTGACTGCTTCCCCGCGCTCGCGCTGGGCATGGAGGACGCCGAGGGCGACATCATGAAGCGCAAGCCGCGCAACGCCAAGGACGGCGTCTTTGCCGGTCACATGGGCCTGGACTGCGTGGTCCAGGGCCTGATCATCACCGTGCTGGTGCTGGCGAGCTTCTTTGTGGGCGTGTACTTTGACATGGGCTACATCCACATCGCCGATATGATCGCCGGCAACGCCGACGAGGAAGGCGTGATGATGGCGTTCATCACGCTCAACATGGTCGAGATTTTCCACTGCTTCAATATGCGCAGCCGTCGTGCGTCGCTGTTTAGCATGAAGAAGCAGAACAAGTGGCTGTGGGCATCTGCCGCGCTGGCGCTGGTACTGACGGTGATCGTGACCGTTCAGCCGACGCTTGCCGAGATGTTCTTTGGCCCCGTGACGCTTGAGCTCAAGGGCGTTATCGCCGCCCTGGGCCTTGCCTTCCTGATCATTCCGTTGATGGAGATCTACAAGGCGATCATGCGCGCAGTGGAGAAGGAGTAACGCTCTCGTCCGGGCCCGCCCCACGCCCTTTCTCCCTCACTGGTCCTCGCGCTTCGCGCTGCGGGATCGTTCGGGAGAAAGGGCTTCCGGGGCGGGCCCTGCGGTATCCTTGTTGGCTTTTCTCCCGCGCGGATGATAAAGGGCTGGGGGAAAGTGTGTGAGTCGGGCGAGCGTTTGCTCGACCGACT
>NZ_QSTE01000008.1:49766-103815 GCF_003438115.1 Collinsella sp. OM08-14AT
GGTCGAGCGTTTGCTCGACCGACTCTTTTTTGTGGGTAAAATACCTGCTCAGTTGTGATTTGTGGTGCTGGGAGGCGCTTGTGGGCAAGGCTAAGGCTAAGGCGAAGAAAAAGACGACGGGGGCGCGGGCTAAGCGCGATCGTCGTCGGAAGCTTGCGACCGAAGCTCCCGCGTCTGCCGAGGAGCTGCTGGCAAGCGTGCCGGGACTCGATGCGCTGCAGGATGTTCCGGCGTTCGACGATCTGCCGGTCGATGATGCTCAGCGGGCTGCCTTCGATGATTTTTGTGCTCGGGCCGAGGAGCCCGAGCAGATGCAGCTTGGTGCCGTGGTGCGCCTGGATCGTGGGTTTCCGCTGGTGGCGACTGCCGATGACACCTTTCGTGCCGAGCATGCCGTGGGGTTTGCCAAGTCGCGTGGCGAGGACGAGGTTCTGCTGCCCGCCGTGGGCGACCGCGTGGCGGTGCGTCGTGCGCCCGGGCACGACATGGGCGTGATCGAGTGCGTGCTGCCACGCCGCACGAGTTTTGAGCGCTGGCGCGGACGCGCTCGCGGCGAGCGTCAGGTGCTTTGCTCCAACGTGGATAGCGTGCTGATCGTGCAGGCGCTCGGCGCCGGCGAGGTACTGCTCGACCGCGTGGCGCGCTCGCTGGTGTTGGCACTCGACTGCGATGCCGAGCCGGTGGTGGTACTCACCAAGGCCGACCGCTGCGACGCCGATGAGCTCGAGCGCGATCTGGACCGTGTGCACCGCTTGGTGGGTCCGGACGTGCGCGTGATCGTGACGTCCTCTGCCGAGGGTCGTGGCCTGGACGAGGTGCGCGCCTGCGTGCCCGCCGGGAGCTGCGCCATGATCTTGGGTGAATCGGGTGCTGGCAAGTCGACGCTGCTCAACGCGCTGCTGGGTCACGATACGTTGGCGACCGGTGGCGTACGTGAGCGCGATGACCAGGGTCGCCACACCACGGTCGCGCGCGTGATGGTGGCGCTGCCGGGCGACGCCGGCGTGATCGCCGATGCCCCGGGTCTGCGCAGTTTGCCGCTCGTGGGTCACGAGCGGGGTCTGGCACGCGCCTTCCCCGAGATTGTCGAGGCATCGCGTGCGTGCCGGTTTGGCGACTGCACGCATACCCACGAACCGGGTTGCGCCGTTCGCGAGGCCGAGGACGCCGGGCAGATCGACGGCCTGCGTCTGGAAACGTTCCAAAATCTGGCGTCATCCATGCGCGTGAGCGCTCAAATGCTCGATCCCGATGTCCATCTGTAATTGAATTTATCTATGACAGCCGTCTCCCAACTGTTCGGGAGACGGCTTTTTTGCTGCGGAAAAGCCTCGAAACATGCAGTTTGCTGACGTGCTGACCAAAACCTTGTCACGAGCTTGACGGGCTGTTCAGCTTTTGGTCAGCGATTGGTTTGACATCGAAAACCAAGATTGCGATTGCGCCGCTTTGCACTCTGGCCGCCCAGACAATGGTGGTACGGGCATTCGCCCGGCACTGCCATGAGAGGAGCGGCCGTGAACAAGAGCAAGCGCATCGCCATCAGTCTGGTCGCGGGCGTGCTCGCTGCTCTGCTCTGTATGGTTTACGGCTCGTCGATCCGCTCGCAAGCCGAACAGGTCCAGGCTGAGACCTTGGCCAAGTACGGTGGCGATCGCGTCGAGGTATGCGTCGCGGCGCGCGATATCGATGTGGGCGAGACCCTCGATGAGACCAATGTCATAACCCAGGAATGGCTGACGAGCCTGCTGCCGCGTGACGCAGCGACCGAGCTGCGCCAGGTGCGCGGCGACGTGACGACTTCGCGTATTCCCAAAAACGCCGTGATCTGCAATGTCTACACCAAGGCCGAGAGCCGCAAGCTCGAGGTGCCTAAGGGCAAGGTTGCCGTTTCGGTGGCGGTCGATGCCGAGCATTCGGTTGGAGGCGCCACGGGCGTGGGCAGCTACGTGGACGTGTACGTGCAAAAGGACGGCGTGACCGATCGGCTGTGCGGCGCGCACGTGATCGATACCAGTGAGGATTCCGGTGCCACGCGCGAGGGCAAGATCGAATGGGTGACGCTGGCGGCTGACCCCGAAGACGTCAAGGAACTGCTGGGAGCCTCGGGCAAGGGAACGGTCAGCTTGACGATTCCCGCCACGGCGCGCGGCAAAAAGAGCGGAGGCGACGAGTGATGAAGGCGATCTGGCTTGCGTGCTGCGCGTGCGGCGATTACGGGCTGTTGCAGCGGGAAGTCGAGGGCCGTGATGTGGGTGCACAGGTGCTTCGCGTGGGTGACCTGGACGGGCTGGTTTCCATGGCGCGGGCGTTTCCGTCGCGCCGCGGGGCTGCCATCATCGCGGCGTCTCTGTTTGATACCGAAGATGTACGCAAGACTGTTGCGCGCCTGACGGCCGAAGGCCGCGTGAGTCGCGTGGTCGTGTTGATAGAAGCGCTCGATCCGTCGGATATCGAGGGGCTGTTTCGCGCGGGGGCGACCGAGGTCATCGCTGCACACAGTATATGCGGCAACGGGCGCGCGGGCGAGGGAGCGGTTGATTCCGATCGGAGCATGACGATTGAGCCCGATGCTTTTGTTGATAGGGAACCCGGGGCGCCTCGCGCTACAAGAGGCCCGCGTGTTGATGATTATGGAAAAGCGGAAGCCGAGCATGGTCGGCGCCCCCGGAACCCCCTTGTATACGATGACGCTGGAGGGCCGGCGCAGCATGCTGGCGATTCCCCGGCTGTAGATATGGGATACGTGCACGGCGTGAATCTGGCGGATGAACTCGATGAAGTTGAGGGCTTTGCCGGGTGCGGCGAGTTGTCGCTGATGCAGCATGAGCAGATTGTACAGAACGAGCCTGCCTCGCAGACCGAACAAGCTGCCATGCCGGCTTGGACGCAGCGTGTGGTTGCGGCGGGGGGGACGGGGGCGCTGCCACCGACGCCCGCCCCGCCGCCTCCGATGCCGCCGGCAGACGCTGCCGCTCCGCCGCATCGAGCTCCGGTCATCTGCGCTATTTCGGGTTCGGGCGGTTGCGGCAAGTCGACGATCGTTGCCGCCATGGCACACACATCGTCGCTGTTGGGCTTGCGTGCCGCCGTGCTCGACCTGGACCTGATGTTTGGAAACCTTTACGACTTGTTAGGCGTCGATGCTCCGCGCGATATGGCGGCACTTATCGAGCCGTCGGCGGCGGGCACGCTCACCGAGCCGGATATCGTAGCCACATCGATGCGCGTGGCGCCGGGCGTTACGCTCTGGGGTCCCGTCGCGGCGCCCGAGCAAGCCGAGCTCATGGCGCGTCCGGTGGAGCTACTGCTTGATGTTCTGCGTCGCGAATCCGACGTGGTCTTTATCGATACCTCGGTCTTTTGGGGCGACGCCGTGGCGGCTGCGGTGGCGGCGAGCGACCGTTGCCTGGTCGTTGGCGATGCGGCGGTGTCGTCCGCGACATCGGCGTCGCGCGTCATCGAACTGGCAAGTCGAGTAGGTGTGCCGCGCACGCGCATGAGCGCCGTGTTCAACCGGTTCGGTGCGCGCGGGGCAGACGAGGACGTCGCCATGCGCTTTGAGATTGCCTGTGCGTTGAGCTCCAAGATTCGTATCGCCGATGGCGGGCAGGATCTCGCCGCGCTCATGGCGTTTGGGCGCGCTGACGAGGCGGTGGGGCAGACCAGCGCTTTTGCGACTAGCATGCGCGAGGCCACGCGCGAGATGCTCGTGGAACTGGGGTGCGCCGTCGGCCCTTGGAGCGATATGGTCGCCGACCGTGCAACGCGTACCGAACGCCCGCGTATCCGCCTTCCCTGGTCGCGCGAGGGTGATCAGCGATGAGCCTGCAAACGAGGATTAAGGCTGCCGGCGCTGCAGCGGCGGCAGCGCCTGTAGATGCGGGGCGTCGCCGCGCGGTGAAACGACGCACCAAGCGCGCCGTGATGGACCGCATGGGTTACGACGAAGTGGCGCGTATCAGCGCCTATATCGACCCGGCACTTGCCCGCTCGGAATTGCGTCCTGCGGTGGAGGCGGCGCTCAATGTTGAGGAGCCGACCGATCTCGCGACGCCCGAGCGCGAAACCATCATCGACGAGATTTTGGATGACGTGGTGGGCTTGGGGCCGTTGCAGCCGCTCATCGAGGACGACACCGTTACCGAGATCATGATCAACGGCTGCCGCTCGGCTTTCTTTGAACGCGGCGGCGTTTTGTACCCCATCGAGCATGCGTTTGAGGATGATGAACAGATCCGTGTGCTTATCGACCGCATCATCTCGCCACTTGGCCGCCGTATCGACGAGCGCAGCCCCATCGTCAACGCCCGCCTCAAAACGGGCTATCGCGTCAACGCGGTGATTCCGCCTGTGGCGATTGACGGACCGATTCTCACCATCCGAAAGTTCTCGGACCGTATCTGCTCGCTGGACGAGCTTGTGGGGCTGGGGTCGCTGCCGCTTTGGTATGCGCAGCTGCTGTCGTGCGCGGTGTCGCTGCGACAGGACCTGGCGGTTGCGGGAGGCACGGGATCTGGTAAGACCACCCTGCTCAACGCGTTGTCATGTGAGATTTCCACCGGCGAGCGCATCGTGACGATCGAGGACTCTGCCGAGCTCAAGTTTGCGCATCATCCGCACGTGGTGCGCCTAGAGGCGCGCGAGGCTTCAATTGAGGGTGAAGGCGCGGTGACGATCCGCGACCTGGTAACTAATGCCCTGCGCATGCGCCCCGACCGCATCGTGGTGGGCGAGGTGCGCGGTGCCGAGTGCTGCGACATGTTGCAGGCCATGAACACGGGCCACGACGGGTCGCTCACCACACTTCATGCGGGTTCAGAACAGGAGACCGTGGTGCGTCTGACGTTGCTTGCACGTTATGGCATCGACCTGCCGAGTGAGCTCATCGAGGAGCAGATTGCCATGGCGCTCGACGGTATCGTGATGTCCGAGCGCCACGCCGATGGCAGGCGCTTCGTCTCCTCGTATTCGGGGGTGCGACGCGCCGCATCGGGCGGCGTAGAGCTCGAGCGCTATGTGACGTTCGATGCCGCCGAGCGCACCTGGACGCTTGACCGCGAGCCGCCGTTTATCGCAGAAGGCCTGCGGTCGGGGACGCTCACACAAGAGGAGGTGGACGAATGGAGATCGCTGTGCCCCTCGTCGTAGGGGGCTTGGCAGGGCTTTCTGTCGCGACGGCGTGCGGGGCGGAACCTCGTGTGCCGCAGGTACCGCCGGCGGAGCTGGCACGTCAGGCGCTCGAGACGGTGGCAGAGAAGCTGCCGCGTGAGCTGGTGGAAAACGATCTGCTGAAAAAGATCGCCCGTTCGTGGGCATCGCTGGCTCCGGCGCATCGCCTTGGCCTCGTGATCGAAGATGCTTCGGGATGTTTGGCGTTTCTGCTGCTATCGAGCGGTGTCTGCTGCGTTTTACTAACGATGGTGTCGTTATCGCCCCTCGGATTTGCCTTGGGACTTGTTGCTCCGTTTGCCGTTGGTGCCGCTCGGGATGGCTTTGAGAGCCGGCGCGAGCAACACGATGCAGAAGAGGCAATGCCCGAGGCGTTTACCGCACTTTCCATGTCGCTTGCCTCGGGACATTCGCTGGCCCAGGGCATGCGCTTTGTGGGCGCTCATGCGCAAGAGCCAGTGCATAACGAGTTTTTGCGGGTGGCGGCGGCGATCGATTGCGGCATCTCGGCGACCGACGCGCTCGATGACTTGCTCGTGCGTATCGACGCCCCCGGTCTTTCGCTTGTGACCTTGGCGCTTAAGGTGTCTCAGCGCACCGGCGCTCCGCTTGCCGACTTACTGTCCGAGGCGTCGAGCATGGTGGGGGAGCGCATTGAGCTCAAGCGCCGCCTGGATGTTAAGACGTCGCAGGCTCGCATGTCTGCGCATATGGTCGCGGCGATGCCGGCGGGCATGTGCGCGGTGTTGGCGCTGCTTTCGGCAGATTTTCGTCGCGGTCTTGCGACGCCTGCCGGCGCGGGCGCTGTGGTGCTGGGTCTTGCCCTCAACGCCGTTGCCCTGGTGGTTATCCGGCGCATTATGCGGGTGGAGCTATGAGCGCCCCGGTTGCAGTTGCGGCTTGCCTGTGCGCCCTGAGCGTATTTGTCGCGACGGGGTTGGATCGGGCGGATGCACGCAAGGTCGCAGGGGCCTGCAAGCGCGAGGCGGTGCTGGTCGCTGCCGCGGGTCGCTCGGTGGTCGATGCTCTGACCGCGCGAGTGAAGGGCGCGGTTGGAGCGGGCGGCCCGGCGCGAGTGTCGCTCGGCGAAGTGTCCGAGATGATCGATGTTGTGCGCTTGGGTCTTTCGGCCGGTCTTTCGTTTGATGCGGCGCTTGAGATTTTCTGCGCCAACCGCCGGTCAGTGCTGGCTCTTCGCCTTGAGCGCGCCTGCATGGCGTGGCAGGTGGGCGTGGGCACGCGTGAGGACGAGTTGTTGGCCGCCGCGCGCGACCTGGACGTGCGAGCGCTCGAGACCTTTGCCATCACGGTGGGGCAGGCGCTCGCCCTGGGTGCCCCACTTGCCGAGACGCTGGCCGCTCAAAGTCGCGAGATCCGTGCGGCTCATCGCGCCGCGGTCGAGCGCGAGATCGAGCGTGCGCCCGTCAAGCTGCTGATTCCCACCGGCACGCTCATCTTGCCGGCGTTGCTTCTGTCCATATTGGGCCCGCTGCTCGGAGCAGGCGGGATGATGTAGGGAGGAATACATGAACACGATGACTGACGCTGCTGGCAATGTCCAGGGCTGGGCGTTTTGCCGGGCGGCACATGTTCGTCAGCGCGCCAAGGAACTATTGCAGGAGGAGAGTGCACAGGGTACCACCGAGTATGCCATCTTGGTCGGCGTGCTCGTGGTGATCGCGATTATCGCCATCGTCGCATTTAAGGGCAAGGTCCAAGATCTATGGAACGCTATCAGCGAGGGCATCAACAGCCTGTAGAGGGCGAGCGTCCCATCGGGGTGCTGCTGGTGTTTGCTTGCCTGACCGTGGCGATAGCGGCGGTGCTTTGGGGGCTTAACGCCGCGCGGCAGCAGCGTCCTGGGACCGCCTCCGATTTGGGCTCAGATTCGGCGGTGGCGTCTCAAAAAGATGAGATGCGAGATGCGGACGATTCGGATGTCGCTGTCACGGCGCAAACCTTTCTGCGGACGCTCGACAAGCGGTCTGGCACTGCGACGGATTCGCCTGAGGGCAACGCGATTGCGGTCCGGCTTGCATGGTCCGAGGACCGACCGATGACCGAAGCGGCGGCGGATATGCTGCGTGCCTATCGCGAGGTACCCACGGCGCAACTTGCTCTGAGCGGCTATCTCGACATCAAGGGAAACGTGTGGGGCGCCATCGTGCGCGACGAACGCGGCTGGGTCGATATGGTGACAATTGCCGCGGATGCTGGCGATGCTTCGTGTCGTCTGCGCGCCGTGCGCCTGAGCCCGCAGGCAACGGACTCAAAGGAGGGATCGTGAAATGCATGATGTCCTGCGTGAGGAATCTGCCCAGGCGACGGTCGAATACGCCATCGTCACGGTGGCGCTGTTATCGATCGTGCTGGCGATCGCGGGACTTTGGCCTGCCGGCACCGATGGGCGCTTGGCGGCGCTGGTTGAGCGGGCGGCATCCCATGGCGTTGCCTCGACGTCGGTTATCGACGCCGCTGCGGCCGCTAAGGACATCGCGTTGTATTGATGCCGCGCGCGAGGACCGGGCGCAGTCTACGGTCGAGGCCGCTTTTTTGCTGCCGACGTTTCTGACACTCATCCTTCTCGCGCTGCAACCGGTGTGCCTGCTCTATACGCGCGCGGTCATGGAGTCTGCCGCCGCCGAGACCGCGCGGCTCATGACCACGACGACGGCGGAGGACGACGATCTTAAGGAGTTCACCCGCCGCCGACTTGCCGCAGTGCCCAACGTTTCGATCTTTCATGCCGGCGGGCCGTTGTCGTGGGATATCGAGCTTGGTCGGGCCGGTGCGGGTGGCGTCTCGTCCGTGTCCGTTTCCGGCGAGGTCAAGCCGTTGCCTGTGATCGGTGCGTTTGCGCAGGCTATGGGTGGTACCGCCGAGGGCGGCTACGTTGAGCTCAAGGTCGATGTCTCGTATCAATCGCGTCCCGAATGGCTGGAGGGAGATTATGATTCGTGGATTGCTGCATGGGATTAGGCGCTGCCTGTTGCGGGTGACGCAAGGGTTTGCGGCCCGCCGTCGACCAGGCGCTCTCCGCAAACGAGGCGGCTTTATGGGTCGAGCCGGTGTCGATCTGTTTATCGAAGACGGCGCCTATACCACGCTTTCTTCTGCCGTGGTCATCCTAGTGGTGCTCACATTGTTGTTTTCGTCGACCGCGGCGATATGGAGCATGTCGCGTGCCGGGGATACTCAGGTGGCGGCTGATAGTGGCGCGCTGGCGGGTGCCAACGTAGTGTCGTCCTATCACACGGCTGCCACGGTGGTTGATGCGAGCATCTTGAGTCTGGGGCTGGCGGGGTTTGCCACGATCGGGACGGGCCTGGTCGCCATCCTCATCCCGGGTGCCGAGCCGGTTGCCGGCAATATGGTCGACACCGGGATTGAGATCATTAAAACGCGCAACAAGTTTGCCAAAAGCGCATCGGAAGGCTTACAGAAAATCGAGACGGCTCTGCCGTATCTGATCGCCGCGCGTGCCACGCAGGCGGTGTCGGCGCAGGATACCGATAGTGTGACCTATACCGGTACGGCGCTTGCCGTGCCCAGGACATCCGAGTCTGACTTCGCTGCGCTCGAGGGGTCCGAGATCTCGACCGATGCCATTAAAGACACATCAGATGATTTAGAGTGTGCGGCCGAGGAGCTGCGGAAGGCTTCTGAGGACACGGCGAAGGCTAAAGAGCGTGCTTGGCTGGCGGATTGTGGTGGGTCTGACAAGGGCTCGGTCGGCAGCTGTTCTTGCATGTGGGAGCGTGCGAAAAGCCTAACGGATCTCTCCGGTGTTCAAAATCCGCATTACTCATCGAGCGTTACGTGGGAGTCCCAAGTTGCCCTTGATCGCGCGAAGGACTACTACCATTGGCGTCTGACAAATGAGAAGCCCCACGGCTCGAGTGTCGAGATGAAGGCAGAGTCTGCGGCGCGTAAGGCGTTTTATACCTATGCGAGCGCGGAGGTCGATCGGGCGCATATAACCGAGAACGGAGACAGGGTTTCCTCCTATATTCCGCTGCTGCCGCGCAACTCTGATGAGGTTCGGGCGACGGAACTCTATACCGATGCGGTGTGGCCGACTAGCGTGAACGATGACAAGGCGTATCTGCATTACGGGACGACCTGCCCTAACTATAAGAAAGGGACGCCGAGCGGATTTGCTTCGGTTGCCGATTACGATGGACAGGATAAATGCAGCAAATGCCATTTTGGCGTTTTGTCGCTTGGTGCTGTTGCGGCGCCTTCAACCTCTATCGAAAACGGCTTCGAATATCACTTCGACGAGTTCAAAAAGGCCTTGGAGGAATACGTCAAATGTCGGAACAAAGAGCTTGAGCTCATGCGTCAGACCGAGGATGAGGCCGACCGTGCGAGCAATGCGTTTGACCAGGCCATTAAAGCGCTTTCGGGCGAGCGTCCGCGTATCGCTCCGCCCGGTCGCAACGGCGTGGTTGCCTTTGCGGTTTCGGGTGCCATCTCGAGCCCCGATGAGCTCAACTCTTCGTTTAACACGGCAGTCAGGCTTGGCGATCGCGGTGCCATCTCTGCCGCGGTGCTGGCGCCCGATGAGGCGACGGCGCAAAACAACGTGCTTTCGCGATTTTTCTCGACATTGAAGGAACGCTCGGGTGGCGTTGCCGGCGTACTCGATGGCGTCATGGATGTCTGGGGACGGCTGCTTGTGGGATACGGAGACATCCAAGGTTCGGCCGACGAACTTATGGACGAGATGATTAAAGGCCTAGGAGGGGGCAGCGGCGCGTTGGGCTCCATCGCATCGTGGCTCGGCGATACCGTTTCGGCGTCCGTGGCGGCGCTGGGTTTGGAACCGTGCGACTTGCGCCTGCGAAAGCCGGTGCTGACTGATTCCGCCAACGTCATTAAGAGCCCGGGGTCTGACATTGCTGGTCTCTCTCAAGCGCAAGACAAACTGCGAAGTATTCCGTTGGGCGTGACCGATCCCAAGGCGCTTTGCGAGGCGTTGGAATATCAAGTCGAACGCACCATCAGCGGTACGGTGTTCACGCTTGCGGAGATTCCTCTGCCCGGCGGCGGCTCCATCCCGCTCACCGTCGATGTCGCCACGCTGGTTGGCGCTCTGGGCGGTGGGTCGTAATGAGTATCCGCATGCGTCTGCGCGAGGAGCGCGCCCAAGCGACGGTGGAGATAGCAGTGGTTACGCCCGTTTTGCTGGTGCTGGCACTCATCGTATACAACGTCATGATCTATGCCAGCGCTGTCGCGCGCTTCGACCGCGTGGTGCCCGACATCGTGTTGGCGCACGCCGTGGCGCCGAGCGGGGAGGGCGACGAAAGCTCTGTCGATGCCTCGGCGACGGTCCGGACTCAAATTCTGAATGCCATGGAAGGCTATGACTTGCAGATCGAAGTGTCGAGCGAGCAAGGCGCGGAGGCATCGGATGGTGGCCTGCTCTCCCTATCCGGTACGTTTAGGACCTACACCTGCACCATGCACTATGAGCCGTGGCCGACTTCTCTCAGCATCGCTGGCGTTCCGCTGGGGGCGCCGACAACGTTGTCGCACGAGCGCGCGGTGACGGTCGATCCATGGCGTCCGGGGGTGGTCATGTGACCGCGGTCTCGTCCTACATCGCCTACGCGCGGGCACTCAATAGGCTGGGCTGGACGCCGGCCGAGTTTGCGGTGGCGGAGTCGTTTGCCGTGCGCCTGCGCGGCATGCTGGGACGGTGTCCGGTTGCCGCCAACGGTCTGCCGCTCGTCATGGCATTTCCACGCTGCTCTTCGGTCCATACGTGTTTTATGGCCTATCCCATCGATATCGCCTTTATCGATGCACGTGGCTATGTCCTCGTATGCTACGAAAACGTACGTCCCTGGCGTATGTGCTCCTGCCCCGGCGCCTGGGCCGTACTAGAGCGTCCTTCAATCATTGTTTCGACCCCTGCTCTCCAACGCGTGCCGGCTTAAGAATTGGCGACAGCGGACTTTCGTCATACGAAATTGGGTAAGATGGAGGAGAAGATGCATGGATGTTGAGATCCATCCCAACGCTAAAAAGCACCTGACGGAAAAGCAGGTGCTTAGCGCTTGGCTTGCGGTTACTGAGTGCATTCGTCGCGAGCCGAAGGACGAGCCGCCGAGATGGCTTGCGATTGGATGACTCCCAGACGGACGAAGCGTGGAGCTTGTCGCGGTCGAGCTTGTCCGTGGGGGCTTATCATTCATGCCTTGTCTCCAGTCCAGAAGAAATTTTGGCAGGAGATTGAACGGGCTCGGCAAAGGGGTCGATGATGGGCAAGACGTATACGGCCGCTAATGGTCAGGTTGTAACGGATGAAATGATTGACGCGTGGTGCGAGTCGTACGAGCGCGGAGAGTTTCCGGATGGCGAACACACCGTTGGTGGGATCGTGCATGGACGGCCCCCACTCTCAGGTGAGGGGACGGCAACGCTGTCGGTCAAGATTCCTCTGGGAATGAAGGAGGCCATTCGTCGACGGGCGGCTGCCGAGGGGATGACGCCAAGTGAGTTTGCCCGTGCGGCTCTGAGCGAAAAACTTCTTGCTGCCGGCTGATGCCTCTGACGTGCCGATTTAAAGAACCGAGGCTGTGCTCAAAAACTTTTTTGAAATTCTCGGTTGACCGGAACGCGTCCTTGGTTATACTAATCAAGCCTTGAAACAAGGCACACCTCAAATGGCTGGGTAGCTCAGTTGGTAGAGCAGAGGACTGAAAATCCTCGTGTCAGGGGTTCGATTCCCTTCCCCGCCACCTTGAATTGACTAGGACCTCTGCAAAGGGGTCCTTTTCTTTTATGCGGACCCGCGGAAAGCGCATCCCATTATTGAGCGAAAGAATGGGATGCGCTTTCCGGCGCTTACTTCCGACGTGCGTGCACATCTCGGCGCACCAGCTCGTGCCCGCTCGCCCCAGACATTCCTCCAGCTTTTGCGCCACTTTATAGACCGTTCGGTCGTCTGTCCGCACGCGCGGGTATACTCAAAACGATACTTTTCCTATGCAATACGATGCAGGCTCAGCCTGCACGATCCGAAGGGGGCAGTGATGGAGAGGATACTCGGCGTTAATCTCTCTGGCTGGTTTATTCCCGAGCCTTGGGTGACCCCGTCGCTATACGCGGCGACCGGTGCATCCAATGCGGCCGAGCTGCAGGAGGCCATGGGCACCGCCGCCTATAACGAGCGCATGCGCCGTCATTACGAGACGTTTGTGAGTGAGGACGATTTTTGCCGCATGGCGCAGATCGGTCTCAATGCCGTGCGTCTGCCGGTGCCCTGGTATGCCTTTGGCTCGCAGGAGTCCGATGCGTCCTACATCTCGGTTGTCGACTACATCGACCGTGCAATTGAGTGGGCCGCCAAGTACGACATCCGCGTGCTGCTCGATTTGGCAACTGTGCCCGGTGGCCAGGGCGATTCCAACGATTCGCCCACCACGCCGGAGGCTGTTGCCGAATGGCATTCGTCCACCAACGGCCGTCATGTCGCACTCGACGTGCTCGAGCGCTTGGCCGATCGCTACGGCGAGGCCGAGAGCCTGCTGGGCATTGAGCTGCTGGACACGCCGCAGATGAGCGTCCGCAAGAGTCTCTTTACCATGACGGATGGCATTCCGGCCCACTACCTGCGCAATTTCTATCGCGATGCCTACGAGCTCGTCCGTTCGTATATGCCCGAGGATAAGATCGTCGTCTTCTCGTCGTCGGGGCATCCCAACGAATGGAAGCATTTTATGCGCGGCGCCAAGTATAAGAACGTCTACATGGACCTTCACCTGTACCATTACCGCGACGAGTATGCGCTCGACATCACGAGCCCCCGCGGGCTGACGACGGCGATTTCGCGTAACAAGCGCGAGCTTAAAGAAGCGATCTCGACTGGGTTCCCCGTGCTGGTGGGCGAATGGTCGGGTGCGGCGATTTTTGCCAACTCGTCGGTTACGCCCGAGGGGCGCAATGCCTACGAGCGCGTGTTTATCGCCAACCAGCTGGCTTCGTTTGCACCGGCTGCCGGTTGGTTCTTCCAAACGTGGAAGACCGAGAAGCGCATTGCGGCATGGGATGCCCGCGCGGCGCTCGGCACGCTCGAGCGCGGCATGATTGAATAGGTTGATATGACGCAAAACAGCGCCCGTACGGGCAAACTTTATATGGTCGGGACGCCCATTGGTAACCTGGGCGACCTGTCCCCGCGCGTCGGCGAGGCATTTGCCGCCGCCGATGCGATCTGCTGCGAGGACACGCGCGTGACCTCAAAGCTGCTGATGCATCTGGGTATTTCCAAACCGCTTGTCCGCTGCGACGAAAATGTCATTGCAAGCCGTGCCGCCGGCCTGGTCGACCGTCTGCTGGCGGGGGAGACCCTTGCCTTTGCCTCGGATGCCGGTATGCCGAGCGTGTCAGACCCCGGTCAGGCGCTGGTCGAGGCGGCGCGCGAGGCCGATGTGCCCGTTGAGGTCATCCCCGGTCCCTCTGCGTGCGTTACGGCGCTCGTGTCGTCCGGCATTCCCTGCGAGCACTTCTTCTTCGAGGGCTTTTTGGGTCGTAAACATGGTGACCGTGTGCGTCGGTTGCAACGCCTTGCCGTGGTGCCCGGTGCGCTCGTCTTCTACGAGTCTCCACATCGCATCGTGGCGACGCTCGAGGCCGTGGCGGAGGTCTTTCCCCAGCGTGAGGTTGCCGTCTGCCGCGAACTCACCAAGCTGCACGAGGAGGTCTTGCGCGGGCCCGCTGACCAGCTTGCCGAGGAGCTGCGTGCTCGCGGCGAGGTAAAGGGCGAGATTGCGCTGGTCATCGCGCCACCGAGCGAGGATGAGGAGGCCGGTATCGTGCCGGTCGGCGCCACGGCAGCGGATCCCGACGAGGCCCTGCGCGAGGATATCCGCGCCGCGCTCGAGGAGGGGGAGCCCGCGTCTGCGGTGGCCAAGCGCCTGTCTCAGAAGTATTCGCGCCGCAAGCGCGATGTCTATGCCATGGTGCTCGATATGCAATAGATGGAGGATATCCAGCCCTTGCGCTAGAATCATCCTCTGTATGCAACGTTTTTCTGGAGGACAAACCCCATGGATCAAAGCAAGCCTTCGTTCTTTATCACGACGCCCATCTACTACGTCAACGCCGATCCGCACCTGGGCACGGCTTATTCCACCATCATCGCCGACGTTCAGGCTCGCTATCGCCGTTCCGCCGGCTATAACGTCAAGTTCCTGACCGGCATGGACGAGCACGGCGAGAAGGTCGCCGAGGCCGCAGCCAAGCATGGCATGACGCCGCAGGAGTGGACCGATAGCCAGGCCCCGCACTTCAAGGAGCTTTGGAGCAAGCTCGAGATTTCCAACGACGACTTCATCCGCACCACCGAGCCGCGCCAGCATCATGCCGTGCAGTACCTGTGGGAGCGCATGAAGGAGTCCGGTTACCTGTATAAGGGCAGCTACGACGGTTGGTATTGCGTGCCTGACGAGACCTACTTCACTGATACGCAGGTCCAGAAGGGCGACGAGGAGTACGGCAGCGTCGGCCAGCATCTATGCCCCGACTGCCACCGTCCGCTTGAGCGCGTCCAGGAGGAGTCCTACTTCTTTAAGCTTTCCGCCTTCCAGGACAAGCTTCTCAAGCTCTATGACGAGCACCCCGACTTTGTCGAGCCTGCGTTCCGCATGAACGAGGTTCGCAGCTTTGTCGAGGGCGGCCTCAACGACCTTTCCGTGAGTCGCACGAGCTTTGACTGGGGCATCCAGGTTCCGTTTGACGAGGGCCATGTGACCTATGTATGGTTTGACGCGCTGCTCAACTATATGACGGCCGTCGGCTACGGTGTCGACACCGACGAGGCGCGTGCCGAGCTGGCCTATCGCTGGCCCGCGCAGTTCCACATCGTGGGTAAGGACATCATCCGCTTCCACTGCGTCATTTGGCCCGCCATGCTCATGGCCATCGGCGAGGCCCTGCCCGAGCACGTCTTTGCCCACGGCTTCCTGACCGTGCGCAATGCCGAGACCGGCAAGGCCGAGAAGATGTCCAAGAGCCGCGGTAACGCCATCGCTCCGCAGGACGTTATCGACATGCTGGGCGTCGAGGGCTATCGCTACTACTTTATGACCGACGTCGTTCCCGGTACCGACGGCGCTATCAGCTTCGATCGCATGGAGCAGGTCTACAACGCCGACCTGGCCAACAGCTGGGGCAACCTTATCTCGCGTTCGCTCAACATGAGCGGCAAGTACTTTGACGGTTGCGCGCCCGCCAAGCCCGCATCGTTCGATGCGTTCGACAACCCGCTGGCAAAGATCGCCGATGGCCTGGTCGACCGCTACATGGCCAAGATGGACGTGCTCGATTACGGCGGAGCCAAGGACGAGGTTATGGAGCTCATCCACGCCGCCAACCACTACATCGAGGACTCCGAGCCTTGGGCGCTTGCCAAGGATGAGGCTAAGGCTGACGAGCTGGCATTTGTGATCTACAACCTGCTCGAGGCCATCCGCATTGCCGCTCACCTGCTGATGCCGCTCATGCCTCAGACCTCTGCCGAAGCCCTGCGCCGCCTGTCCTGCGAGGACGAGGCCGCGAGCGACGACCTCAAGGGCATTTGCGCTTGGGGCCTGCTTGCCGGTGGTCAGCCCGTCGAGAAGGGTGAGCCGCTGTTCCCGCGTCTGGGCTAAGACGCCGCGCGCCATATCGGCAATTTGCTGTTTAGATGTAAGGGCATGGCCGCAACGGTCCATGCCCTTTTGTTTCAAGACGCCGCCATCATGCTAAGGAGGCAACTATGACAACTTCGCCTTTGGCAAACCCCACGGCAACAAGGGAGCTGCTGGAGGAGTTTGGCCTTGCGACCAAGCATCGCCTGGGCCAGAACTTCCTGATCGACAACCATGTAATTGAGCGCATTTGCGAGCTTTCCGAGCTCACGGGCGATGAGCGCGTGCTCGAGGTTGGCCCGGGCGTTGGTACGCTCACGCTCGCGCTGCTGCAGGAGGCGGCGTGCGTCACGTCGATCGAGGCCGATCCCGAACTCGAACCGGTGCTCGATGCCCATGCCGCCGACTATGCCAACTTCCGCTTTATCATGGGCGACGCGCTCAAGGTGACGACGGGGCAGATTGAGCAGGCTGCAGGCGGTGAGCCGACGGTATTTGTCGCGAACCTGCCCTATAACGTGGCGGCGACGATCATCCTGCAGTTCTTCCAGACGATGCCCGCGCTCAAGCGTGCCGTGGTCATGGTTCAAAAGGAGGTTGCCGATCGCATTGCCGCGGTGCCGGGTAACAAGACCTGTGGCGGCTACACGGCAAAGCTCGGCCTGTATGCGCAGGTTACGGGTCGCTTTGAGGTGCCGCCACGTTGCTTTATGCCGGCACCGCACGTGGACTCGGCCGTCGTGCGTATCGACCGTGTTGACGGCGTGGCGCCCGAAGGACTCGATCGCGAGTTTGTGGCCCGCGTGATTGATGCTGCATTTGCTCAGCGCCGCAAGACCATCCGCAATTCCATGAGCGCCAACGGCTTTGCCAAGGACGTGCTCGACGCCGCCTTTGAGGCTTGCGGTATCGCACCCACCACGCGCGCAGAAACGCTTGATGTTGCCGACTTTATCCGCCTGGCTCAGGAGCTCATCCATGATGCCTAATGCCGAACGCGTGACGTTTACCAAGAAAAAGAAGACGGTTGCTTGTCCCGTGCCCTTGGCACCGCTTGCTGACACGCATGCGCATCTGCTTTCGTTTTGGGGGAAAGAAGTGCCCGAGACGCTCGTGCGCGCCAAAGCCGCGGGCGTCGACCTGTTGGTGACGATGCTCGACCCCATCGCCGACAAGCGCAGCGTGACGGACTATAGCGACTGGCTCGTGCGCGAAATTCTGCCGATGCGGGATATTCCGCAGATCAAGTATCTCGCTGGCGTTCACCCCTATGGCGCGCCGGATTATACCGATGACATTCACGCGCAGGTTGTTGCTGCGCTCGATGACCCTTTGTGCGCCGGTATCGGCGAGATCGGTCTGGACTACCACACGGATTACGACGACGACATCGCGCCGGCGCCCCACAGTGTGCAGATTGATTGCATGGCGCGTCAGCTCGAAGTTGCCGTGCGCCGCAATGTGCCGGTGGAGCTGCACCTGCGGCACGAGGACTCGGATGGGGAGCGCACCTCGCATATGGATGCGTACAACGTGCTGCGCGAGGTGGGTGTGCCTCAGGCCGGTTGCGTGCTGCACTGCTTTGGCGAGGACCGCGCCACGATGGAGCGCTTTGTGGAGCTGGGCTGCTATATCGACTATGGTGGTGCGGCCACCTTTAAGCGCAACGATGACGTGCGCGAGGCATTTGCGGCGACCCCGCTCGACCGCATTTTGTTCGAGACGGATTGCCCGTATATGGCGCCGGAGCCCATTCGCGGTCTTGAATGCGAGCCAGCAATGATCTCCATTACGGCAAACGCGCTGGTTAACGACCGTGTCGATCGCACTGGTGAGGACGCCGAAACAATCGCGCATGCCGCTTGGGAAAATGCCTGCAAACTTTTTCAAAAATAGTTCTTGCGTTCGCGGTGGCGCTCCGTTATTCTAATTCCTGCACGCGGGCGTGGCGGAATTGGCAGACGCGTACGGTTCAGGTCCGTATGGGGGCAACCCCATGAAGGTTCAAGTCCTTTCGCCCGCACCATTGATTGAAAGAGCTCCCAGCAATGGGGGCTTTTTTGTTATGTGCCCATCGCAGGGACTTGAACCTGTGAAGGAGCGAGCGTCAAGAAAACGCGGAGCGTTTTTAGCGAGCTGGCGAGTCCGCCGGCAGGCGGGCGAAGCCGGTGCGGATCCGCGAAGCGGATACGCGGACGTCCTTTCGCCCGCACCATTGATTGAAAGAGCTCCCAGCAATGGGAGCTTTTTTGTTATGCACGATCTCCTTGGACGGGTATCCTAGTACCAACGTGTGCCTATCAGAGGAGAGACCATGCTATTTTCCGGTATCATCGCCGCCCTTACCAGCCTTTTGATTCCCATCATCATCCTGTTGTTGCTGCTCCCCAACGCCTGCTACGTCGTTGAGCAGCAGCACGCTGTGATCATCGAGCGCTTGGGTAAGTTCAATCGTATCGTCAACGCGGGCTTCCACGTGAAGGTGCCCGTGATTGACCGCAAGGCCGCCACGGTGAGTCTGCGCACCATGAAAAATGGTTTTGGCATCGACGTTAAGACCCAGGACAACGTGACCATTGGCCTTGAGGTCTCCGCTCAGTACCACGTGAGCTATGACATGGGCGCCGGCCCGGCAGATTCGGGCATCTACAAGAGCTACTATATGCTGCAGGAGCCCGTCGACCAGATGCGCGACTTCATCACCGACGCCCTGCGCTCCTCCATCCCCGTCTACACACTCGATGAGGTCTTTGCCAAGAAGGATGACATCGCCAAGGATGTCAACGCTACCGTTTCCGAGCAGATGGCCGCCTACGGCTTCACCCTCGTGTCGACGCTCATCACCAAAATCGCACTGCCGACCGAGGTTGAGAACTCCATGAACGACATCAACGCTGCCCAGCGCAAGCGCGCTGCCGCGCAGGAGCTCGCCGAGGCCGACCGCATCAAGCGCGTCACCGAGGCGACCGCCGAGGCCGAGGCTATGGAAAAGGCGGGCGAGGGCATCGCCAACCAGCGCAAGGCCATCGCGCTGGGTATCAAAGATTCGCTCGAGATCATCCAGGAGACGGGTGTCGGCAATGACGAGGCCAACCAACTGTTCATGTTTACGCAGTGGTCCGAGATGATGACGGAGTTCGCTCGCACGGGTAAAACCTCGACGGTCGTGCTGCCGAGCGACTTTTCGCAGTCGGCTTCGATGTTCGAGCAGATGCTGGCCGCCGGCAAAGTTCAAAACGATTCGAAGGAGTAGACGCGCGTGAAATACACCGTCGTTTGCGTCGGTAAGCTCAAGGAGCGCTTTTGGAAGGACGCGTGCGCTGAGTACACCAAGCGCCTAGGTGCCTATGCCAAGGTGGATATCCGCGAGGTGGCCGATATCGACCCGGCTAAGGCGGGCGGCGTGGATGCCGCGCGCGACAAGGAGGGGGCGGCGATTCTTGCCGCCTTGCCATCTCGAGCGCATGTGATCCTGCTGGCTATCGAGGGCAAGGAGCGCTCGAGCGAGGAGTTTTCGGCGAGGCTCGACGATCTTATGCTGCGAGGCAGCAGCGACATTGCCTTTGTAATCGGCGGTTCGGACGGCGTGAGCGATGACGTGCGCGCACGAGCCGACGAGATGCTCAGCTTTGGACGCATTACCTTGCCGCATAACCTGGCGCGTGTGGTGCTGCTGGAGCAGATTTACCGTGCCTGCAAGATCAGTCGTGGCGAGCCGTATCACAAATAGGTCGGCAATACGAAACAATGGCGTGGGACAATACCTTTCGTTTTGAGGAATGTGTCTGAAAGGACTATGCGATATGAAGATTGGATTTGTCGGTTTTGGCAATATGGCGAGCGCTATGGCCGATGGCTGGATCGCTGCCGGTGTAGCTGCGAGCGACATGTGCGCCTGCGCGGGTCGCTACGACGCACTGGTTGAGCGCTGTGAGGCGCGCGGGATGGCCGCTTGCCACGATGCCGCCGAGGTTGTCGCCGCATCCGATATCGTGGTCGCTGCGGTCAAGCCGTACATGATCGAGAAGGTATTCGCCCCGCTCAAGGATGCTCTTGCCAAAAAGGTCGTTCTGTCGGTTGCCTGGACCTGGGACAGTGCCAAGTGGGAGCAGGTCCTGCCGGACGTCGCGCATATCTCGACGGTGCCCAACACGCCGGTTTCAGTGGGTGAGGGCGTCATCGCCTGCGAGAAGGCTTCGACGCTCAATGACGAGCGGCGCGCTGTGGTGCTCGATCTACTTGGCAAGCTTGGCACGGTGGTTGAGCTCGACACGAGCCTGCTGTTCGTGGGCGGCACGGTGGGTGGTTGCGCTCCGGCATTTGTCGCTATGGCAATCGAGGCCCTGGGCGATGCGGCGGTCAAGCACGGTATCCCGCGTGCGGATGCTTATCGCATTGTGAGCCAGATGGTGCTGGGTACGGCAAAGCTGCAGCTTGCAACTGGCCAGCATCCTGCGGCGATGAAGGATGCCGTATGCTCGCCCGGTGGTGCCACCATCAAGGGCGTCGTTGCGCTCGAGGACGCCGGCATGCGCAGCGCCCTGGTCAAGGCAATCGACGCAACCCTCCAGTAAAACCGACCAAAAAAGGGACAGTTTATTTTGGCAGGTTTTTCCTGCGGTTTTGTCCTTTTAGCGAAAAGCGCCCCGCAACTGGCTCAATTCCAGTTGCGGGGCGCTTGCGTTCGCCCGGATAAAACCGACCAAAATAAACCTGTCCCTTTTTGGCGGGTTAGTCCCAGAAGCTGTCTTCTTCGTCCTCGGATTTGGGGCCGCGGTCGACATACATCTTATGGGTGCGCTTCTCCATTACAAAGGCAAGAATCGCAAACAGCAGGATGCCGCCGGCGAAAAGGATGGCAAAACCGGTGCGGGTGCCAAACAAAAAGGAAAAAACTGCGTCCATTGGGTGCCTTCTTGCGTAGTTGAGTTGGGTCGTAAACGTTCATAAGTATATACTTGCCCATACATGTACAAGGTTGCAACCTAAATGGAATGTATATCGCCGGAGGATCTAATGCTTGATATCAAGTTTGTTCGCGAGAACCCTGATGCCATCGATGTCGCCATGGCTAACCGCCAGACGTCTTGGGATCGCGAGAAGTTCTTTGAGCTCGACGACGAGCGTCGTGCCGTCATCACCGAGGTTGAGGAACTTCAAGCCACGCGCAATGCCGAGTCCAAGAAGATCGGCGCCCTGATGAAGGAGGGCAAGAAGGACGAGGCCGAGGCCGCCAAGGAGGCCGTGCGCGCCGTCAACGAGAAGATTGACGGTCTGGCCGAGCGCCGCACCGCCCTCGAGCAGGAGCAGTACGACTTCATGGCTCACCTGCCCAACATTCCTTGCGAGGCCACGCCGTACGGCAAGGACGAGGACGAGAACATCGAGCGCCGTCGTTGGGGCACCCCGCGCGAGTTCGACTTCGACTTTAAGCCGCACTGGGATCTGGGCACCGACCTCGACATCCTTGACTTCGAGCGCGGCAACAAGCTCTCCGGCAGCCGCTTCACCGTTCTCGGTGGCGCCGGCGCCCGTCTTGAGCGCGCCCTCATCAACTTCTTCCTCGATACGCACACCAGCCGTGGTTTTAAGGAGTGGTGGCCGCCCATCGTCGTCAAGCGTCAGACCATGTTCGGCACGGGCCAGCTGCCCAAGTTCGAGGACGACGCCTATCACGTCTCGGGCGACAACTTCCTGATCCCCACCGCCGAGGTCGTGCTCACCAACCTGCACGCCGGTGAGGTCCTCGACGCCGATACCCTGCCGCGCCGCTACACCGCCTTCACCCCCTGCTTCCGCGAGGAGGCCGGCTCCGCTGGTCGCGATACCCGCGGCATCATTCGCCAGCACGAGTTCGACAAGGTCGAGATGGTAAAGTTTGCCAAGCCGGAGGAGTCCGACGAAGAGCTCGAGAGCATGACCGCCGAGGCCGAGTTCCTGCTGCAGCAGCTGGGTCTTCCGTATCGCGTGATTAGCCTGTGCACCGGCGACCTGGGCTTCTCTGCCCGTCAGACCTACGACGTCGAGGTCTGGCTGCCGAGCTACAACGCCTACAAGGAGATCAGCTCCTGCTCCAACTGCGGTGACTTCCAGGCCCGTCGCGCCAACATCAAGTATCGCGACCCCGAGAACTTCAAGGGTTCGCGCTATCTGCACACCCTCAACGGTTCCGGTCTGCCGGCTGGCCGTACCATGGCAGCCATTCTGGAGAACTACCAGAACGCTGACGGCACCATCACGATCCCCGAGGTTCTGCGTCCCTACATGGGCGGCCTCGAGAAGATCGAGCCGGTCGCGTAGATTGGCTGCATAAGCGATTTGCTAGGGCACTCCTTTTTGGGGTGCCCTTTTTGTGTGCGGCCATACCATGCTGTGCGGACAGCTCAATAGAAAACACACGAACAACTGTTCTGTATACAGCCATCTACCTGCTATGCTTTTGCTAAATAAGAGCGAGAGAAAGGGGACGCGATGGAGCTGTTTGATGATCGGGTGGTTTTGTTTGAGAGCGACGAGGGCGGGGAGTACCTGCTTGTGACGTGTGAGCCGTCTGGCATGGGTGGCCTGGTGGTTCGACAGACGAGCGAGGGTCCGTTGACCCAATGGTGCTACGAGGAGTCGCCGCATGTGGTTGAGACGTTTGTGGCGCACGAGGGGCTTGTGGCCCTGGAGCATTTCTATGGGGTCCGGACATCTAACCAGGTTGCTCGCATGTTGAGTATCTCGTTTGCCGATTATGATTGTGCCCAGCGGGTGAGATCGCTCCTGAGGGAACTTGATGCTAAGTTTGACGTGATCGAAAAGCCAATCGATCGTACGGGGAACGACGGTATATGCGGAGCAGCATGACAAAACTGCGTTTCACAAAAAAGTTTGAGATTGTGCTTGACTCCAATAAGCTAAAGTGGTTTTATATATCTTGCGCTGCGGCGTTACCTCAGCTGGATAGAGGGTCTGACTACGAATCAGAACGTCATAGGTTCGAATCCTATACGCCGCACCAATTGAACTTGAAGCCTCCGGCAACGGGGGCTTTTCTTTTTTGGAGACCAGACAGGGATTCGAACCTCGGTCGAGGCGCGAGCGTGAAGCGGACGCGGAGCGTCCGTAGCGAGCGGGCGAGCACGCCGGCAGGCGGGCGAAGCCGGCGCGGATCCGCGGAACGGATGCGCGGAATCCTATACGCCGCACCAATTGAAATTCAAAGCCTCCGGCAACGGGGGCTTTTCTTTTATGGCAACACCGCATGGATTCGAACCTCGGTCGAGGCGCGAGCGTCTTAATCATCACTTCGTAAAATTTTTCCAAATTGTCGCTTGACCCATCGAGGGGTCACGTGCATAATAATCCGTGCGTTGCGGCGTTACCTCAGCTGGATAGAGGGTCTGACTACGAATCAGAACGTCATAGGTTCGAATCCTATACGCCGCACCAACTGAACTTTAAAGCTCCCGGCGACGGGGGCTTTTCTTATATCGCGATGCGTCGAAGATCGCGCCAAGCCCTCCAAATGATTAAAAATCAAATTCGATAACTTTTTTTGAAAAAATGCTTGACCATTATTCAGTCTCTGTGCATAATAATCAACAAGTCGCGGCGTTACCTCAGCTGGATAGAGGGTCTGACTACGAATCAGAACGTCATAGGTTCGAATCCTATACGCCGCACCATTTGAGATTAAAGCTCCCGGCAACGGGGGCTTTTCTTTTACGTAAACACCGCATTGATTCGAACCTCGGTCGAGGCGCGGGCGTAAAGAAAACGCGGAGCGTTTTTAGCCCGCGGGCGAGCACGCCGGCAGGCGGGCGAAGCCGGTGCGGATCCGCGCAGCGGATGCGCGGAATCCTATACGCCGCACCATTTGAGATTAAAGCTCCCGGCAACGGGGGCTTTTCTTTTACGCCAGCTTGAGTGCTTTCGTCCAAAGGGACGATTTCCTGTCGACTCGTGTAAGATTCCGAGTAGATGTCGCGACTTATTCGCGACCACTCCTTCTCAAGCGACCGATCAGGGTGATATTTCGTGGCAGAGCGTCCGACATACAAGCTCAGGTTTCTCGATCCCAAGAAGCGCTTTCCGGCGATGCCCGAGCAGCCAGCGGGACGCTCGTATGGCGTGGTCTGGAAACTCTTTGGCGAGGATCAGCATGAATCTTGTTATGTCGTCGAATTCGTTGGCAAAAGCCATGTGTCGCTTTTGGGCTACGTAAGCGTTTCGGGTGAGGTGTACAAGGTGGACCGCCCCGTTAGCGAGGCTCCGCTGCCCAACGATCCCGACATGGAACTGGTCCTTGACGAGTCGGACTCCGGTATTGGTGAGATTATGGTGAGGGGAGCAAACGGCACGATGCGCGCGTGCGCGCGAACCGTCGGCTCTCCCGAAGGCCCCATGCGCGAGCAGTCCGACCACGAGACATGGAATTCGACCCGCTCCCTTCCTTACGGCGAGTTCATGGCATCGATGTTCCTGCGCTACGTGATATTCGCTGACTCCGAAAATGCCATTGCGAGCACGGCGGACGCCGGCGGACTCGACGAGGGTATGCAAAATGTTATCGACAAGATCAAGCTCGTAAAGTTGCCCGAGCCGGTCGAGGTGTTTTTGGGCTTTAACACGGCACCGCTCCCTGATGCTATCGAGACGCTGCTTTACCGCGTTGACCATGCCGAGAATCCGAGCGGTATCGAGCGCTATGCCGCCGCCCTTATGAGTGAAATTGACTTGCCCCGCTTGCGCACCATCGCCGCTAAGTCCGAGATGAGCCTGGCTCGCATCGATCGCTCAAAGCTTTTCTATCTCAATTTTGATCGTAGTCTGCTGGAGCAGGACGAAATTGACACGCTGCTCGCCATCGAGTGCCGTCTCAACCGCCTCTCCGGCATCCTTGAGCGCATCGGGGCTGGATTGGTCCCCGCGGCCTCGTCGCCGAGCCTTGAGGGCTGCGCGCTCTTCGATGCGTGGCATATCGCTAAGACGACCAACGATGTTCCCCGACTGCTCGATACGGCCTCGAGCGATAACCCGTGGGGCGAACCGGGTACGGTGGCTTGCCAACCGGGCGGTGAGTGGGATGTGCGTACCCGCTTCGCGCGTATTGTCGAGGCGCTTAACGTGGTCACGCGGCTCGACTATACCTATCGGGCAAACGTTGCCGAGGGGATTATGCTCGTTCGGTTTGGGCAGTCTGTCGTTGATGCCATGCCGCAACGTGAATACGACGCTCAAGATGACGCCTGGCACGAGCTGGACGAGGACACGCGCACGATCTGGGCCGCGGAGCACGATGCGCGCGTGGCGCTCACGCTTGCGGCAGCGTGTTTTGCCGCGGGCACCTGCATCACGCGCTGCTATGTGCAGATTGCTGCTCCCGACAGTGAGCAGGGCGAGCGCGTTGTTGCAACGTATTTCTTTGGGCGCGCGGCCTATCTGGCCGATTGCGTGCCTGTCGCCAAGGATCTTGAGAGTATAGACATGGACGATATGCCGTGCAAGCGTGTGCTTGAGGCATATGAGTCAACCGCTCCGGAGACGATTGAACCTGCGGAGGTTCATGCTCGTCCGCGTGATGACCATCGCATGCTGCCGCCGGCGCTGCGCGATCTGCTGCTTGCCGATACGGCTGACGAGCTGGAGGTCATGGAAGAGGACGACGACCCATACGTGGCCCGTGTTGTTGAATTGCGCGAGCAGGCAAAAGTCGACCGTACAGGTGCTTTTGAAGGCTTTTCCCGTCTTGTTGAGGAGTTGGAGGCTAAGTGCGCCGTCGCCGAGCTTTTGGCGACAGGTCCGGTTCAAACGCAGTTTTGCGATAACCAGCTGGTGCGCATGGTGCTACCGGTGTTGGAAGAAGACCGCTCTGTGCGAATCCTTCGTGCGCCCGATGCGCTGTACTTTGCCCAGCACGAGATCTGCAGCTTTTACGCCGAGCAAGAGGACTTTGAACGAGCACTGCCCGAGGTGCGCCATCTTTACGATCTGGCGCGCTCGTCCATGCAGTCGCACTTTGCGCTCATCAACGTGCTTGCGCGTCTGGAGCGCTTTGACGAGATTATCGAGGTGGCGCGCCACGGCCTACGTATTGCCAGCGATCGTTCTGCAATCGGCTACCTGTTCTATCGCTTGGCGTTTGCCTATTGGAATTGCGATCAGCTCGACCTGGCGCTGGCTTGTTACCGTCTGGTGCCGCGCGGCGAGGAGTCGGGCAGCAGCGCGCTGGAAGAAATGCAGGGCCTTATGAACGAGATGGGCGTCAGCGAGCCTCCGACGTTCGAGGAAGCGGTCGAGACCATCCATAAGGCTGGACTAGAGCTGCCGCCAGTGTCCGCCGTGACGAATCAGCTGGCAGATGCCGCTGTGCAACTGGTCGACAACGGTTTCTTTTTCCTGGCGCGCGGTTGTATCTTCCAAATGTGGCGCACCATGGGCAACGACGAGCTCGGCTCCCTCAACCGCTCGCTGGGGTAGGCGAAGCTTTCAAGAAGGAAAGGCTGCTAGGCAATTAGAAAATTTCCTCTTGCTCATCCTTGGCTGTTTGGTTACTATAGAACGGCTGTTACGGAGAGCTGACCGAGAGGCCGAAGGTGCTCGCCTGCTAAGCGAGTATGCCCCAAAAGGGCATCTGGGGTTCGAATCCCCAGCTCTCCGCCAGTACGAATTTGAAGAAGGGTCCCATTTGGGGCCCTTTTTATTATCAAGAATGGCGGCTGGGGATTCGAACCCTCAAAAAAAGGAGGCATCCTTTCGGACGCCTCCTTTCAGTGGACTTATTATTCTTGCGCCCTACACCTCGGGCGCCTTGGCGACGGTCTCGCTTTCTGCCGTGAGTGGGCGGTTGTCGATGCGACGGCCCAAGCGATCGAGCTTCACGAGCAGCCATTCAATGGGATTCGGCCCTGCGCCTTCCTCGTCGGCAACCAGGTCCATGACGGCGATCTTGGTGCCGTCCTGCTTGAGCGTGACGCTGCCCACCTTGTCGCCCACATGCACCGTGCCCGAAAGATCGTCGTAGCTAACCTTTTCGGTCACCTCGCCGGCAAGGGAAAACACGGTCGCTTGCGCCGTGGGATCGGCGAGTGTGGCGTCGATCGTCTTATCCGTCCAGTCGGTTTGACCAATGCGCGCCATAAGCGGGTTGCCGTTGGCGGTCTTTTCCTGTGTGTTGGCGATTGCGACCGTCACCTTGTGACCGTAGTACCAATTGGCAAGGGTTGCGGTATCGGTAAAGCGCTGGTCGGTGGTGGTGGAGTTCAAAACGACGGTGTAGATCTCGTCGCCGTCTCGGTTGTAGGCGCTCGTAAAGCAATAGCCCGCGTCGTCGGTGGTGCCGGTCTTGCCACCGATGTTGCCATCTTGGCCCAGCAAATAGTTATGCGTGTCCATGGAATGCGAATGGTCGGTGCCGTCGGCGCCCGTGACCTCGATCCAGGAATCCTCGCTCGCTACGACCTCGCGGATCGTGTCGTTTTTCATGGCCTCCTGCATCATCAGCGCTACGTCGTGTGCGGTTGAGTGCATATCGCCAGCCCACTCATCAAAGTCCAGACCATGCGGGTTTTCAAAAAGCGTA
The DNA here is from genome assembly GCF_003438115.1 of Collinsella sp. OM08-14AT. NCBI lineage: Bacteria > Bacillati > Actinomycetota > Coriobacteriia > Coriobacteriales > Coriobacteriaceae > Collinsella > Collinsella sp. OM08-14AT. The sequence goes on from NZ_QSTE01000008.1 coordinate 77,148, forward strand.
CCGGTGCAGCCGAGCTTCTTAGCGCGCTCGTTCATGGCCTTCACAAAGGTTGCCTCGGCGTCTTTGGTCTTAGGGTCGATCTTCTTGCCCACATATTCGGCGAGCACGATGGCGGCGTCGTTGCCCGAGGGAATCATCAGGCCGCGCGGTGCCTGCTTCACGGTGAGCTCGTCGCCTTCGAGTAGGCCGGCTGTTGAATTGCCCACGGTGGCTGCGGCGTTGCTCACCGTGGCCTTCTCGTCCATCTTGCAATTCTCGACGGTTAGGATTGCGGTCATGACCTTGGTGATCGAGGCAATCTTGACCTGCTCATCGGCGCCGCGGGCATAGTAGACGGTGCCGTCTTTGCCCATGACGAGGGCATTGGTCGCATCGATATCGGGCAGGTTTTCGGCCGTGATGCCGCGCGCATCGGCGGTTTTGCCGCAAACATTGTCGGTCGTGAGTACTTGGGCGCCGGCGACGGTGGGCACGCCAGCGGCAAGGGCGATAGCGCAGACAAAGCCGGCGGCAAGCTGGGCTGAGCGCTTTGCAAAAGAGGTGAGGGACTTCACGGATTTCGCTTTCGACGGGATGGTCTCTTCTGGAACTAGAGTATATCGTTTGCCGGCGTCGGCGATCATCGCGTGCGTGCGTGGCCCACATCCGCGCCCGAACGGGCACAAGGGTGCTTAAGGCCGACTTAATCACCCACGCTTGTTGTGTGTGGCATGCGCCCCCTCGGGCATAATGGAGCGCGAGAGGAGCACGCATGAACGAGCGCATTTTGGTAGTTGATGACGAAAAGGCCATCGCCGACTTGGTTGGTATCTACCTTACAAAAGAAGGCTTTGACGTACAGGTCGCCTATAGCGGGGCCGATGCTGCCAAGGCAATCTTGGAGCAGGAGTTCGATCTGGCGCTGCTGGATGTCATGCTGCCCGATATCGATGGGCTTGAGTTGCTGCGCACGATCCGTTCCAGCCATACCTATCCCGTGATCATGCTGACGGCGCGCGATGCCCAGCAAGACAAGATCGAGGGCCTTTCGCTTGGCGCGGACGATTACGTGGTTAAGCCGTTCCGCCCGCTGGAGCTCATCGCGCGCGTGCACGCTCAGCTTCGTCGCTACACCAGCTACGGTAGCCGTGCGCAGGCGGCCGAGTCGCCGACCATCCAGTTCGACGGCCTAGAGATCAACCGCGATGCCCGTTCCGTAACGGTGGACGGTGCGCCGGTTCGCCTCACGCCCATCGAGTATTCCATCTTGCTGTATCTGGTCGAGCATCGCGGCAGTGTGGTGGCCGTGGAGGATCTGTTCCGCGCGGTGTGGAACGAGGATTTTATGCCCGGCTCCAACAATACGGTGATGGTGCACATTCGCCACCTGCGCGAAAAGATCGGTGACGACGCTCAAAAGCCGCGCTTTATCAAAAACGTCTGGGGCGTCGGCTACATAATCGAATAACGCCTTTGATGGTGGGGAAGTGGATATGACAAAAGACGATAGGCAGGCATTCGAGGTGCCCGATCGACTCTTTGAATACGTGAGGTCGGTCGTCGACAACCGCGCGCTTGCAACGGTGCTGCTCTTTTTGCTGAGCCTGCTGCTGATTGGCATCGATAACATCGCTGGAATCTTGGCGGTGCTGCTTGTCGGCTTTTTGCTGATCGATCGATTTGAAATCGTACGCCGCTGCGTGGTGATTGGCGGTGCCGCGTGGGCCATGACGTTGGCGATTGGCGCCATGGCACTCGGCGGCATCGAAGGGCCGGTGCTGTTCGATGCCGGCTTTGTATTCAACATGCTTGGCTTTGTGCTGGCGCTTGCCGTGTGCGTGCTGTTCTTTTGCGGCCGCGCCCTGTACTGCCAGGGCTACGAGCAGGGCGAGCAGCATGCCGATTGTGTGCTGGCCGCTCGTATTCAAGATTGCCTGATCGATCACCCCGACACCTGGGACAACATCGACGGCGACTTCCTGGAGGTCGAGGGCGCACTCAACCGTGTGCGCGATCGCGAGCGCAAGGTGCAGCAGGCCTTGCGTGACGAGTCTCATCGCAAGGACGATCTGGTCACGTACTTGGCACATGACCTACGCACCCCGCTTGCCAGTGTGGTGGGCTATCTTTCGCTGCTGCAAGAGGCTCCCGAGCTGCCGGTTGAGCAACGTGCACACTTTACGGGCGTGGCGCTCGACAAGGCGCACCGGCTCGATGCGCTCATCGAAGAGTTCTTCGATATCACGCGCTTTGACTTCCACGATATCGTGCTCACGCGCGGCTATGTTGATCTGGGGTTGCTGCTGGCTCAGGTGGCTGACGAGTTCTATCCCATCCTCAACGAGCAGCATAAGGAAGCCCAGGTTGATATTCGCGAGGACCTGACGGTGCTCGTGGATGGCGATAAGATGGCCCGCGTGTTCAACAACATCATGAAAAATGCCGTCGCCTATAGCTATGAGGGCTCGACTATCATGATTGAGGCCAGGCGCCAAGACGATGGCGGCGTGCGCGTGCGCTTTATCAATCAGGGCGATCCTATCCCTGCGGCTAAGCTCAAGGTGATCTTTGAGAAGTTCTATCGCCTGGATGCGGCGCGTGCGACCAATCGCGGTGGTGCCGGTTTGGGCCTTGCTATTGCCAAGGAGATCATCGCGGCACACGGCGGTACCGTTGCATGTGAATCGACGCCCGAACACACGATATTCACCATCGAGCTGCCCGCCGCATAGCTAGCGTGCCCTTACAAACACTTGACAATGTGCTCACGTGCGTATGAGCCGCGATTCCTACTATCGATACTGCTGAATTGATATCGATATGGAGGTGTGCGGTATGACGGCTGCTGCGGCTGTGGAGCCCACGGAGCTTGAAGAACTCATGGAAGCGCAGGCCGAGGCCGCGCATGAGCGCGAGGTTGGGGATGCGACTCGCCCCACGGCAGAGGATCTTGCCGCCTCGCCGACGCGCATCGACGTCGAGGGCCTCGACCTGTTCTATGGCGACCACCATGCGCTCAAGGACGTGAATATCAAGATCCGCGATAAGCAGATCACCTCGTTCATCGGGCCTTCGGGCTGCGGAAAGTCTACGTTGCTGCGCTGCTTTAACCGCATGAACGACGGCATCAAGGATTGCCGCATCGAGGGCAAGATTGCGCTCGATGGTCAAGATATCCTGGGCGATTACGACATCTGCCGTTTGCGCCAGCGCGTGGGCATGGTGTTCCAGCGCCCCAACCCGTTTCCCATGAGCATTTATGACAACGTCGCGTACGGCCCCCGTGGCATGGGCGTGCGCGATCGCGCCGTGCTGGATGAGCTGGTCGAGGATTCCCTTCGTCGAGCCGCTCTGTGGGATGAGGTCAAGGACAAGCTCAAGGAGTCGGGCCTGGGCCTTTCGGGCGGGCAGCAGCAGCGCCTGTGCATCGCCCGCGCGCTTGCCGTGCAACCCGACATCCTGCTGATGGATGAGCCCACGAGCGCCCTCGACCCCGTGTCGACGCTGGTGGTGGAGCAGCTTGCCTGCGAGCTCAAGGAGACCTGCACGTTGGTGGTCGTTACGCACAATATGCAGCAGGCGGCGCGCATCTCCGACTCGGTCGCGTTTTTCTTGCTGGGCGAGCTGGTGGAGCACGCGCCCACCGCTCAGCTCTTCAAAAAACCGACCGATTCGCGCACAGCGGATTATTTGACGGGACGTTTTGGCTGATACCATCTCGTAAAGGTACCTTTAGGGTTAAGATGCGGTCATGCCGGCCGCAAAGGGGTTCAACATGATCTATTACGTCGAGGACGATGACAACATCAGGGATTTGACGGTCTATGCGCTGCGCAAGCAGGGGATCGAGGCCGAGGGCTTTTCGTGCGATGGTGAGTTTAAGGCTGCTGTGGCGCGACGGGTGCCCGATGCTGTCCTGCTCGACATCATGTTGCCCGATACCGATGGCCTGGCAATTATGCGTCGCCTGCGTGCCGACCGCCTGACGGCGACGGTGCCCATCATGATGCTTACTGCCAAGGACACCGAGCTCGACAAGGTGATGGCGCTCGATGGCGGTGCCGACGATTACCTGACTAAGCCGTTTTCGCTCATGGAGCTTGCGAGCCGTTGCCGCGCACTGCTGCGTCGCGGCGGCATGGTCAAGCAGGCGAGCGATGTGCTCAGTGTGGGCGACATCGTGCTCTCGCCCAGCCATCGCGAGGTGACCGTTGCCGGCGAGCCGCTTAAGCTCACCCTGCGCGAGTTCGACCTGCTTGAGTATCTCATGCGCAAGCCCGGCGTGGTCTTTACCCGCGAGTCGTTGCTGCAGAGCGTGTGGGGCTGGGACTTCGACGGCGGTTCGCGCACCGTTGACGTGCACGTGCAGACGCTTCGCCAAAAACTGGGCGAGCATGCCAGCGCCATCGAGACCGTGCGCGGCGTGGGCTACCGCTTGGCTGAGCCTTCTGCCGGTGATGGTGCCGAAGGTGACGACACCGCGTCCACCGCATCGGAGGAGTAACCCGTGGTCTTCGCCCCCCAGGGAAAACAAACGCTGTCGCACCGCGTTTTTGTGACGATCTTTGTTTGCGCCATGGCGGTTATCGTGGCGTTTACGGTGCTGGGTGCGTTCTTTGTGCAAAACACCTTGGCGGATGCCACGAGTGCCAATCTGGCGCAGGAAACCGAGCTCATTGCTGCCGCCCTCGACGAGCAGCAGGAGCCCATCCCGTTCTTGCGTAGCCTCGATCGCGAGGACTTACGCATCACGCTTATTAACAAGGATGGATCGGTTGCCTACGACAACGAGGCGTCGCCTTCCACACTGCCCAACCATGGCGATCGCCCCGAGGTCATCGAGGCCTTTGAGAGTGGTTCGGGTTCCGCGGAGCGCGCAAGCTCTACACTCGACGAGATTATGCTGTATCGCGCCGTCACCCTTGATAACGGCCAGGTCGTTCGCTTGGCGCAGGCCCAGCCTGGCGTTGCGGCGATTTTGCTGTCGATGCTGGCGCCGATGCTGCTTATCGCAGCAGCGGGTGCAGTACTCTCGTTTTTTATGGCGCGCCGTGAGTCCCGTGCCATCATCGCGCCGTTACAAGAGGTGGATTTGGATCACCCACGCCGTAGCTATGAGCACGCCTATGCCGAGATGGTTCCCATGCTTGAGCGCATCGAGTCGCAGCGCCAGGAACTCAAGCGCCAAATGGCGGTGCTAGCGGACAACGACCGTATGCGCCGCGAGTTCACGGCGAATATCACCCATGAGCTCAAGACGCCGCTTACGGCGATTTCGGGCTATGCCGAGCTCATCGCAAATGGCATGGTCGAGGGCGAGGACGACCTGCGCAACTTTGGCGGTCGCATCTATCGTGAGGCGGGCCGCTTGGCAGCGCTTGTCAACGACATCCTTACGCTGTCTAACTTGGACGAGGCCGAACGTGCAACTGAGGGCGAGGCGGTGCCCATTGGGTCCACGGAGCCTATTGAGCTCTCGCGTGTGATCTACGCGGTTGAACAGCGTCTTGAACAGGTTGCCCGTCAGGCGAATGTGACGATAAGTCATGAGACCAAGCCTGTGGTCATCGAAGGCGTGTCGCGCTTGGTCGACGAGCTCATCTATAATCTGGCAAGCAACGCCATCCGCTACAATCGACCCGGCGGTACGGTTACGCTGCAGTGCGGCACCAACGACGAAGGCCATCCGTTCCTCGCGGTCGCCGATACGGGAATCGGTATCGCGCCTGAAGAACAGGGCAAGGTATTTGAGCGGTTCTATCGCGTGGACAAGAGTAGGTCCAAGGCACGCGGCGGAACCGGCCTGGGGCTTGCCATTGTCAAGCATGCGGCCCTGTATCATCATGCCACGCTCGATCTATCGAGCGAGTTGGGCGTGGGAACCACCATTACGGTGGCGTTTCCCATACAGCAGGAGGAGCCATTCGCATAGCGATACAACATAGATAATGATGTAGACGCCGCATCGGACTTTCGGGTGCGGCGTTGTTGTGCAATTTTACGATCGCTTCCGTCATTTTTACAGGAGAGCCTGTTTCTTATGTATAGAGTTTGGTCTCGGTAAAAAGATGCGATAACATACGGATAGTTTTGTCAATCCGAACTGGGGAAATGAAAGGCAAGCTGCATGACCCTTCTCGAACTGTTCCAGCTGCTGAAGAAGCACCTCAAGCTGGTCATCACCCTTCCGGTGGTCTGCGCGATCGCCATGGGCATCGTGTCCTTCGCTGCGATGGACAACACCTATACCGCGACGACGAGCATGTACATTCTCGCCAAGACCGACGATAGCGGTCAGATGAGCTACAACGATCTCTCGGCGAGCCAGATGCTTTCCAACGATATCGCCACGCTGCTTGATAGCGATAGCGTCAAGAGCGGCGCCGCCAAAGAACTGGGCCTCACCGATCTGGATGACTACAAGGTGTCTGTTTCCTCCGAGACCACCACGCGTGTCATTACGCTTTCGGTTACCGGCACCGATGCCAAGGAGACGGCTGAGGTCGCAAAGGCCATGGCCAGCTCGGTGAGTACGGTCGCTCAGAACGTCGGCGCTGCCCAGAGCATCAACGTTATCGACGAGGCTAAGACCCCCGAAGCTCCCAGTGGCCCCAAGCGCACGCTGTATATTGCCGTCGCGTTCCTCGCCGGTATCTTTATCGCAGTTGCCTATGTCGTTTTGGCAGACATGCTCAATACCCGCATTCGCGGTGCCGAAGAGGCAGAAGAGCTCCTAGGTATTCCCGTTGTTGGCCGAATTCCGGCTATGAAAGGTGGTAAATAGGCATGGCTAAGGCAAAGAACACCGACAAGCTCGTTGTACAGAATGCCGCCAAGACCCTTCTGGCCAACATCCGCTTTGCGAGCGTGGACGACCCCATTCGCACCATCACCGTTACCTCCTCGATTCCCAACGAGGGCAAGTCTACGGTTTCCATTAACCTTGCCCAGGCTATCGCCACGAGCGGCAAGTCCGTGCTCCTGGTCGAGGCCGATATGCGCCGCAGGTCTCTTTCCGATATGCTCGGCGTTCGTTCGCGCGGCGGACTCTATGCGGTCCTTTCCGAGCAGATCTCCATTGACCAGGCAATTGTCGAGACGGGTCAGAAGAACTTCTACTTCCTCGATGCCGAGCCGCATATTCCCAATCCTGCCGACATCATCGTCTCTCACCGCTTTGCCAAGCTGGTAAAGGCATTGTCCGCCAAGTTCCAGTACGTCATCTTCGACGCTCCCCCGGTCGGCACCTTCATCGATGCTGCCGAGATCGCCAGTCTGACCGACGGCACGCTGTTCGTAGTGCGCGAGGACTTTACCAAGCGCGAAGAGGCGCTCAACGCTATCGGTCAGCTTAAGAAGTCCGAGAAGGTCAAGCTCATCGGTACCGTTATGAACTACTGCGAGACTGAGACCAGCGAGTACTACTACTCCTACTACACCAAGGACGGTAAGAAGGTGAAGAAGGGCTCCGACGATCAGGGGACTTCCAAAAAGGGCATCTTCACCAACCGAGCAAACGTTTAGTTGATTAAGGCTGACCTATGCGTGACATTCATTGCCATATCTTGCCGGGTGTAGACGACGGCGCCGCCGATCTCGATGAGAGCTTGGCGATGCTCGAGGCTGCCAAGCGGGTCGGTGTAACCAGAATCGTTTGCACTCCTCACTGCCGTGATCCCTATTTTGATTACGACAAGATGTGGGATGCCTTTGAGCTGCTGCGTGATAACGCTGACGGTTTTCCGCTCCAGATGGGCTTCGAGGTCAACCATCGAAAGCTCGTTGAGCTTGGTATCGATGCCGCGGAGCACTTGCATTTCGATGGAACCAACGAGTTTCTGCTCGAGCTTTCGACGCATGCCGATGCGTATGCGTTTAGAGAGTACGAGAACACGATTTACGATTTGCAGTGCCGTGGCTACCAGGTGATCATCGCTCATCCTGAGCGCTATCGTGCGGTTCAAAAGGATGTAAGCGTGGCGGAGCGCCTGGTCGATATGGGCTGCAAGCTGCAGGCTTCGGCGGACTTTATTGCCGGCGGTCGCTTTGGTCGCGAGAAAAAGCCGGCACAGCGCCTGTTCGATCAGAACCTGTACAGCTTCATCGCGAGCGATGCCCATAACGTGGGTCATTACGATTGCCTGGCGAAGGCTCGCGCGAAGTTTAGCGTGCGCGGAGCTCATTTTCGCTAAAATCTGTCCCTAACGTTCGCATTGAATGAAGGGGCAGCCATGGATATTCAACTTAAGACGGGATGCTTTGATGACGCGGCGTTGGTGCGCCGCGTCGTTTTTATGGACGAGCAGGGCTACGAGAATGAGTTCGACGCTATCGACGAGGATCCGAACTGCATTCATGTGACGCTCTATGTAGACGGCGAGCTTGCCGGTTGCTCGCGCGTGTTTCCCGAAGAGCTTGAGCGCGTGGCTGACGCAGAGGCCCCGGTGTTGCCGGCATGCGACATGGACGAAGGCGTTGCGGCGGGGGAGACCTACATTATGGGGCGCGTCGCAGTGCTGCCGGCTATGCGTCGTCGCGGATTGGCGAGTGCGATCGTCGAGGCAAGTGATACGTGCGCGCGTGCTGCCGGCGCCAAGCTCATTAAGCTGCATGCGCAGGAATACGTGCTGCCGCTCTATGCCAAGGCGGGCTACACGCAGATTGCCCCGGTGGACTACGAAGACGAGGGCCAGCCCCATGCTTGGATGGCCAAGCGCGTAGATGGCAGATAGGGACGTTCCTTTCCTGCCGGCAGTTTGGGACACTCCTTGGCAATTGGCGCATCAGAGCGCTCGGACATACAGTTTTTCGATTCCGTATGTATATATGCGCGCTAATGGGTTATAAAATCTAAGTCTGAACATAGCAGGTCTGCAATGCGGCTCGGGCAACCGGGCCGTTTTTGCGGACGGGGGTAGCGCGAAAGGACTGCACATGCGTCAATTTAAGACCGAGAGCAAAAAACTGCTCGACCTCATGATCAACTCCATCTACACCAATAAGGAAATCTTCCTGCGCGAGCTTATCTCCAACGCGAGCGATGCCGTCGACAAGCTCAACTTTAAGAGCCTGCAGGACCCGAGCGTCAAGCTCGACCAGGGCGACCTGGCTATTCGTGTTTCCTTTGATAAAGATGCCCGTACCATCACCATTTCGGATAACGGTATCGGCATGACCGCCGAGGAGCTCGAGCGCAATCTGGGCACCATCGCCCATTCCGGCTCCGAGGAGTTTAAGACTGAGAACGCCGAGCAGCAGGGTTCCGATGTCGACATCATCGGTCAGTTTGGCGTGGGTTTCTACTCCGCCTTTATGGTCGCCAGCCACGTGAAGGTCGTCAGCCGCGCTTATGGCGAGGATATCGCCCACGTTTGGGAGTCCGACGGTCTTGAGGGCTACACCATCGAGGATGGCGAGCGTGCTGAGCACGGTACCGATGTCATCCTGACGCTGCGCGAGAACGAGAAGCTCGACGCCGACGGCGAGGCCGAGACCTACGATCGCTTCCTGACCGAGTGGGGCCTCAAGAGCCTGATTCAGCAGTACAGCAACTATGTGCGCTACCCGATTCAGATGATGGTGTCCAAGAGCCGCCAGAAGCCCAAGCCCGAGGATGCTGGCGATGACTACACGCCCGAGTACGAGGACTACCAGGAGCTCGAGACCGTCAACTCAATGACGCCGATCTGGAAAAAGCGCAGCTCCGATGTCGAGCAGAAGGACTACGACGAGTTCTACAAGTCAACGTTCCACGACTTTGACGATCCTGCACGCACCATCAGCTTCCATGCTGAGGGCACGCTCGAGTACGACGCCCTGCTGTTTGTGCCGGGCCGCGCCCCGTTCGATCTGTACAGCAAGGACTACGAGAAGGGCCTGGCGCTCTACAGCTCCAACGTGCTGATTATGGAGAAGTGCGACGACCTGCTGCCCGACTACTACAACTTTGTCCGTGGCGTCGTGGATTCCGCCGACGTGTCGCTCAACATCTCGCGCGAGACGCTGCAGCAGAACCGTCAGCTCAAGGCTATCGCCAAGCGTGTGGAAAAGAAGATTACCGCCGACCTTGAGGACATGCGCGACAACGACCGTGAGGCATACGAGAAGTTCTTTGAGAACTTTGGCCGCGGCCTTAAGTATGGCATCTACTCGAGCTACGGCATGAAGGCCGACGAGCTCGCCGACCTGCTGCTGTTCTGGTCTGCCAAGGAGCAGAAGATGATCACCCTTGCCGAGTATGCCAAGGGCATGCCCGAGGGCCAGAAGGCAATCTACTATGCCGCCGGCGATTCGCGCGAGCGTCTGGCCAAGATGCCCGTCGTGAAGGGCGTGCTCGACCGCGGCTACGATGTACTGCTGCTGACGCAGGACGTGGATGAGTTCACCTTCCAGGCCATGCGTGAGTACGTGGCTGCCGATATGCCCAAGGTCTACGAGGATGACGCTGCTCGCGAGGCTGCCGAGAAGGCAGTTGCCGATGGTGCCGAGCCCGAGATCGGGGATCGTCACCTGGAGCTTAAGAACGTCGCGACCGGCGATCTTGACATGGCGACCGATGACGAGAAGAAGGAGGCCGAGGACGCCACCAAGGAAAACGAGGACCTCTTTAGCGCTATGAAGGAGGCACTCGGTGACAAGGTCGAGAAAGTTGCCGTCTCCGCGCGCCTGACCGATGCCCCCGCTTGCATCACCACCGAGGGTCCGCTTTCGCTCGAGATGGAGAAGGTGCTCCAGAAGGGGCCCGAGGGCGCGCCCGACGGCATGCCCAAGAGCCAGCGCGTTCTCGAGCTCAACGCCAAGCACCCGGTCTTTGACAAGCTTGTCGCTGCCCAGAAGGCAGGTGACGCCGACAAGATCAAGCAGTACTCCGGCCTGCTCTACGATCAGGCCCTGCTGGTCGAGGGCATCCTCCCCGAGGACCCCGTTGCCTTCGCGGCGGCTGTTTGCAACTTGATGTAGTTAAGTAGTTACGCCTTTGGGTCCGCCGTTCTAACGAACCTATTGGTTCCGTCGTTCTAACGAACGACGGACCGGTCGACGCTGCAAACGCCCCTAAGCGGCAATCTGACGTTCAATCGTCGGTCGCGTACCAAAGTACGCTTCCCTCCTCTTTCACGTCACCTTGCTCGCTCAGGGGCGTTTTCGCTGACTTATGCTCAACCTGCGACGCTTTCGTGGCCCTAAGTAGTCATCGGGGACGTTCTTGTTTGACTGGTCGTTTAAGAACGCCCCCGATGACTATTCGGATTGTTAATTTGTGCGGGTTGTGGTTTTGCGACCTGCTGAAATTTGAGATACTGTACAACTGTACGTTAACTAATCTTCGTAGTATATTGCTACCCGCAAAACTCAATACCATTGTGCTTCGAGACGCTAAAGCGCCTACGTACAATGGTTGTTGATAGTACGATTTGATTCAACGACAGGATGGATGGTCCAAGCGTGAGTCTCGGCAGCAAACTATCCGATGCAAAGGTCTCCTTTGCGATATTCAAGCGCGACATTAAGCGACTGCTTGTGAACCCCGTCGCCTTGGTGGTTACCCTGGGCGTGTGCGTTATCCCCTCGCTGTACGCTTGGTACAACATCGTGGCTAACTGGGATCCATATGGAAACACCCAGGGCATTAAAATCGCTATCGCCAACAACGATCAGGGCACCCAGAACGACCTAGTGGGCGAGCTCAATGCGGGCGATAAGGTGGTCGACCAGCTCAAGGAAAACGATCGGCTGGGCTGGACCTTCGTCGACTCGGCTGCCGATGCCAAAGAGGGCGTCGAGAGCGGGGAATACTACGCGGCGATTGTAATCCCCAAGAACTTCTCCGACAATCTCGTCTCGATGCTCGATGGCAATTACCATCAGCCTAAGCTGACCTATTACGTCAACGAGAAAAAGAGCGCCATTGCGCCCAAGGTTACCGATACCGGTGCCAACACCATCGAGGAGCAGATCAACTCGGAGTTTGTCTCCACGGTGGGCGAGACCGTAGCGGGCATCGCCAAGGATGCCGGCATCGATTTAAAGGACAAGGCAACCCAGACTCAGGACTCGCTGACAAGTTCGGTGTCCGAGGCATCCGACACCTTGGGTGAGGTGCGCGATTCGATTGGCGATATGAATGCCGCCATCGATAAGACGAGTGGCGCTATCGCCTCGGCTGATGCGGCGCTTGCCGGCTTGCAAGGTCAGGCACCGTCGCTGACGCAGGCAATCTCCCAGGGCAACGACCTGCTGGGCGAGGCTCGCGCCACGGCGGGCAACTCTATCACCTCGCTCTCCAAGGCACTCTCGGAAGGTAGCCTTGCACTCACCAAGACGTCAGCCTCCGCGAACGCTGCGATTGGCAAGCTAACGGGTACGGTCACATCTACGACCACCCGCATCGACAACTCGCTCGAGTCTCTCCAGGCGACGATCGATCACAATAAGGCCGTTATCGGGCACTTGGAGATTCTCGTTAATGACACGTCGACAGGTTCCGAGGAAATTGACGCGCGCATTGTATCGACCATCGATTCGCTTCGCGAGCAAAACCAGAAGCTGCAGAGCATCAAGGATGGCCTTTCTGCACAGTCGAGCGCCATGGCAAACGACGCTACGGCAATCTCGAACGCGAGCAACGCACTCAACGCGGCAATTCAGACCGGTACGGCTAGCCTCGGTCAGGCTCAGACCGATCTGGGTCAGAACGCACTTCCGAAGGCTTCGAGCGCGCTTGACTCCTTTGCCGCCGTTTCGGGCGATTTGACCGGCATTGTGTCGGGTATGACCCCCACGATAGCGAGCGCGCGCGGCACGCTGGCGCAGCTCGACGCCACGCTCAAGCAGGCAAAGACCACACTGTCCCAAACCGACGCCTCCCTTGCCAAGGTTCAGGACAAGCTCGCGACCGCCGCCAATGACATTGCGGCGCTGCAGACCTCTGAGTCTATGGGCGAGTTAGCCGACCTCATGGACGTCGACGTCAATGACGTGGCAGATTTCATGGCATCTCCGGTTGAGCTGACGTCCAAGTCAATCTATCCGGTCAAGAGCTTTGGCTCGGGCATCGCGCCCTTCTACACCAATCTGGCGCTGTGGGTAGGCGGCTATGTGCTCATCGCTATCTATAAACTCGAGGTCGACCGCGAGGGCATCGGTAGCTTTACGGCGCGTCAGGGCTACTTTGGCCGCTGGCTGCTGCTGGTGATCCTGGGCGCGTTCCAGGCCATTATCGTTACGGTGGGCGACCTGGTCATTGGCGTTCAGTGCGTCAATCCGCTGCTCTTTGTACTGGGCGGCATCGCTATTTCGTTCACCTACGTCAACATCATCTATGCGCTGTCCACCACGTTTAAGCATATCGGTAAAGCCATTGGCGTCATCCTCGTCATTGTGCAGATCCCCGGCTCGTCGGGCATGTATCCCATCGAGATGATGCCCGGCTTCTTCCAATGGCTGCATCCGCTGCTGCCCTTCACTTATGGCATCAACCTGCTGCGCGAGACCGTCGGTGGCATGTATTCGTTCAACTACCTGTTCAACCTGTGCATCCTGGGCGTGTTCCTTGCCATCGCGCTCTTTATCGGTCTGCAGCTGCGCCCGTTGCTGCTCAACCTCAATCTGCTCTTTGATAAGCAGCTTTCCACGACGGGCCTCATGATCTGCGAGTCCAACGACCTACCGCGCCAGCGCTATTCGCTGCGCACGGCCATGCGCGTCATGCTCGATTCGGATTCGTACCGTCGCGAGCTGCTCGATCATGCCGTGGCGTTTGAGCATCGCTACCCGTACTACATCAAGGGCGGTTTTGCCGCCGTGGTAGGCGTGCAGGTTCTGCTCTTTGTGCTTTCGACGGTGCTCGATATCGACAATAACGGCAAGATCATCCTGCTCGTTATCTGGATTATCTCGGTCATTGCCATCTGCGGCTGGCTCATCAACATCGAGTACATCCGTGCAAGCCTCAACACCCAGATGCGCATCTCGGCGCTTTCGGACGAGGACTTGCGCCGCGAGATGCGCGAGCACACGGCTGCCATCCCTGCCGCCCGTCGTATGTTTGGTCTCAACGCCAGCGAGCGGGGCACCAAGGACAGCGAACAGCCCACGAGCCGTCTGCCGCATATTGGTGCGCATCGTAAATCTCAGGGCAGCGACAGCACAGCTACAAATGATGGAGATACCACCCTGCTTGGCAAGCACTCTAAAGGAGGTGAGGCATAAATGAAGAACATCCTGCACCTGTTTAAGCGTGATGTCCAAAACGTGTCTCGCTCCGTGATCGGCATGGTCGTCGTGATGGGCCTCATTATCGTGCCGTGCCTGTACGCGTGGTTTAACATCGCCGGCAGCTGGGATCCGTACGGCAATACCGGCAACCTTAAGATTGCAGTGGTCAACACCGATGAGGGCTACGAGAGCGACCTGATTCCCGTCGAGATCAACGTGGGCGAAAACGTGACGGCGACCCTGCGCGGTAACGAGAACTTTGACTGGGTTGTCCTCAACGACCGCGATAAGGCGATTGAGGGCGTTAAGTCGGGCACATACTATGCCGCCGTCGTTATCCCCAAGACGTTTAGCGCCGACATGATGACGCTTTTCTCGACCAACGTGAAGCACGCCGACATCGAGTTCTACGAAAACCAGAAGGCTAACGCCATCGCCCAGATCGTGACCGAAAAGGGTTCGAGCGCCGTCCAGAGCCAGGTGAATGAGACCTTTACCAAGACCATCACGACCATCGGCCTTAAGACCGTGTCCAGCCTGCTCGATTACATGAGCACCGATCAGGTCAGCAGCTTTATCGCCAACCTGTCCTCGACACTGGGCGATTCGGTCGAGGACCTGCAGGACGTTCAAGCCAACGCGACTTCGCTGGCGGGCATTTTGAGCTCGACCTCCGATTCGTTGACGTCGGCGAGCGGTATGCTCCAGCAGACGGGTAAGGTCGATGAATCTACCAAGCAGTTGATGGAGCACGCCGAGAGCGGCATTAGTGATTCCAAGGAAGCACTCAAGGCCGCCAACGACGCCATCAACGCCGCGATTGACGGAAGTGCGGGCTCGTTTGACAACGTGTCCGCCGAGCTTGCGAAGGCTTTCGACGCCGCAAACCAGCATGTCCACGTTACGGTGACCCAGCTCAACGAAGCCGCGTCGGCACTCGAATCGCGCGCCAAGGAAATCGACGACACGGCCGACCAGCTCCGCAGCTTTGCCGATCAGGTGAGTGACGAAAAGCTCCAGGACAGCCTCAAGTCTGTGGCTACATCGCTGGGCAGGATCGCGACGGAGTATCGTAACAATGCCAACGACCTGAGGGCAACCGCAAAGTCCCTTTCCGACAGCATGGCAGAGGTCAACAGCACGCGTGCCGAGGTCGACCAGGCCATCGCCGATGCCAAGGCGGGCATCTCGGGCGCTAAGTCCGACTACGATTCCACATTCTCGGTCAAGGCCAAGGAGCTCAAGAAAACTATTTCGGGCGTTCTGGATTCGCTCGACGGCATCTCGGGCGACCTAGATAGCGCTGTTGCCGGCCTGACCGACGCATCCGGTTCGCTGGCAAAGGGTCTCTCCAAGGCCGCAAAGCTGGTCAACAAGGCTTCCGATCAGCTGGGCGAGGCGTCGGACAAGATCAGCGCGTTCAAGGACGAGCTCGACGGCGCCCTGATGTCGGGTGACCTGGCGACGATCAAGACGATGATCGGCAACGACCCCGAGGGCCTGGCCGTGTCGCTTTCCGGCCCCGTTGCGCTCGACCGCAAGCCGGTCTATCCGATCCGCAACTACGGTTCGGCCATGGCGCCGTTCTATACGATTCTGTCGCTCTGGGTCGGCTCGATCGTACTGGCGGCCATGATGAAGGTCTCGGTCGACGACGAGCTCATCAACGAGCTCATCCCCGTACGCCTGCACGAGATCTATCTGGGCCGTTACCTGTTCTTTGGCGGTTTGGCCCTGCTGCAGGCAACGCTCGTGTGCGCGGGCGACATTCTGTTCTTTGGCATTCAGTGCGACAACCCGCTGCAGTTTGTGCTGGCGGGCTGGGTCGCGAGTCTCGTGTTCTCCAATATCGTCTACACGCTTACGGTTTCGTTTGGCGATATCGGCAAGGCGCTCGCTGTCGTGCTGTTGGTCATGCAGGTCGGCGGTTCGGGCGGCACGTTCCCCATCGAGATGACCGGCCCCGTGTTCCAGGCGATCTATCCGTTCCTGCCGTTTACTCACGGCATCAACGCCATGCATGCCGCCATGGCTGGCGCCTACCATATGGAGTACTGGGTTGAGTTGGGTATTCTGGCGAGCTATCTGATTCCGTCGCTGGCCCTGGGCGTCGTCTTCCGCCGTCCGGTCATCAAAGCCAACGACTGGATTATCGAAAAGCTGGAGTCGACCAAATTGATTTAATACAGCAACGTAAACGCCGTCGGAACATCGAGGATTTCTGTTCCGACGCTTTAGTTGAGTGAATTGCATGGGCTGCTTGGTTGTTGCTACAGTAGCGGGGCGTGCCGGGGGTCCGGTGCGCCCTGTTTTTATTTGACCATGAGGCGGCATGCGGTCACGCGCGTGCGGACACCACGCCCAGATTGAGCGCGAGGATGTTCCATGGCCCAATACGCTGCCAACGAAATCGAAAACATGCCCGATAGCCCTGTAGCCCGTGAGGATTTGGGCGCGGGTGGTATTCCCCGGGGTGCCGGCGCACGCTCGCCGTTGTTCTGGAAAGTTCTACTGCTTTCGGTGGCGATTATCTGGGGCTACTCCTTTACCACTATGAAGGACGCACTCGACACCATTCCGGTGTTCGAGCTGGTCTACGTTCGCTTTCTCCCGGCTTCGCTGGTTATGTTCGCCATCTTCCGCAAACGCATCATCGCACACTTTAATGTTCGCAACCTTATCGTCGGGCTTGGTATGGGCGCACTTATGTGGGGCGCGTACGGTTTGCAGACGATTGGCCTGGCACAGACCACGGCGGGCAAGAGCGCGTTTTTGACGGGTACCTATTGCATCCTCGTGCCGTTTGCGAGCTATGTCCTGAGCGGAGAAAGGCTTACCCGTTACAACTTGGGCGCTGCATTGCTGTGCCTGGCGGGCATTGGCCTGGTGGCACTCGATAGCGTCGAGTTCAATGCTGGAGATGCCATCACGCTGGGCGGCGCGGTCTTCTTTGCTATCCAGATGGCGGTGACCGCCAAGTATGGCCGCAAGATGGATATCAACGTCATCACGTTTTGGATGTTTGTGGGCAATGGCGTTTTGAGCTTAATCACGTCGCTACTATTCGAGACTCAGGCGCCTCTGTCCGTGTGGACGCCGAGTTTTATCGGCGTGATGGTCTTCCTCTCGGTGGGCTGCACGTGCGTGGCACTGCTCGTCCAAAACGTCGGTCTGGCGCACGTCCCGGCCTCGACGGGCTCGCTGCTTCTTTCGATGGAGTCGCCCTCGGGTGTGCTGTTCTCGGTGTTGTTGATGGGGGAGGCGCTCACCTCGCGCCTGCTTTCCGGCTTTGCGCTCATCTTTTTGTCGATTATCTTGAGCGAGACGCATTTCGATTTCTTGCGCCGAAAATCACACCCGCATTTGTAAACAACTTGTTGCGCCGCCCTCCCGGGGCGGCATTTTTTATGTCATGCCCTTACAGTTGTACCTTGCACTTTACGCTGTCAAAGTGCGTGCTGCAAAAACGTTACTGGAGGGCATCTATGGCATCAGCTCTGTCCGATCTTCAACCGCAACCAGCGCCTCAGGCTACCGCAGCGGCGCAGACCGCTATCGGCGATGGTCTGGTCAAAGAAGCCCAGGCATTTGCCGGTGAGCTTGCCGCATGGCGCCACGATCTCCATCAGACGCCCGAGCTCGGTAACAATCTTCCGCAGACGTCTGCCTATATCCAGGCACGTCTGGACGAGATGGACATTCCCCATACCACGCTTGTCGACGGCTCCTGTGTTGTTGGCCTGATCGGTGCCGGTGCGGCCGCGGCTGCTCAGGGCAATGGTACGTGCGCGGACGAGCAAACCGGTACGGTTATCATGCTTCGCGGCGACATGGATGCCCTGCCCGTTGTCGAGGAATCGGGCGAGCCTTTCGCTTCCACCAACGGGTGCATGCACGCTTGTGGCCACGATATGCATGCGACGGCGCTGCTCGGCGCGGCCCGTTTGCTCAAGGCCCGCGAGGCCGAGCTTGTCGACGCCAATGCCACCGTCAAACTGCTGTTCCAGCCGGGTGAGGAGACCTTTGAGGGAGCCCGCGCTGCCATCGCCGATGGCTTGCTGCAGAACCCGCGCCCCCAGGCTGCCTTTGCCATGCACGTCAACAGCCAATCGCCGCTCGGCCTGGTGCTCTATGGGAGCCCGGCGCTTTCGGGCGTGTACGGTTTCCGCATCACGCTGCAGGGCAAGGGCGGCCATGGCTCGAGCCCCGAGATCTGCATCGACCCCATCACGGCCGGCGTCCATGTGCACCTGGCGCTCCAGGAGCTTATCTCCCGCGAGGTGCCAGCGGCCAAGGAAGTCGCACTTACCGTTGGTAAGTTCGCTGGCGGCTTGGCGGCCAACGTCATCCCCGACACCTGTGTGCTCGAGGGAACGCTGCGCGGCTTCGATGTCGAGCTCATGACTCATCTCAAGGAGCGTATCGCGGAGGTCGTCAACGGCGTTGCCGCAACATATCGTACGCCGGCAGCCATCGAGACGCTTTCGGACGTTCCGCCGCTCGTGCTCGACAGCGATATGACCCAGGCCTCGCTTGGTTACGTGGGCGCGGTGCTGCCCAAGGCTGCCTTCCTGCCGCTATTCCACGCCATGGCGAGCGAGGACTTCGCGCTTATCTCGAGCGAGATTCCGAGTGCGTACTTTACCGTGGGCGCGGCCGTGACCGATACGGACGAGCATTTTGCCCAGCATCATCCCAAGGCGCGCTTTAACGATGCCGAGCTTCCTCTCGGCGCCGCGGCTTATGCCGCCGTCGCTCTCGGATACATTGCGGACCACAAGGAGTAATCCATGTCCCAGCAAAGTAAATTTTTCCCCGGCTGGCTCGTGGTGGCCTCCGGCTTTGTCATCATGGCCACGTGCTACACCATTTTCGTCAACTGCATGAGCCTGTTCCAGCCGCTCATCGTCAGCGACTTGGGAATTTCTCTTGCGCAGTACAACATCTCCAACGCCCACGATCGCTGCGTCTAAGCAGTTTGGCATGGCCGACCTGGGTAAGGCAGCTGGCACCATTACCTCGCTCGAGATGGTCGGCGGCACCGTGGGCGCCATCGTCTCGGGCGTGCTGTTCGATGCCACGGGCTCCTTTGCGAGCACCTGGATTGTATGCCTGGCGTGCTCCGTGGTCATGCTCGTGTTCCTGCTGGCATCCGAGCCCATTGCCGCCAAGCTGCGCGCGAGCGCGGCGGGAGAGTAAGGGCGCTGCCGCGTTTGCCGGCTCACCCTGATCTGCCCGCGGCGGTCTTGGGAGCCGAATGGATGCTCGTACCATCATTCGGTTTCCAAGGTCGCCGCAGGTCAAAGGACGGTCCGCTTTCCTTCGTCCCCAGCAGATCATGTGACCCGAAGGGGTCGGAGGAAAGCGGATCAGCTGTCGCGGCGGTGCATCTGGCCGAACGAGTCCCCATACCCTCGTTCGGTCAGATGCACCGCCGCGGTTTGAGTTTGTGCCGTATAATGACCACTACCTATGACGCGATACAAAAGAAAGGTGTTTGCCCATGCAGGCACAGAAGGCGGAGGGAACCCGCGACCTTATCGGCGCCGAGATGCGCGCCTGGCAAAAGATGCAGCAGATTGCGGCCGGCGTGTTCGAGCCGTTTGGTTTTAAACCCATCGAGACGCCCGCGATCGAGCAGGTGGACGTGTTTGTCCACGGTATCGGCCAGTCGACCGACGTCGTGCGCAAGGAAATGTTCCGTGTGTTCAGCGGTGCCAACCTGGAGCGCGTCTTTACCGAGGGCACCGACACCAAACTCAAGCCCAAGCAGCGCCTAGCACTTCGCCCCGAGGGCACGGCCGGCGTGGTGCGCGCCGTCGTCGAGAACAATCTGGTGCCCCAGGGCTCCACGCCGTTTAAGGCGTACTACGCCGAGGCCATGTTCCGCGGCGAGCGTCCCCAGAAGGGCCGCCTGCGCCAGTTCCACCAGGTGGGCATCGAGTGGCTCGGCGCTCCCGATCCGGCGGCAGATGCCGAGTGCATCATCATGCTCATGGAGTTCTACAAGCGCCTGGGCTTCGATCTTTCCAAGCTTCGTCTGCTCATCAACTCGATGGGTGACGCCCAGTGCCGTCCGGCTTATCGCGAGCAGGTTAAGCAGTTCATCCTCGATCACGCCGACGAGATGTGCGATGAGTGCCGCGAGCGCGCCGAGCTCAACCCGCTGCGTGCCTTCGACTGCAAGAACGACCACTGCCGCGAGATCATGGCCGAGGCTCCGCTGATGGGTGACAACCTGTGCGATGAGTGCCGCGAGCACTACGAGCAGGTCAAGCGCTATCTGGATGCCGCCGGTATCGAGTATGTCGAGGATCCCACCTTGGTGCGCGGCCTGGACTACTACACCCGTACTGTCTTTGAGGTCGAGGCCCCTGGCGCCGGCGTCGGCTCCATCGGCGGCGGCGGCCGCTACGATGGCCTGGTCGAGCTCGAGGGTGGCAAGCCCACGGCGGGCGTCGGCTTTGCTGTCGGTTTTGAGCGCGCCCTGCTGGCCCTGCAGGCCTTTGGCAGCGATTTGGGTGCCGATGAGGCCCCGTGCGTCTATGTCGCCAACGCCGGCAAGGAGCTGCGTCAGAACGTCTTTGCCATTACGCAGGAGCTTCGCGCCGCAGGGATTGTGACCGAGGCCGACTATCAGGGTCGTTCGCTCAAGGCCCAGTTTAAGCAAGCCGATAAGGTAGGCGCCAAGCTCATCTTGGTCCTGGGTGGCGACGAGCTTGCCGCCGGCAAGGTCAAAGTGCGCGACATGCAGAGCCATGACGAGGTGCTCGCCGATCTGGACAACGTCGTCGAGGCGGTTCGCGAACGCCTGTAGCGCATCTTTTTGAGCTTCGGGCCTGCTAACGTGCCCTGCTCATGGAGAGCGATTGTTACGGGGGTGTTTCGCTTTTATGCGGAATGCCTCCGTTTACGTATGCCGCCCACCGAGAAATACGACCATTTAGGGCAAAAACCTTTGCAATGCAGAAAATACTTTTGTGTGGTAAAGCGCAATCAGTGTCGAAAGTATTTCTCAAGCGCCTATAATGAATACCGCATGTTACGTGCATAGAAGGAGGAATGGGAGGAAACGTGGCTGAGAACCTAAGCAACCAGTCTGTACCCGAAGCCGCGGCGCGCGTCGCTGCCGTGGTCAACCGCCTCGTTAACCGAATCGGCTCGAATGCCGAGTCCAGGGAGCGTCTCGCCGAGATCGAGATCCCCGAGGAGCTGCGCGACAATCTGGCGCTGTTCTTGCGCCTGGAGCGCCGTGTGCTTAGCGAGTATGATCCCGAGATCGCGGACCTGTTCGACAAGATTTTGACAGCCGAGATTGTGGTCAATGCCGGCAACCCCGGTACCTGCGCTGCCGACGAAGCCGTCGACGAGCAGGGCGTGCCCACCGCCGACGAGCCCACTGCCGTGGCATTTCGTGAGGTCGTCGATTTGATCGACAGCCTGCCGCTCGATAAGCAGCAGGTCATTGTCCGCGCCTTTACGAGCTTTTTCCATCTGGCAAACCTGTCGGAGGAGAACTACCGTGTGGCGCAGCTGCGCGAGCGCGAGGCCGGTGCGTCGACCGATACCGAGGTCGATCCTGCCAACGAGCTTACCGTTGCCTATCACCAGCTGGTGAATGAGCTGGGTGTCGAGGGTGCCAACGAGCTGCTCGACAAGCTCGAGTTCCACCCTGTCTTTACCGCACATCCCACCGAGGCCCGTCGTAAGGCCGTCGAGGGCAAGATCCGCCGTATCTCCAACCTGCTGGAGGAGCGTCCGCGTCTGGGCGGCTCCGACCTGGTGGAGAACGAGCGCCATATGCTGCAGGAGATCGACGCCCTGGTGCGTACGAGCCCCATCGCGCTCAAGAAGCCCACGCCGGTCGAGGAAGCCGATACCATCATCGACATCTTCGATAACACGCTGTTCGACGTTATCCCCGTTATCTATCGTCGTTTTGACGATTGGGTGCTGGGCGACAAGGCCGGTACTGTGCCGCCGCTGTGCCCGGCGTTCTTCCATCCCGGCAGCTGGATCGGTTCCGACCGCGACGGTAACCCCAACGTCACCGCCAAGGTGAGCCGTGAGGTCGCCGCCAAGTACTTTACGCACATGGTGCTCAAGCTCGAGGACAAGTGCCGCCACATCGGCCGCAACCTCACGCTCGAGGCTACCTACAGCAAGCCGTCGGCCGAGCTCATTAACCTGTGGAACCATCAGGTCGAGATGAGCCCTCGGTACACGGCCCGCGCCGAGCTGATCTCCGAGCACGAGCCGCATCGCGCCGTCATGCTCGTCATGGCCGACCGTCTGAACGCCACCGTGCGCCGTATCACCGACACCATGTACCACAGCGCCGACGAGTTCCTGGATGACCTGCGCGTCGTCCAGCGTTCGCTGGCCGCCTGCGGTGCCGTCCGTGCCGCCTACGGCCCGGTCCAGACCATCATCTGGCAAGTCGAGTCCTTAGGCTTCCATATGGTCGAGATGGAGTTCCGTCAGCACTCCGTGGTGCATGCCCGCGCCCTCAAGGATATCCACGAGAACGGTATCCATGGCGACCTGCAGCCCATGACGCGCGAAGTCATCGATACCTTCCGTGCCATCGGCTCCATCCAAAAGCGCTACGGCAAGAAGATGGCGCACCGCTACATCATCTCGTTTACCAAGAGCGCCCAGCATGTGGCTGACGTCTTCGAGCTGGCCCACCTGTCCTTCGCACACGAGGAAGATGTCCCCGAGCTCGACGTGATCCCGCTATTCGAGCAGCTCGAGGACCTCGAGGGCTGCGTCGACGTGCTCGACCAGATGCTTACGCTGCCCGTGGTGCAGAAGCGTCTTGCCCAGACCAACCGCCGCATGGAGGTTATGCTGGGCTATTCCGACTCCTCCAAGGACGCCGGTCCTACCACGGCCATGCTCGCGCTGCATTCCGCGCAGGAGCGCATTGCCAAGTGGGCCGAGAAGAACGATATCGACCTGGTGCTCATGCACGGTCGCGGCGGTGCCGTTGGCCGTGGCGGCGGCCCGGCCAACAAGGCCGTGCTGGCGCAGCCCAAGGGTTCGGTCAACTGCTTCTTTAAGCTCACCGAGCAGGGCGAGGTCATCTTTGCCCGTTACGGCAACCGCACGCTGGCTCAGCGCCATGTTGAGTCCGTTGCCGCCGCAACGCTTTTGCAGTCGGCCCCGAGTGTCGAGAAGACCAACACAGAGACCACGCAGAAGTTCTGGGATATGGCCGAGAAGCTTAACGCTGCAAGCCACGAGCGCTATCTGGACCTGCTGAACACCGAGGACTTTACACCGTGGTTCTCGACCGTGACGCCGCTGACCGAAGTCGGTCTGCTGCCGATCGGCTCGCGTCCCGCTAAGCGCGGCCTGGGCGCCAAGTCGCTCGACGACCTGCGTACCATTCCGTGGATCTTCAGCTGGAGCCAGGCACGCATTAACCTGGCCGCTTGGTACGGCCTGGGCACCGCCTGCGAGCAGCTTGGTGACCTTGACCAGCTCAAGGCTGCCTACCAGGAGTGGCCGTTCTTCCGCACGTTCATCGACAACATCGAGATGTCGATCGCTAAGACCGACCAGCGCATCGCCAAGATGTATCTGCACCTGGGCGATCGCCAGGATCTGTCCAAGAAGGTCTTCACCGAGATGCAGCTCACGCGTAAGTGGGTCCTTGCCATCGTCGGTGACGAGTGGCCGCTACAGCGCCGTCGCGTGCTTGGCTGCGCCGTTCGCGTGCGTAACCCCTATGTCGACGCCCTGTCCATCGCTCAGGTCCGCGCCCTTCGCGAGGTGCGTATGAACCAGGACGAGATGGCCGAGGAGAAGAAGGCCGAGTACATGAGCCTGATTCTTTCGACTGTGACCGGCGTCTCGGCAGGATTGCAGAACACGGGGTAATCGATAACCCTGTAGTCGTCCGGGTCCGCCATCAGTTTACTTTTAGGCACGTCCTCGGACATGCAAGAAGCCCTCGCTGCGCACTTCGTGCGGCGAGGGCTTCTTGCGTCCTGCGGAGTGTGCCTAAAAGTAAACTGATGGGGCCCTACGATGTCCGGTCTTCGGCGGATTACTGCTGGGGAAAAGATAGCGCGCTTCGCGCGTTTTGGATGGGGTCTGTCTCGGCGGCGCGTTTGGCGCTTCTCGCCTTGCGACTGTAGCGCCCGCGGTCCTCATTGGGACCACGGCCGTTTTGTTATGGGTCAAATATGAACGTTGTGTTAATGAGTCGGTGGACGGTGGTGTTTTTCGGTGAGCGGCGTATCCTTCCAACGGTTTGACTAGTGTGTCAGTTGAAAGGAAGAGGGCGCTCGTCAATGTTTGAATGTGAACTACCGTTTGACCACAAGACGTTGCATCTGGAGCTCGAGGACAAGAACTTCGCGGGTGTGATGGAAGGTCATCAAAACGAGTTTAAGACTACAAAATCGCAGGAAGAGCTGGTAGAGGAGTCGCTTGCCAACCCTTATGGCTCGCCTTCGCTCGAGGAGCTTTGTGCTGGCAAAAAGGATATCGTAATTATCAGCTCTGACCATACGCGTCCCGTTCCTTCGCGTGTGACGATGCCTATTCTGCTGCATCACATTCATGCCGCTGCGCCCGAGGCCCGTGTGCGTATTTTGGTTGCTACGGGTATGCACCGTCCGTCGACGCACGAGGAGCTCGTCAATAAGTATGGCGAGGACATCGTTGCCAACGAGGAAATCGTTATGCATGTCGCGACCGACGACAGCATGATGAAAAAGATCGGCACCCTGCCTTCTGGTGGCGAGTGCATCATCAACAAGATTGCGGCCGATTGCGATCTGCTGCTTGCCGAGGGCTTTATTGAGCCGCACTTCTTTGCAGGTTTCTCTGGTAGCCGCAAGTCCGTCCTGCCTGGCATCGCCAGCTACAAGACCATCATGTACAACCACAACGGTCAGTTTGTGAACGATTCCCACTCGCGTGCCGGCAACCTGTGCCACAACCACGTGAGCGAGGACATGTTTGCCGCCGCCGAGATGGCTCACCTTGCCTTTGTGCTCAACGTGGTGCTCAACGGCAAGCACGAGGTCATTGGCTCCTTTGCCGGCGACATCCACAAGGCGCACGAGGCTGGCTGCGAGTTCGTGAAGAGCCTTGCCGGCGTTGAGCCCGTCGAGTGCGAGATCGCCATTACCACTAACGGCGGCTACCCCCTCGATCAGAACATCTATCAGGCTGTGAAGGGCATGTGCGCTGCCGAGGCCACGCTTCCCGAGGGCGGCGTGATCATCGACGTCGCCGGTTGTGCCGACGGTCACGGCGGCGAGGGCTTCTATCACAACATCGCCGACAACGATCCGGCAGAGTTTGAGCGCGCCTGTATCGATCGTCCTAAGGACGAGACCCTGCCCGATCAGTGGACGAGCCAGATCTTTGCCCGCATCCTGGCGCATCACCCCGTGATCATGGTCACCGACCTGTGCGATCACCAGATGCTCAAGGATATGCACATGACGCCGGTCAACACCCTCGAGGAGGCGCTCAAGCTCGCCTTTGAGATGAAGGGTGCCGACGCCAAGGTCGCCGTCATCCCCGATGGCCTGGGTGTTGTCGTCGCGCAGCACTAGTGCGCGGCTTAAACGAATCGTTTATAACCGACAAGAAAGATAAGGTTTTATGCTTACCAAACTCCTCTGCGAATTCGGCGCGACGGCCCTCATGATCGTCTTTGGCGTGGGCGTGCACTGCGATACCGTGCTCAAAGGCACCAAGTATCAGGGCTCCGGCCATATGTTTGCCATCACCACCTGGTCTTTTGGCATCTCGGTCTGCCTGTTTGTCTTTGGCGGCGCCGTGTGCATGAACCCCGCTATGGTGCTTGCCCAGTGCATCGTCGGTCTGGTGCCGTGGGGCAACTGCATCCCCTTCATGCTTGCCGATATGCTCGGCGGCTTTGTGGGTGCCGTGATCGCTTGGTTTATGTATGCCGATGAGTTCAAGGCTTCCGAGGGTGTCGTCGATCCCATTGCCCAGCGCAACATCTTCTCGACCAACCCCACCACCGAGGGTACGAACTATGCCCGCAACTTCTTCTGCGAGGCAATCTGCACCTTTGTGTTCATTAGCGCCATCCTTGCTGCTGCTAGCCGTGCTGGTGAGGACGTTTTGATGCTCGCCATCTGCGTCGGCCTGATTGTCTGGGCCGTTGGCATGGGCATGGGCGGCATCACCGGCTTCGCTATGAACCAGGCACGTGACCTTGCTCCCCGCCTTGCTTATCAGGTGCTGCCGATTAAGAACAAGGCTGACAACAACTGGAAGTATGGTCTGCTTGTTCCTGGCATCGCGCCGTTTGTCGGTGCTATTGTCGCCGCGCTGTTTGTGCACGGTTTCTTGGGCATGTTCTAGTCGAAGGACGGCTCTATAAGGTTCGGGCTCGGCAAGGGTTTACTTTCCAACGCGTCCTCGGACATGCAAAAAGGCTCGCTGCGCACTTTGTGCGGCGAGCCTTTTTGCGTCC
>NZ_QSTE01000009.1:0-96186 GCF_003438115.1 Collinsella sp. OM08-14AT
CCCCCCCCCTTGACCCAGAATCACTATCAGCAGATTCATTAGACAGATTCTCCGAAGTCGTGTTTTGCTGAGGGTCATTATTCACTATTACGTCAGCAAATACGCTCGTAGGAATCGTATTAAACACGAACAAAAAAGAGACGAGCCAAACGAGAGCTCGCCTGCAGCGTGGCAATCTCACAAACCGCCCTTTCTACTCAACTGACATGAACCGGTAAAGGGCGACAAAATACCCAGAGGCAAAGGCATATATTTCACTCTTACTGAATGTACTGTCTGGCACATTGGTTTTAGTTTAATACCAGTGTTTTGTCTGACAAGAGAACGCGTTTATTGCCATGAAATAGAAACGACCAAAAATTAGTGTCACGACCAGCCAGAATTGATCGATGTGCATTAATTTCCTAAGACCTAATGAACAAACAATGAACAAACTCCACACCATAGCCATGGGGAAACTAGGAATTCGCCCGGAGAAGACGTTCGGCTTTTTTATTAATAATTTAATAGATTTCTAATTATCTCTTTAGATGTTCTTATATGCCGGTATAGCCCGTTACTTCGGGCTTTTCCGGCACTTTTCATATCGGAAGAACTTCACAAATCTTTTTATTACCCCTCATGTTTTCACTCTCAAAAGTAGTAAAAGTAGTAGTAAATTCTGCGTACTACTTATGCCGCCTTGGTTTCCTCGGCGTTTTCCGCCGCAGTTTCCGGCTTGGCCTCTGTGGTGGTTTTTGCCTTGGCTTGCAGCCGTTCCATTTCCTCCTGTGCGGAATGGAAAGTAGCGTGGGCGTAATAGTTCAGCGTCATTACAATGTTGGCGTGTCCCATGATGTACTGCAATGCTTTGGGGTTCATGCCCGCGTTTGCCATTCTGGTACAGAATGTATGCCGCATGGTGTGCGGCGTCATCACATCGGGCAGCGGCTCCTTGTGGCACTTGTTGTACTTCTTGGCAAGGCACTTGAACATGGCGTCATAGTTGACGGCGGTTTTGGGCAGGCCATCCCGGTTCAGGAACAGGAAGTCCTTATAACCATCAACCTTAATGCACCTGCCGTCCCTGCGCTTCTTCAACACGCGCTCAAACGCTTCATAGGCGGCTGCGCTCATCGGCACTTGACGGAATCCGCTTTCTGTTTTTGGCGCTTCGATATAGTAGCCGTCCTCGGTGCTTCTCAAAAGCTGGTGGTCTACATTCACAAAGCGCTTCTCAAAATTCAGGTCGGCTGGCGTCAGGCCGCAGAGTTCGGAAATACGAAGCCCGGTTTCCAGCAGGATCACCACCTCGTCATAATACTTGGCATAGACAGGATCGTTCTGCATGAAGTCCAAAAGCTCGTTTTCCTGTGTAGGGGTAAGCGGCACCTTTGGTACGGTATCGTCGTTGATAACCTCATTGATCTGGAAGTCAAAAGGATTCTTGCGGAGGCAATCGTCCTGTACGGCCATATAAAAGATGGCTTTTAAGGAACGCTTGCTGTTGCAGATGGTGTTGTAGGCAACGCCCTTTTCCTGCATACGCAAGGCCCATTCTTTTGCGTCGGACAGCTTCACGCTGTCAATGCTGGCCGCGCCCAGCTTATCTTCGGACAGAAGTTTCATTAACTGCTGGCGGCTCTTTTGGGTTCCTTTCCGCACATTCCCGCGCTGCCGGGTGTACTTTTCATAAAGCTGGCACACGGTCATTTTCTTGCCGATGGTGTCTATCCCGTCGTCAAGGTCTTTCTGTATCTGCTTGATCTTCTCGCGCAGGGAAAGACAGGGCCGTTTCCCGGCAGGTACTTTGTCGGTAGGTACTAACTTCCATGAGTAAACAAACTGGGTTTCTCCAAAGGTGTCAATGTATTTGTAAGCGTATCTTCCATCTGATCGCTGGCTCTCTCCAGACTTCAAAAGGCGGCCTTTGTTGTCCCGTCTTTTTTCATCTCGTTCTTTTCTTGGCATTTCGTCATGCTCCTTTCCATGACGGAAAGAGCCTTGACACGCTTATAACCTATTATAACACGAGCAAGGCCCTTTTTCACTATATTGTGTCAAGGGAATCAATAATTTTTTCAAACTGCTTCCGTTTGATCTGGATGCGGTTGCCGTTCAGGATCACCCAGCCAGCGGTGGGGTTTTCCTCGGCAAGCCGACGCAGTTTGTTTTCCCCGATCCGAAAATATTTAGACGCTTCCTCAATGGTGAGCGTGTATTTTTCCCAAATAGGCACATCGTTATTACTCATAACATGGCCCCCTTTCTTTTCAAAACAAAGGTTATTGTTGTGAAAGTGGGCAGAAAGTAACGGACGGCTGCTGGCACAGCTCCACGGGAATCTCACCCCTGCGTGGTTCTCACGCGGCCCTGCTCGTTGCCTGCGACGCTTCAAACGCTCGGACTACGACGGCAAGGGAGTATCATTGTCCTGTCTGCGCGTCGTCGCCCGCAGGCTGCCACACCTGCTTTACGGCCCGGTAAAATCGCTCCGCTTATCCCAATGAGGGAAAACCTCTTGGCGCACCTGCCGCCCGGCTCGGCGCAGACAGAATGTATCCGTCTGCCCTATGACGCGCCGCCATTGTCCTGCGGGCGTATTTGTCAAGGAGCAAAGGGGCCGCCGGGAAAACAGGCAGGCGGGGAAAGGGAAAGCCGCCTGTCTATGGCCGGGGCCTTAACCGTCAGTCGCCAATGGGACTAACGATGGAATGGATCAGCTTGATTTGCAATCGGCGCTTCATATACTCGTCAATGCAGATATGAGGCTGACCGCTGCCGTCATAGAGCGTCCGGGTACACAGCTTATTGATATAGCCGTCATAATGCTGCAAGACACGCTCCACGGCTTCGGCGTTACCGGCGCAGGCCGCGTCGATCACAAAATCAGGCAGAGGGCTTTTGCCCTTGTAACTGGATTGCTTCATCCGCGTTTAACCTCCCTCCGGCATGAACGCCATCAATTTTACACGCAGGTCTTTTAAGGTGCTTGTCCTGTGGCGCTGTACTGCGCTGCGGGACATTCCCATCAGGCGGCCAATTTCTTCGTCAGTCAAATCCAGAACAAAGCGGAGAATCAAAATACTCTGCTCGTCTTTTGGCAGGCTGGCAAACGCTTCGGCCACAAGCTCGTTGTCGATATGTAGGTCATAGCCATGCGAACTGAATGTAAAGCTGTCGCAGGAATACCGATCTACGGTCGAGAGCTTGTCCCAATCAGCCGGGGAAAGAGCGTCCAGCGACACTTCACGGTCGCGGCGGCACTTCATTTCCCGCAGATAATCTATCGCCTCATGGTACAGAACCAGCTTGCAGTAGCGGTCAAACTGGCCCCATTCACCGTATTTGTGGGGGATCGCTTCCATCTTCTCACCCCCTTTCTATGGGGGATGTGGTGGTTCTCTCCCTTTCCGCCAATAGAGCGAATGGAATCTCTCTGGCTGCCCGCTAAACGCCTCCTTTTTTCACTTTTTTGAAATTTCTTTTTGCGCCGGATAGCAGACCGCAGGAAATAACAAAATTCGCCCGGCAGATCAAAGACCCGCTGGGCGAAACAAAAAGCAATATGTTCTTTTCCTACATAGTATAGTACATACGCACAGCCGCTTGTCCCCGCTGCCGGGGGACGGCTTTTTTTGACAGGCTAACCCCTGTCGGAATTTGTCGAAGTAGTTTTCGTTGCATGGCGGCTCCCTCCTAAAGCCGCCATGCCAGAACACGGTGCAGGGGTCGTCGAAGCAAAAAGAAACGGCGGCCTTGATCTACTCAAAACCGCCGTATCCGTCAGTGATACAGGAAAGCGCACGAAATCCTCTGCCCGTCAGCGGTTTTTTTCTTTTCCCCGCTGTGGAGGCAGATGTTTGAATATGCAGGCATGTTTCATGCCGCAAAGGCCACAAAACATACCATGTTAGTCATTCAATTTGAATTAGAGTTCAATTCTTGCTTTCGATGGCTTATCTTCACAATAGATAACTTTAATCGTTGTTCCCTTGTCAGGGACTTTGTTTCCTGCGCCAATCCATTTTCGGCAGATGTAATCTTTGCCGTCTATCGTATATTTGACCTTGATAGTATGCGGAAAGGCTGCGCCATCCATCGCATGAACGCGGGCAGGTTTACGATTCACTTTTAACCACCATTGTTTTATAACTGAAATTACAGTTCCCATTGTTTCTTTTTCCATAAGTTATACCTCCAATGATATTTTTGATTGATGATACCTATTTTCTATTCAGCCTTTTCTTTGTTTGTAGTAAAAGCGGAACGCTGCTGCGCCGGTGGCCGCCAACTGTACCAGAATCAGCACAGCAAACAGACCGAAGCTCTCATAGTAGAACAGTTCATCCCAAAAATATAGTCTGTTCAAATGATGCCATTTATTGTATTCTAAATTTGTAGGTAAGCTGAACGGGTAACTTACCAAGGGATAGCGGCAACAGATGTCTATCTAACCATACTACCATTGAGATCGAAAAGTATGAATTGAAGAGTACAATAATAGGGTTGATTGAGGATCAACTTTTATTTTTTGTACCTTCATGTTAGAAGCCGTTGTGGACTATTACCTAAAAATAATAGATATAACACAAAGAGAATTATTCAATCTGTCCAAGCATAACAGGAAGGAAAAGATTGAAATTCCATAGGTAGTGGCTTCGTTGACGCGACTAAGTTCAATACGGAAAAATCGGTCTGCAGGTGTGTCAAACAGAAGACACTATTTTTTTATATCTGAGACCGATTGTTTCCGATACAATTTATGGAACATTCAGCACATCATGGACAAACCAAGTCTGAGCCGTGACCATAATGGCAAATGTGCAAATAGCAAAGAGAAGTACTTCAGCCACAGCATTGACACGGCTGGATTGAAGTTGCTTTTTCAGATTGGCAGGCAAGATTCTTGACAGCAGACAATAAACTAAAAATCCAATACAGGCTCCAGCGGTATTTGTCATCAAGTCATTGATGTCGGAAGAACCCCAGCCAAACATCTGGACAATTTCAACAGCCAAAGAAAACAGAAAGCCAGTCAATGCAACCGTCTTCATGTGATGATATTTCTTGTACAGCAGCGGCAGGAAAAATCCCAACGGGACAAACAGAATAATATTCAGAATGGTATCAATTGGCCCAGTTATCATACCGATAAATGGAGTCCAAGAAATGTTCGGGCGAAAGGTCATTGTGCTTGTAAAGCCGATGCCTGTGACGGTCAAAAGTCCGAATAAATAATAACCAAAAACAAACACTGCAGCGGTATGGAGAAAACTTTGTGTTCTCCCCAATTTTTTGAGCCACAAGAAATACAGTACGAAGACTGGAACCATAAACACATACCCACTAATTGAGCGGATGAGAATATCAGAAATTGGTATCATTATTATCTCCTTGTCAAATTCAAATTTATTGCCCATTCCAGCATTGAGCATTTTCTCATAAAGCAAACAGAATACTGTCATTAGTAACGACGGTATTCCCATAATGCTAATCGTAAGTCTAATTGTTCAATGTCGATTAGACATTCACTTTTACATTTTGGACAATAGTTAAAACGCTTCAGTTTATTGAAGCGTTTTAGTGTGCCTTTTACAGGAATCTTACCACTCACCGAATTATTTATTGCTATCATGCAAGACGTAGGGTAAATCTCCGATCGCAAGGAGACACAAATGGTGAAAAAGTCACCGGAAAACACTACTCCCGCAATTGTGGACAACGTAGAGGCGCTTGAGGCTAAGCTCGCTCAGATGCGAGAGGCCCAGGCGCTTTTTGCTACGTACACGCAGGAGCAGGTCGACAAGATCTTCTATGAGGCCGCCATGGCCGCCAACAAGGCTCGTATCCCGTTGGCGAAGATGGCCATCGAGGAGACCGGCCGCGGCGTTCTTGAGGACAAGGTCATCAAGAACCACTACGCCGCAGAGTACATCTACAACGCTTACAAGAACACCAAGACCTGTGGTGTCCTGGAGCGCGACGAGGCCTACGGCATCACCAAGATCGCCGAGCCCATCGGCATCGTGGGCGCCGTCATCCCGACGACCAACCCCACCTCCACTGCGATCTTCAAGACGCTGATCAGCCTGAAGACCCGCAACGCCATCATCATCTCCCCGCACCCGGCTGCCGCCAAGTGCACCATCGCCGCCGCTAAGCTCGTGCTTGACGCCGCCGTCAAGGCCGGCGCCCCCGAGGGCATCATCGGCTGGGTCGATGTCCCCTCCATCGAGCTGACCAACATGGTCATGCGCGACGTCGACATCATCCTCGCCACCGGTGGCCCGGGCATGGTCAAGGCCGCCTACTCCTCGGGCAAGCCCGCCCTGGGCGTTGGCGCCGGTAACACCCCGGTCGTCATCGACGACACCGCCGACGTGCTGCTCGCCGTCAACTCCATCATTCACTCCAAGACCTTCGACAACGGCATGATCTGCGCTTCCGAGCAGTCCGTGACCGTCATCGACACCATCTATGACCAGGTCAAGGCCGAGTTCCAGAAGCGCGGCTGCTACTTCGTCAAGCAGGGTGCCGAGATGGAGGCCCTGCGTGCCGCCATGTTCAAGAACGGCGCCCTCGATCACCGCATCCCCGGCATGGCTGCCGCCAAGATCGCCGAGCTCGCCGGCATCGAGGTTCCCGCCAAGACCAAGATCCTGATCGCCGAGGTCACCTCCACCGACCCCGCCAAGGAGGAGTTCTCCCACGAGAAGCTCTCCCCGGTCCTGGCCATGTACCACGCCAAGGACTTCCAGGAGGCCGTCGACAAGGCCGAGCACCTGGTGCTCGCCGGTGGCCCGGGCCACACCGCCTCTCTGTACGTGCACCCCGCCCAGGCCGAGAAGATCAGCCTGTTCGAGCACGTCATGAAGGCCTGCCGTATCGTCATCAACACCCCGTCTTCGCACGGCGGCATCGGTGACCTGTACAACTTTGGCATGAAGCCGTCTCTGACCCTGGGCTGCGGCTCCTGGGGCGGCAACTCCGTCTCCGAGAACGTTGGGGTGAAGCACTTGATCAACGTTAAGACTGTGGCCGAGCGCCGTGAGAACATGCTGTGGTTCCGCGCTCCCGAGAAGGTCTACTTCAAGAAGGGTTCCACGCCCGTCGCCCTCGACGAGCTTGGCAACGTCATGGGCAAGAAGCGCGCCTTCATCGTCACCGACCAGTTCCTCTTCAAGAATGGCAACACCCGCGCCATCGAGGCCAAGCTCGACGAGATGGGCATCGCCCACGACTGCTTCTACGACGTCGAGCCCGATCCGTCGCTGCAGTGCGCACGTCGCGGCGCCAAGCAGATGGCTCTCTTTGAGCCGGACGTCATCATCGCCGTCGGCGGTGGCTCCGCTATGGACGCCGGCAAGATCATGTGGATGATGTACGAGCACCCCGAGTGCAAGTTTGAGGACATGGCCATGGACTTCATGGACATCCGCAAGCGCATCTTCACCTTCCCCGAGATGGGCAAGAAGGCCTACTTCGTCGCCGTCCCGACCTCCTCGGGTACCGGCTCCGAGTGCACGCCGTTCGCCATCATCACGGA
The DNA here is from genome assembly GCF_003438115.1 of Collinsella sp. OM08-14AT. Classification (NCBI taxonomy): domain Bacteria; kingdom Bacillati; phylum Actinomycetota; class Coriobacteriia; order Coriobacteriales; family Coriobacteriaceae; genus Collinsella; species Collinsella sp. OM08-14AT. The sequence continues at coordinate 7,529 of NZ_QSTE01000009.1, forward strand.
CAAGGAGACCGGCATCAAGTGGCCGCTCGCCGACTACGCGCTGCTCCCCAACATGGCTATCGTCGACGCCGACAACTGCATGACCGCCCCGCGCGGCCTGACCGCCGCCTCCGGCATCGACGTCATGACCCACGCCATCGAGTCCTACGTCTCCATCATGGCTTCCGACTACACCAAGGGCCTCTCCGAGCGCGCTGCTAAGCTCGTCTTTGAGAACCTGCCCTCCAGCTTCACGAACGGCGCCAAGGACCCGCACGCCCGCGAGGAGATGCACAACGCCTCCTGCATGGCCGGTATGGCCTTCGCCAACGCCTTCCTGGGCCTCAACCACTCCATGGCCCACAAGCTCGGCGCTTTCCATCACCTGCCCCACGGCATCGCCAACGCCGTCATCCTGACCCGCGTTATGCGCTACAACGCCGCCGAGGCTCCCGTCAAGATGGGTACCTTCTCTCAGTATCCTTACCCCAACGCGCTGCACAACTACGCCGAGATGGCCAAGTACTGCGGCATCGAGGGCAAGGACGACAAGGAGGTCTTCGAGAACTTCATCACGAAGCTTGAGGAGCTCAAGGACTTCATCGGCGTCAAGAAGACCATCGCCGACTACGGTGTCGACGAGCAGTACTTCCTCGACACCCTCGACGAGATGACCGAGCAGGCATTCAACGACCAGTGCACCGGCGCTAACCCGCGCTACCCGCTCATGAGCGAGATCAAGGAGCTCTACCTGGACGCCTACTACGGCCGCGAGCCTCAGGATTACGCCGTCTGCTAGTTCTAGCACGGTTTTTAACGGCGGGGGTGCACGGGTGTTTCACACACCCCCGCCGTCGCTTCTATCGCATCGTTGAAAGGATGCAACCATGCTGCTACCCGATTCCAAGACCGAACTCGTCCGCCGTGGCAACAAGGTCGTTTACGACCTGGGCGACAAGATCGTCAAGGTCTTTAACGAGACCAAGCCCGTCTCCGACGTGTTCAACGAGGCTTTGAATCTTGCCCGCATCAATGAGTGCGGCATCCGCAGCCCCAAGGCTCTCGAGGTTTCCCAGCTCGAGAACGCCAACGGCTGGGCGCTCGTGACCGAGAAGGTCCCGGGTACCACCCTTGCCGAGAAGATGACTGCCGAGCCCCAGCGCTTCGGTGAGTACCTCGAGATGTTCGTCGACCTCCAGATCGAGATTCACGGCTACACCTCCCCGCTGCTCAACCGTCAGCGCGACAAGTTCGCCCGCATGATCGACAGCCTTGATCAGCTCAATGCCACCACGCGCTACAACCTTCAGGAGCGTCTGGACGGCATGACCAAGGAGTTCAAGGTCTGCCACGGCGACTTCAACCCCTCCAACGTCATCGTCGGCGACGACGGCCAGCTCTATGTGTGCGACTGGGCACACGCCGCCCAGGGCTCCCCTGCTGCCGACGTTGCCACCACCTACCTGCTCTTCGCCCTCAACAGCAAGGACCAGGCTGAGGCCTACCTGGAGCTCTACTGCGACCGCGCCGACATGCCCATGCAGGTCGTGCGTCAGTGGACGAGCATCGTCGCCGCTTCCGAGCTCGCTCGTAAGCGCAACGTGAACGATGAGTTCCTGAAGAACTGGATCGACGTCGTCGATTATCAGTAATATCTGAGCGATTTATTTCGCATCGGAGGCACAAGAAAACCCCGCAACTCATATGGGCTGTGGGGTTTTTCTTTCAGATATCGAGGATGCCACAAGATAAAAGGACGGCCCCACATCTCCCCGATCTGGAGAAATGCGGGGCCGTCCCGTATATCGAACTACAAGCGAAATCGTCGATTAACGGCGGGCCGCCTTAACAAGCTCAGCAACCTTGGCGACGACCTCGTCGATCGCCACGTCCTCACGCTCGCCCGTGGCACGGTCCTTGAGCTCCACAGTACCATTCTTGAGGCCACGCTTACCCAGAACGACCTGATACGGGAAGCCCATGAGGTCGTTATCGGCAAACTTAAAGCCGGGACGCTCGTCACGGTCATCGACGACAACCTCGATACCATCGGCGCACAGGCCCTCGACGATTTGGTCGCAAACGTTAGCGCACTCCTCCTTCTTGGGATCGAGCGGAATCACCGCGACCTCGTACGGGGCAACGGAGACCGGCCAGACGATGCCGTGTTCGTCGTTGTGCTGCTCCACGACGGCAGCAAGCGAGCGGGACACACCAACGCCGTAGCAACCCATGATGAGCGGCTTCTCCTTGCCGTCCTCGTCCATAAAGGTGGCACCCATGGCCTCGGAATACTTGGTGCCCAGCTGGAAGACCTGGGAGACCTCGATACCGCGAGCAGCAGAGAGCGGCTTGCCGCAGTGCGGGCAGGGATCGCCGGCAACGACGGTAACCAGATCGACCCACTCGTCAACGGTAAAGTCACGCTCGGGGCAGGCGCCGGTAAAGTGATAGTCAACCTCGTTGGCGCCGCAGGCCCACTGCTTAGACTCACGCAGGCTTTCGTCGCACACCAGACGGATGCCGTCGGGCAAGTAAACCGGTCCGATAAAGCCCTTATGCAGACCGTAGGTCTGGAGCTCCTCGTCGGTCATCATGCGATAACCCTTGCCAAAGACATGCTCGGCCTTGCAATCGTTGAGCTCGTGGTCGCCCGGGACAATAGCCACGACCGGCTTGCCCTCGGCGTCGATGAGCGCCAGCGACTTTCGCGTACCATTCTCGGGGAAACCGAAGAACTTGGCGACGGCCTCAATGGTGCCCATGCCCGGAGTCTCGACCTTGGTGAGCGTACCGTCGCCGGGGCCCTCAGTCACGACGACCTTGGTGCTTGCCGCCTCGTCATCGGCAGCAAAGCCGCAATCGTCGCAGTAGACCAGTGAAGCCTCACCAGCGTCAGCAAGAGCCATGTACTCGACGGAGGTGTCGCCGCCGATCTCGCCGGAGTCGGCGACAACGGGCAGAGCCTTGATGTAGCAGCGCTCGCAGATGTTGGCGTAGGCCTGCTTCATCTTGTCGTACTCCTCCTGCAGACTCTCCTGCGTGGCAGAGAAGCTGTAGGCGTCCTTCATGATGAACTCGCGGCCGCGCATCAGGCCAAAGCGGGGACGGAACTCGTCGCGGAACTTGTCCTGAATGTGGTACAGGTTGACGGGCAGCTGTTTGTAGGAGCGCAGCTCGTTGCGCACCAGGGCCGTGACGGTCTCCTCGTGCGTGGGGCCCAGGACGAACTCGCGACCGTGACGGTCGTCAAAGCGCACAAGCTCCTTGCCATAGGCGTCGATGCGGCCGGACTCACGCCACAGCTCGGCATCGACCATGATGGGCATCATAAGCTCCTGGGCGCCAGCGGCGTCCATCTCGTCTCGCACGATATTCTCGATCTTGCGAATCGAGCGCCAAGCAAGCGGCAGGTAGGAATAGAGACCGGCGGCCTCCTTGCGGATCATACCGGCACGAAGCAGCAGACGATGGCTTGCAAGCTCGGCGTCGGCCGGATCCTCTTTGAGCGTCGGCGCATAGAGCTTAGACATATACATTGCTCGGGTCATTTATTTCTCCTCTATTAGTTTGTCGACCTCGGCCATAAGCGCGTCGACAATTTGATCCTCAGCTACTTTACCAATGATCTTGCCATGCGAAAAGAGCAGGCCCTGACCACGTCCGCAGGCAACACCCAGGTCGGCGTCAGATGCCTCTCCGGGGCCGTTGACCGCACATCCCATCACGGCGATCGAAAGCGGCGCGGAATAGTTCTTAAGCCGCTCGGTGACCTCCTCGGCGATGGGAATCAGGTTAACCTGGCAGCGGGCGCACGTGGGGCACGAGACAATCTCGGGACCACGGCGACGCAGGCCCAGCGACTGTAGAATTCCCCAGGCGACCGGCGGCTCCTCAACCGGATCGGCCGTGAGCGACACACGCATGGTGTCACCGATGCCTTCGGAAAGCAAGATACCCAAGCCTACAGAGCTCTTGATGGTGCCCTGAAGCTTGGTCCCCGCCTCCGTCACGCCCAGGTGGAGCGGAACATGCGGTATCTCGCGCGACAGGGCGCGATAGGTATCAAGTGTCGTCTGTACGCTATGGGCCTTGGCGGATAGCACGATGTTGGTAAACCCACGGTCCTCAAAGTGCCGCACAAAGCGTTCGCTCGACATCACGAGCTTTTCGGGCTGCGTGAGGTCGTCGCGCTCGGCAATATCTTGCTCAAGCGAGCCCGCGTTCACGCCAATGCGAATCGCGCAGCCCGCGGCACCCGCGGCATCGATGACGGCATCGACCTTAGCCCAATCGCCGATATTGCCGGGGTTGATGCGCAGCTTAGAGGCGCCAGCCTCGACAGCGCCAATGGCAAGCTTATGGTTAAAATGGATATCGGCGACGATTGGCACCGGAGACTCGGCACAAATCGTGCGAAAGCCCTCGAGCGCAGCCTCGGTAGGCACGCTCACGCGCACGATATCGCAGCCAGCCTGCGCCAACGCGCACACTTGCGCAAGCGTTGCCTGGGCATCAGCAGTATCGGTGCAGGTCATAGACTGAACCACGACCGGAGCGCCACCACCGATCTGTACGCCGCCCACATGCACGGGGCGCGTCAACTCGCGAGGCAAAGGATGGGATAAAGACAATCCAAACACTCCCCTACAGAATAAATCGAAGGATGTCGGAACGAAGCATATAGACAAACAGCAGTGCAAAGAGCGCGATGCCGACATAGCTGACGATTGTCTGCACTTTGAGCGGCAGCTCGCGGCCCGCAATCTTTTGAATGATCTCGATGACCAGCTTGCCGCCATCGAGCGGTGGGATGGGCAGCAGGTTCATAAAGCCAAGCGAGAACGAAATGAGGGCGGCAAAGGAAAGGAACGTGGCAGGGCCGGCAGCAGCGGCCTGTGAGGACATAACGCTAATACCCACGATCGAAGAAGACTGATCGAGAATCTCCATCGTATGCTGCGGCTGGAGCAGGCGCATCACGCCATCCGCTGTCTGCACGACATAGGAGAACGACAGGCGAGCCGACGTGATGGGGTCTAAACGGACCACCTGCGTAGAGGCATACACACCTAGGCGCTCGTCCTCTTTGAGCGCAACCGTGGTCGAATGCTGCTTGCCGTCACGCTCGTACTCGATGGCGATATCGTCCTTACCGGCAGCCTTGCCGATGGCATCGTAGACATCCATCCAAGTGGAACATGAGACACCGTCAACCGAAAGGATCGCGTCACCGCCCTCGATACCCGCCTTGGCGGCAATAGACCCCTCGTCAACCTGACCGATCACGTTGGTATCCATCGGCACGGTGACACCCGCAATGGAATAGATGCTCATAAGGAGCAAAAAACCCGTCAAGATATTGACGATAATGCCCGCGAGCAGCATAAAGGCGCGCTTGAGAAAGCCTTGGCCAAGATAGGTGTGCGAGCGCTCTTGCGCAAGGAACTCGGCCTCGCCGCACGGCAGCTCCCACACATCGCCCTCGGCAGTCGCATGTTCGCGATCGAAACGGCGACCATCAAAGGTGGTATAGCCTGCCTTGTCTCGCGGCAACGTCTGATATTTGGTGGGATAGTAGCTCGGCGAGGGCTTCTCCCCTTCCTCATACCAGGGCGCGATGGAGCCCCAGCCCAGCAAAAGGGCGCATGCCTCGAGCACATCCTCCTCGGAAAGCTCGAGCTCGACAGCAAGGTCGGCCACGGTCACGCGACCATGACGATAGATAGCCGCGAGCACGCAGTCGGCGCACGAAACATCGGTCGGATCCATACCGCAGATGGCAGCGTAGCCACCCAGCAGCAGCGGGGTCACGCCAAACTTGGTTCCAATGCGACGCGACGTGTAATGGATGTCAAAGCGGCACGGCAGACCCAAAAAGAACTCGGTCACACGGACGCCGCAGGCGCGCGCCGCCAAAAAGTGGCCGCCCTCGTGCAAAAACACGAGGACGGAAAGCATCAGCAGGCCCCAAAAGACCGATGAGAGAACGCTCAGAACAGTATCCATAAAACGAAAAAGCAATCCTTATGGGTTAGGAACGGGTTGCGGCGAGCACCTGCGCAGCCTTTTCACGCGCCCACGCATCGATGTCGCGAAGCTGCTCAAACGAATCGACCACCTGCATATCGTGGGCGTCCATGCAGGATTCCACAATGCGATCGATATCGGTAAAGCTGCAGCCATCGTGCAGGAAGGCATCGACGGCGACCTCGTTGGCGGCATTGAGCACGCACGGCATGGTGCCACCCGTCTTGCCGGCACGCTCGGCCAGTGCCAGACAGCGGAAGGTATCCATGTCGGCAGCATCAAACGTGAGCTGCCCCAGCTCGCGGAAATCGATACGAGGCGCCGGAGTATCCCAACGCTCGGGATACGAGAACGCGAACTGGATGGGAATACGCATGTCGGATGCACCGAGATGCGCCATCACGGAGCCGTCGGCGAACTCGACCATAGAGTGAATCTTGGACTGACGCTGCACGACCACGTTAATGAAATCGAGGTCGCAGTTAAACAGATGCATGGCCTCAATGCGCTCCAGGCCCTTGTTCATGAGGGTGGCGGAGTCAATGGTGATCTTGGCACCCATGGCCCACGTGGGATGCGCGAGGGCATCGGCACGCGTCACGCGATCGAGCTCGTCGCGCGTGCAGCCAAAGAACGGACCGCCCGAGCAGGTGAGCCAAATGCAGTGGGCCTCGCGCGGGTTCTCCCCCAGATAGCACTGGTAGATGGCGGAATGCTCAGAGTCGACCGGAATAAGCTGGCCCGGTTGCGCCAACGGCATAAGCAAGTCGCCACCGACGACGAGGGACTCCTTGTTGGCAAGGGCAAGGCGCTTATTCGAGGTCAAGGCCGCATGGCTCGCCTCGAGACCGGCGGCGCCCACAATAGCGACGAGCACGCAGTCGACATCGTCGCGACGCGCGAGCTCGCAAACCGCCTGCGCGCCAACGCCGAGCTGTGTGCCCTCGGGCAACTCCTGCAGCACGGCGTCATCGCCATGAGCGACATCGGCAACGGCAACCGCCGGAACCGAGAACTCGCGGGCAGCGGCAACGAGCTCCGAGGTGCTGGAATTAACGGACAGCGCCGTCACCTGCAGGCGATCGGCATGCTGGCGGCACACATCGAGCGCCTGGGTGCCGATAGAGCCCGTACAACCCAGGATGGCAACGCGAAGGCGTCCATCGGGGCCATACGTCGTCTGGAAGGACATTACAGCACGCCTCCAATCATCAGCAACAGCTGTGCGGTGATGCAACCGAAGATAAGCGAATCGCTACGATCGAGCATTCCGCCGTGGCCCGGGATAAGGTTGCCGGAATCCTTGACGCCCACACCGCGCTTGATGCGCGACTCGATAAGGTCGCCGATAACGCCCAGAATGGACACGACCACGCCGCACAGCAGCGCATAGGGCAGGCTGAGCTTGTAGAAGTGCGTCGCCCACAGGATGAGCCAAATCAAAACCGAGCCCAAGATGCCGCCGGCAAACCCCTCCCAGCTCTTTTTGGGGGAGATCTTGGGAACCATCTTGTGCTTGCCGATACGGCTGCCCACGATGTAGGCAAACGAATCGGAGACCCAAAGGGACGCGCAAACGCCCACTGAAAGCAGGGCGCCGGCAAAACCGGGCACGGCATCGCGCAGCAGCACGATAGCCGACAGCATAAAGCCAGTGTAGATGGGACCCATGAGCGTCACGGCCACATCAGAGATGCGGGTACGCGGCGACCAGACATACCAAATGCCCACCGCGAGCATCAAGGCAAAAAGCAGGGCATTCAGCAACATCGAATCGCCCAACGCCGACAGCGGAAAGAGTACAGCGGCAGCGATACCCATGCGCTCGTTAGCCATCTTGCCATCGAGCCTTGTCATACGGAAAAACTCATAGCAGCACAGACCGCTCATGACAGAAACAAAGATGGCCGTGGGCACGATACCCAAAACCAGGCACAGGATAAAGACAACGGCGTAGACGATACCGGCGGCGGCACGGGTAATAAAGCCCGCCAGCCACGAACCGGTGCCGCTCTTCGCTGCAGGCGCTCCCGCAGTGGCAGCCTTGCGCGCAGGCGCCGCGGAAACTGGCGTCTTGGGAGCAGATGCCTTGGGACGATCGGACACGATTAAGCCTCCTCGGTCTTGCTCAGTCCACCAAACCTACGGTCACGGCCCTGATAGGCCAAAATGGCGTCGACAAGGCCCCAACGATCAAAGTCGGGCCAATAGGTATCGGTGACGTAGAATTCGGAATAAGCCACCTGCCACAGCAGATAGTTCGAAAGGCGCAGCTCACCAGAGGTGCGAATCACAAGTTCGGGATCGGGAAGACCGGCGGTATAGAGGTGGGAAGCCACCATGTCGTCATCAATTGCGGCAGGATCGATCTTACCGGCGGCAGCGTCGGATGCGATCTGACGGACAGCGCGGGTAATCTCGGCACGCGCGCCGTAGTTGACGGCAAGCGCCAGCGTCATACCGGTGTGATCGGCGCACTCGGCAAGACCGCGCTCAAAAACGTCGCGAGTCTTCTTGGGCAGCGCGGAAATGTCACCCAAAAAGACTACGCGCACATTTTCGCGCTTCAGAAGCGGCAGCTCGTCGATAAACGTCTTGGCAAACAGGTGCATCAGAACGTTGACTTCGTGCTGCGGTCGATTCCAGTTTTCAGTCGAAAATGCATAGGCCGAAAGCACGTCGACGCCCAGGCGCACGCAGGCGGTAATGATCTCGCGCAGCGAGACGATACCCGCCTTGTGGCCCTCGGTGCGTGCAAGACCGCGCGACGTGGCCCAACGACCGTTGCCGTCCATGATGCACGAGATATGGTGCGGAATGTTATTGAGGTCAAGGTCGGAAAAACCGACGCCCGCAGGGGCGTCGGCAAAGTACTCGACCAGTTTATGCTCGTCGTATTGCACCTTAGATCTCCATGACCTCGGCTTCTTTTTCCTTCAGAAGCTCCTCGACCTTGGCGACATACTCATCGGTATGCTTCTGGACCTTGGCCTGCTCGCGACGTACGTCGTCCTCGGTGAGCTCCTCATCGCGCTCGAGCTTGTTGTTGAAGTCGCGACGGATGTTACGGATAGACACCTTGGCCTGCTCGGCGTACTCGCGGCACTCCTTGACGAGCTCGCGACGGCGCTCCTCAGTGGGAGCCGGGAACGGAAGACGAACGACGGTGCCATCGGAGTTGGGGGTAATACCCAGATCGGAAGCGCCGATGGCCTTGACGATAGCATTGATGAGCGCCTTATCCCACGGCTCGATGAGCAGCATGTGAGCCTCGGGGGTCTTGACGGCGGCAACCTGCGTGACCGGCGTGGGGACACCGTAATAATCGACGGTGATGTCGGACAGAATGTTTGCGTTGGCACGACCGGTACGGACCTTGGAGAAGTTATGCTTGAGGGACTCGAGCGACTTGTCCATATGGGCGGTGATGTTCTCTGCCATGCTTAATCCTCCTGATAGACGAGCGTGCCGACGGGCTCACCCGCGAGCGCGCGCTTGACGGTGTCCTCGCCATCGATGTTGAGGACCAAAATAGGCATACGGTTATCCTGGCACAGTGCCGTAGCCGTGGAATCCATAACCTGCAGACCGCGGACGAGAACCTCGTGATAGGTAATCTTGTCAAAACGGACGGCATCGGCGCACTTGACGGGATCCTTGTCGTAGATGCCGTCAACCTTGGTGGCCTTAATCAGAATCTCCGCACCGATCTCGCAGGCGCGAAGGGCCGCGGCGGTGTCAGTCGTAAAGTACGGATTGCCCGAGCCGGCGGCGAAGATAACGACATTACCCTTGGACAGGTGGTTGATAGCACGACGACGAATATAGGGCTCGCAGATCTCGTTCATCTGGATAGCGCTCATCACGCGGCAGGGAACATCGTTATGCTCGAAGGCATCCTGCAGGGCGAGCGCGTTCATAACGGTTGCCAGCATGCCCATGTAGTCGGCCTGAGCACGCTCCATGCCACCGGCAGCGCCGGCCATGCCACGGAAAATATTGCCGCCGCCGACAACGACGCCGACCTCATGGCCAACGGCGAGCAGCTCCTTGACCTGCTTGGCAAGATGGTCGGTAACCTTGGGGTCAATGCCATATTGGCCGTCGCCCATCAGTGCTTCGCCGGAAAGCTTAAGAAGCACGCGTTTATATCGGATGTCGGACAAAGCGATCCTCCTTTAATTAGACTCTCAATATGATATCAAAGGCTCTGATAAGAGCCATGAAAAAGCAGGCTGTGAGTAAAACCCACAGCCTGCTCATTACCAGCTACAAGAGCTTATTTACTCGCCACGGACCAGACGGTCAAAGGCAACGACGGTAATGGTGTCGCCGAGCTCCTTGGAGACCTGCTCAGCGTACTTCTTGATGGTGAGGGAGCTGTCCTTGATGAACTCCTGCTCGGTGAGCACGGACTGCTTGTAGAACTTCTCCAGACGACCAACAGCCATCTTCTCCTGGATAGCCTCGGGCTTGCCGGACTCGGCAGCCTGGGCCATGTAGATCTGCTTCTCGTGCTCGACGGTCTCGGCCGGAACCTGATCGCGGGTGGCGCAGATCGGTGCGACGGCGGCAACCTGAAGGGCAACGTCGTGAGCGAAGGTCTTGAAGGACTCAGCCTGAGCGGTCTCGGCCTTCTCGAAGGCGAACTCGACGAGGACGCCGATCTTACCACCCATGTGGATGTAAGAAGCGAGCGCGCCGTTCTCGGCCTTGCGGGCAGCGAAGCGGGAGATCTTCATGTTCTCGCCCATGATGTGAATCATCTCGGTGAGCTCGGAGGAAACGGTCTCCTCGCCCATCGGCTTCTCGAGCAGAGCGTCGACGTCAGCAGGCTCGGTGGTAGCGACAACCTCAGCGACCTTGGAAGCAAAGCCAGTGAACTTGGCGTTGGAGCCAACGAAGTCGGTCTCGCAGGAGAGCTCGAGCAGAGCGCCGGTCTTGCCATCCTCGGAGACGAACGCGGCGACAGCGCCCTCGTTGGTCTCACGGCCAGCCTTCTTGGCAGCCTTGGCAAGGCCGTTCTTACGCAGAACGTCGACAGCGGCGTCCATGTCGCCGTCAGCCTCGACGAGAGCCTTCTTGCACTCCATCATCGGGGAGTCGGTCATCTCGCGGAGCTGCTTGACCATAGCGGCGGTAATCTGGGCCATTGTGGTTCCTTTCAAAGAGATGAAAAAGAATTAACTAAGACTGATTTACTCGGCCTTGGGCTCAGCGGCCATCTCGGCCTCGGAGACCTGCTCCTTGCCGGAGCCAGCGAGGCAGGCGTCAGCCATGAGCTCGCACATAAGGGTGACAGCAGAGATAGCGTCATCGTTGCAGGGGATGCCGTACTCGACCTCGTCGGGATCGGAGTTGGTGTCGATCAGAGCGACGACGGGGATGTTCAGGCGCTGAGCCTCCTTGATGGCGTTCTCCTCGCGCTTGGTGTCGATGACGAAGAGAGCCTGGGGCAGACCCTTCATGTCGCGGGCACCACCGAGGTTGGTCTGGAGCTTGGTGAGCTCCTTGCCGAGAACAGCCTGCTCCTTCTTGGGGAGCACTGCCATGCGGCCGTCCTCGACCATGGCCTCGAGCTCCTCCATGCGGTTGATGCGGGAGCGGATGGTGACGAAGTTGGTCAGCATGCCGCCGAGCCAACGCTGGTTGATGTAAGGCATGTTGGCGCGCTCAGCAGCGTTCTTGACGGCCTCCTGAGCCTGCTTCTTGGTGCCGACGAACAGCACATTGCCGCCCTTGGCGACGTTCTTGACGAAGGTGTAGGCCTGATCGGCGTCGAGGATGGTCTGCTTGAGGTCGAGGATGTAGATGCCGTTGCGCTCACCGAAGATGAACGGCTTCATCTTGGGGTTCCAGCGACGGGTCTGGTGACCGAAGTGGCAGCCGGCCTCGAGCAGGGTGCGGATATTAATCTTGGTAGCCATGTTAAACCTCCTGTGGTTTGCCTCCGCGCGGGGTCATCCTCCAAAACCAACCCGGACATGTGCTACCAAAGCCCGGGCACCACGGTATGAAGTAGCCGCGCGTGCGTGATAAAAACCTGTTGCCGTGAAGCAACCCGATGAATGATAGCAGGAATGCATCTTCCTGCCAACCCGCAATCAAAACCACACACCTGAGCGCGGCGCGGGACGTCCCAGCCACTATTCGCCGCGGGGATGGGCTTGAGCCACAGCCCGCTTAAGCCGATCGGGTGTGAGATGCGTGTAGATCTGCGTCGTGGACAGGCTCGCATGACCCAGCAGCTCTTGAACCGAGCGCAGGTCCGCGCCGCCCTCGAGCAAGTCGGTCGCAAAGGTATGGCGCATCGCATGCGGGGCGATGTCGGCCGGAATGCCGGCGAGCGTCGCCAGCGTATGGAACCGCCGCCTGAGCATGGCTGCACTCATGCGATTACCGCGCGCCGATATAAGCAGCGGATGCGGCCCGGTAGCGGGGTCACGACGCTTTGCCTGAGCGAGCAACTTCGGCCTCCCCTCCTCAATATAGAGACGCGTCGCCTCGAGCGCACGACGATACAGGGGGACGATACGTTCTTTGCTCCCCTTGCCCCACAGGCGCAGCGTGCGTTCGGACCACGCAATGGACTCCACATTGAGTGCTGCGAGCTCTGAGATACGGGCGCCCGAGGCATAGAGCAGCTCGAGCATCGCCGCATCGCGCAGTCCCGCGGGTGTTGAGGTATCAGGCGTCTTGAGCAGCGCATCGACCTGCTTGATCGTAAGGACGCCCGGCAGGTCACGCGGCAGCTTGGGCGATGCGATCGCCGAGACTGCATCGCCCTCGACAATCCCCTCGGCAGCCATCCAGCGATAGAGCGATCGGATAGCCGAAAGGTGCGCCGCAAGCGTTCGGGGAGCCACCTGTTCACGCGAAAGCTCGGCAAGATAGCGACGAATGGTGCGCACGTCGGCAGCGAAGGCATCGATATCCTCGCGCTCGCACCAGGCAGCAAAGCGCTCCAGCCTCGAGCCATAGGCCGTCACCGTGTTGGGAGAAAGTCCCTCGACACGTGCGATATAGGCGATAAACGAGTCGACGGCATCGTACAGGTCAAAGGCTATGACCGGTCGCCTCCAAACAGATCGGGGCGAGTGGCCAGATAGGCATCAAGAGCCTCGAGCGCACGGTCCGCATACGCCTGGTAGCGGTCGCGCTTGCTGCGACGCTTACCGTCCTCGAGCGGCGGCACCAGGCCAAAGTTGACATGCATGGGCTGGTAGCCCACGGTGGCAGGATCGGTCGCATAGCCCACGAGCGCGCCCAGGGCGCCCACGCGGGGCAACTCGACGCCCGCGGCGCCGATAGCCTCGGCATAGGTGTTGAGCGCCGCGAGCAGACCGGTCGCCACGGCTTCCATGTACCCCTCGGTGCCGGTGATCTGACCGGCCAGGCGCACGCCGGTACCAGGCACGGCAAAGGTGCCATCGAGCACGTGCGGGGCGTCGACAAAGGTATTACGGTGCATGACACCGTAGCGGAAGAACTCAGCGTTCTCCAGGCCCGGCACCATATGGAAGACGCGCTTCTGCTCGCCAAAGGTCAGGTTGGTCTGGAAGCCCACCAGGTTATAGGCGGTCTTCTCCTTATTCTCGGCACGCAGCTGAATCGCCGCCCAGGGACGACGACCGGTTCGCGGGTCGGTGAGGCCGACGGGCTTCATGGCGCCAAAGCGAATGGCGTCCTTGCCGGTGCGCGCAACTTCCTCGGCAGGCTGGCAGGCCTGGAACAGATCGCCGCCCTCAAAGTCCTTGAGCACCACGCGGTCTGCCGTGGTAAGCGCCTCGATAAAGGCCTCGTACTCCTCCTTGTTGAGCGGAGCGTTGAGATAGTCGCCGCTCCCCTGCTCCTCGTAGCGCGACTGCGAGAACAGCACGTCCATATCGAGCGTGGAGGCATCGACGATCGGCGCCGCGGCATCGAAGAACGCAAGGGCGTCGCCACCGACGAGCTTCATGACCTCTTCGCTCAGCGCCGGCGAGCACAAGGGGCCGGCGGCAATGACCACGTGACCTTCGGGAATCTGCGTGACCTCGCCGTGAATGATCTCGATATTGGGACGGGCGGCAACCTCGGCCTCGACAAGCTCGGAAAACTTGACGCGGTCGACCGCCAAGGCGCCACCGGCGGGAACAGCCGCGCGATGGGCGCAATCGAGCAGGACTGAACCCATGCGCTCAAGCTCGGCCTTTAACAAGCCCGCCGCAGAGTCCGGACGGGTCGATTTAAACGAATTGGAACAGACGAGCTCTGCCAGGTGATCGGTATGGTGGGCCGGGGAGCTCACCTGGGGGCGCATCTCGCGCAGCTTTACGGCAAACCCGCGGTCTGCCAGCTGAATCGCGCACTCCGAACCCGCCAGACCGCCACCGACAACCGTCACCTGATCAAACAGCATCTGCAAACACCTTTCTAATTGACATGTTTTCCATTGTGACCGAAGGGTGTCTGGGCGTGAAGAGCAAACTTGGAGGGCGCATACCTTCCATCCATCATGCGCTCGATAAGGCCCTCGAGCTCAAGCGAACCCAGGAGTTTAAGTACGCCGACGGCATCGAGCGAGACGAGCGCCGCGATGTCGTCGACTTTGAGCGGAGAGGCGATGAGCGCATGCATCACGGTCTGCTGCGTTGGATCCAGGTCGGCAATGCCGGGAGCATCGGGGCGCGAGTAGCGCAGGGTGCCGTAGATGCGTGAGATAGCTATCTCGATAGATTCCTCGTCGATGATGCAGCAGGCACCGTTCGCAATGAGGTAATTCGTGCCACGCGACTCGGGCGATAGGATCGACCCCGGCACGGCAAGAAGTTCTCGCCCCAAATCCATAGCAGCCTCGGCTGTAGAAAACGTCCCGGAAGGCATACCCGCCTCGGATACAAAGAGGGCTTGCGACAGGGCCGCGATCACGCGATTGCGGCGCGGAAAGGCAAACTTGCGCGGACCCATGCCCCACGGGGAGATCGACACGACCGCGCCGCCCGTATCGAGTGTGCGCGTGATGAGGCCAGCACTCGAGCGCGGATAGACCACGTCGGCGCCCGTCCCCAGCACCACGACGTGTTTGCCGCCGGCATTGACCGCAGCCCAACCCGAGGCCTGGTCACAACCGACCGCGCCGCCCGAAACTACCGTCACGCCCGCCTCGACCGCAACCTTTGCCGCAAGCTCTGCCACGGCAAGACCATACGGAGAGGCCTTGCGCGCGCCGATGATGGAGAGCGCGGGCGTCGAAAGCACCTCGGGGTTGCCGCGCACATAGAGTGTCTGGGGCACATCAGAAAGCTCCAAAACGGTCTCGGGATACAACGCGTCACCTGGATGCAGCTCGAAGGTCCCCTCGGCCATCATTGGTCCCTCCTTCCCTGGTACATCGCTGCCTCGAGCACGTGGTCCTGCGTCACTTGCTCGCTCTCGGCGACGTCAGCGATTGTACGCGCGATACGCACCAGGCGCACGATGCCGCGGCCCGTGAGATGCGTGCGCTTCGACAGGCCGAGCACACACTTCTCCGCCGCATCATCGAGCTCAAAGGTCGAAACGACGCCGTCAATGGACCGTGTCTCGTCATCCTCGGCCTCGGCATCCGCATCGTCCATACGGGATTCGCGCCAAGCGCGAAAAGCGCGACCGCGCACAACGTAGTCACGTAACTCAGCTGACGACATACCCTCCGCGCCCTCGATAATCACCTGAGGGTCGGGACGGGTCACATCGATCATCATGTCGATACGGTCGGCCAAAGGACCGCGCAGTTTAGACCGATAGCGCTCGACCATCGCCGCCGAGCAGCGACACGGTACCTCACGATCGCCCAAAAAGCCGCAGGGGCAGGGATTGCTCGCAGCCAGCAGCTGAAAGCGCGACGGGAAGGTAAAAGCCCCGTCGACGCGTACGATCCTGACGTAGCCGCGTTCGATGGGCTGACGCAGCGTCTGCAGCACACCCGTGGGAAACTCGGCAAGCTCGTCCAAAAAGAGCACGCCGCCATGAGCAAGGCTGATCTCACCCGGGTGCACCGGGCGCCCACCGCCAATGAGGCCAGCCGTTGATATGCTGTGATGGGGACTTCGAAATGGCCGATGACCTGCCAATAAGCCATCGATGTTCTCGCCCAAGACCGAATGGATGCACAGCGCCTCCTGCTGGTCCTCAACGGAAAGCTCGGGCAGGATGCCGGTCATACGACGGGCGAGCATCGTCTTGCCCGATCCCGGGGACCCGACCATAAGCAAACCGAGCTCACCCGCTGCCGCCAGCGCCATGCCGCGTTTGGCGACTTCCTGCCCCAGTACGTCGGCATAGTCGAGTTCGGGCTCAAAGGTCGCCTCGAGCACTTCAGAATCCAAGTAGTGCCGCGCGGCATCGCCCATGCCATGGGCAAGCTGAGACAAATGATCGATGAATCCACAATCCACGCCCGCGAGTGGCACATGCTGGTCTGACCTGCCGGCGATAAAAGACAGCCCCATGTCGCGAGCCAGCAGCTGAAACGCCACCTCGCCCTTGACGGGAAGCACCGTACCGTCCAAGCCGAGCTCGCCGGCGATAAGGCAGCGATCGAGGTTGTCACGGGGAATCTGCCCATCGGCCGCCAGAACCGCGATGGCGATGGGCAGATCAAAGCCGCTACCGGTCTTGCGAATATCGCCGGGCGCCAGATTGACCGTAATGCCCGAGCGCGGAATCTCGAACCCGGCGGAGCGCATCGCACAGCGAATACGACCGCGTGACTCCATCACCTCCATACTCGGGATGCCGAGCATCTGAATGCCCGGAACGCCACCGGCAAGCGAGACCTCGACCGTGACGTGAATCGCCTCGACGCCGCGGATGCAGGCCGCGTGAACGGCAAACGTCTCGAACGCCATCACGACACCTGCCAATCGAACGCGTTGTACTGATGCTCGATCTCGGCGATATGCCCGCCGCGAATGGTGACACCCACGGCATCGAAGCGAATCGCCTTGAGCGGATAATGCTCCATGAGATAGCAACTTGCGATGCGGCGGTAGCGGCGTTGCTTCTGGACGTCCACGGCCTCCTCGGGAAAGACCCGCGTGCTGCAATCCAGTGCGACGCGTCTGGTCTTGACCTCGGCCATCACCACGACATCGTCGAGCTCATCGAGCAGCACCAGATCGGCCTCGCCCTCGGTGCAACGATAACCCTGCTCCAGCAATGTGTAGCCGCGCTCGTTAAAGTAGTCGATGGTGATCAGCTCGCCCAGCATGCCCAGCTCGCGGGGACTGAGTCCCTTGATAAAGTCGGGCGTCATCGCCCCGCAGTCGAGCTCGCCGTTTTCCCAACGCTCCTTGAGTTGCTGCGTCTTGCTCTTTTTGCTTGCGGCACTCATGGGGTCTCCTTTCCCGCACACTGCATTGCCCCGATGATGAGGGCACCTTTCGTGCGGGTAAGTACCGGAAGCAAACCAAAAGCTGACCAAATGCCGTCAAAAAACGGGCCGTACACAGCAATGGTGTTGCATACGGCCCGCTACCAGCAGGTTTATAAAACCCCAAAGGTCCCTGTCTCCACAATTGACCTAGAAAAGGCGCTCAGTCTGCAGAAAGTTTCCGCAAAAGCTCACGCGGTGCAGTGGGCAAAGTCCATGTTTGCGAATGGCCTCGATGTGCTCGGGGCTCGCGTAGCCCTTCGACTCGGCCAGATGGTACTCGGGATACTCGGCGTCGTACTCGACCATCATCTCGTCACGCGTGACCTTGGCCATGATGGACGCCGCGGCGATGCAGGCAATTTTGGCATCACCCTTCACCACATCGCGCTCGTTAGGAACGGCGCCCAAGGGGTTGCCATCCATGAGGACGCAGTCGGGCTCAAGTCCCGTATCGGCCACGGCGCCCGCAACGGCGGTACGGATAGCACGGGCCATGCCCATTTCATCGATATCCTTCGGCGCGATATGGCAAAAACCGATTGCCGTCGCCACCTCGGCAATCTTCACCGAGAGCAACTCGCGGCGCGCGGGCGTGAGCTTTTTGGAATCATTGATGCCCCAGACGCGCGGCTCCATAGGAAGACAGACGGCGCATACTGTCAAAGGGCCGGCCACCGATCCGCGACCCACCTCGTCGACACCAACGACCACCCCATCGCCGCCAAGCTCGTGCATAAGCTCGTACATGTCATTGACGCGCTCGCGCTCGGCAAGCTCTTTGGCATGGCGTTTAAGGGCACGCTCGCAAGCCTTGATCACCTGCTGGCGCGGATCCTCGCGATAATGCTCCACGAGGGCAGGAATCTCCTCAAACGTAGCGCTCGCCAACTCACCGGCAACCTGCGATGCCGAAACCGAGCTCGTCATGTTGGCCATACCAGACCCTCCTTGCATGCAAATCAGATAAAAAGAAGGGCCACCCGAAGGTGACCCTTGTGTCCAAACGAGTGGACAGACGCTGCGATCTTCTTAGCGCTTCTCGGGGATGCGAGCAGCCTTGCCCACCTTGTCGCGGAGGTAGTACAGCTTGGCGCGACGGACGCGACCATGACGGACGACCTCGAGCTTGGCGATCTTGGGGCTGTGAAGCGGGAAGGTACGCTCAACACCGACACCGAAGGACATCTTGCGGACGGTGAAGGTCTCGCGGGCACCGGCGCCGGCCATGCGGATGACGTCGCCCTGGAAGACCTGGATGCGCTCGCGGTCGCCTTCCTTAATGCGGTAGTGAACCTTGACGTTGTCGGCGACGCGAACCTGAGGAATGTCCTCGCGGATCTGCTGACGCTCGATTGCGCGGATGTAATCCATGTGCAATTCCTTACTCTTCTAGAGGTGCCGTACCACCTTGGCCGGCACGTAGTTGAACAAACGCATTCGAGTATACACGCGCGGGTTTCTGCTGCAAGAACATTTTTTCACGCAGACAAAAAGACAAAACCCGCACATGATAACCGCCCGTCTCACGAATGAGACGGGCGGCATGAAGGGGGCTGCGCTAGGCGTCTAAACCCAAAACGTTAGGCGGAACGCTTGGCCTCGAGCTTGGCCTGAGCGGCAGCCAGGCGCGCGAGGGGCACGCGATAGGGCGAGCAGGACACGTAGTCCACGTCGGCCACGTTAAACAGGCCCTTGATGGACTTGGGGTCGCCGCCGTGCTCGCCGCACACGCCAAAGTGCATGTCGGGATTGGTGGCGCGGCCCTTCTCGACGGCCAAGCGCACGAGCTCCAGCACTGCCGCGTCGATGGTCTCGAAGGGGTTGTCTTTCAGGATCTTTTTATGCATGTACAGCGGGATGAACTTGGCCTCGGCGTCATCGCGCGAGAAGCCAAAGGTCGTCTGGGTGAGGTCGTTGGTGCCAAAGCAGAAGAAGTCGGCATGATGGGCGATCTCGTCAGCGACCATGCAGGCACGCGGCAGCTCGAGCATCGTGCCCACGGGAATATTGAGCTCGACGCCTTCCTCGGCGGAAACCTCGGCGATCACGCGCTCGATAACCTCGCGGGTCTGGACATGCTCGGCCGTGATGGAAACGAGCGGAACCATGATCTCGGGGCGCGGGTCGACACCCTCCTTGATAAGGCGGGCAGCGGCCGTGGCGACGGCGCGAACCTGCATGAGCGGCAGATCGCCAAAGACGACGGACAGGCGCACGCCGCGCAAGCCCAGCATGGGGTTGGACTCGACCATGCCGTCAATGCGACGCAGGCGGGCGCGCAGGGCAGTGAGCTCCTCCTCGGGAGCGCCGGCGGCCTCCTTCTTGGTGATGGCGACCTCGAGCTCGCGAGGATTATCCAGGAACTCATGAAGCGGCGGATCGAGCAGGCGGACGACCACATCGCGACCGGACATGGTCTTGAACATCGCCAGGAAGTCCTCGGTCTGAACCTTGAGCAAGTCGGTCAGGGCCTGCTGCTTCACGGCCTCATCGTCAGACAGGATAAAGCTCTGGATGATGTTCTTGCGATCGCCCAGGAACATGTGCTCGGTGCGGCACAGACCGATGGCCTCGGCGCCAAACTCGAGCGCGAGCTCGGCATCCTCGGGGTTGTCGGCGTTGACGCGCACGTGGTTGGCGTGACCGTCGGTCTCGTCCAAACGGATCTCATCGGCCCAAGACAGGATGGTGTCCAGGTCGCCGGTGAGCTCTGCAGAGACCAGGTCGACCGCGCCGTCGACGACGATACCCTGGGTGCCGTCGATGGAGATGACATCGCCCTCGCGCAGCACGCGGTCGCTGCCCTCGATGCGCACGACCTTCTCTGCCGCGTCAATGTGGAAGCGCTCAACGCCGCAAACGCAGGGCGTACCCATGCCGCGGGCGATAACGGCGGCATGGCTCGTCTTGCCACCGTGGCTGGTCAGGATGCCCTCGGCGGCGACCATGCCCTTCAGGTCGTCGGGGTTGGTCTCCCAGCGGACCAGAATGACCTTGTGGCCCTCGTTGGCGCGCGCGACGGCGTCATCACTCGAGAACACGACCTCGCCCACGGCGGCACCAGGGCTGGCGTTAAGGCCGCTGGCCAGGGCCTCGTACTTCTTGGAGGCGTCGAACTGCGGGTGCAGGAGCTGGTCGAGCTGCGCGGGATCGATGCGGCTCACAGCCTCCTCGCGGGTGATGAGGCCCTCCTCGACCATTTCGATGGCGATGCGCAGGGCGGCGGTGGCGGTACGCTTGCCCACGCGGGTCTGGAGCATCCAGAGCTTACCCTGCTCGATGGTGAACTCGATGTCGCACATGTCGCGGTAGTGGTCCTCAAGCGTCAGGAAGACACGCTCAAGCTCCTCACCTGCTGACTCGAGGCCCGGGGTGGTCTTGAGATCGGCGATGGGCTCGGTGTTGCGGATGCCGGCGACGACGTCCTCGCCTTGGGCGTTGACCAGAAAGTCACCGTAGAACTCCTTGGTTCCGTCGGCCGGGTTGCGCGTAAAGGCGACGCCAGTCGACGAGGTCTCGCCCTTATTGCCAAACGCCATAGCCTGGACGTTGACGGCGGTTCCAAGGTCATCGGAAATGCCATGCTGCTTGCGGTAGATGCAGGCGCGCTCGTTCATCCAGCTGCCAAAGACGGCCTGGATAGCAAGGCGCAGCTGAAGCTCCGGATCGTGCGGGAAGATGGGCTTGCCGTCCGCGACCTCGAGCTCGGGGTACAGGGCGGCCTCGACGTTATCGGAGAAAATGCCCTTAAAAGTCTCGACGAGCTCCTGCAGGTCCTCGGCCGAAAGATCGGAATCGACGCGAACGCCGGCGACCAGGCGTGCCTGGGTCAGGGCGTTCTCGAACAGGTCGGCATCGACACCCATGACGACATTGGAGAACATCTGGATAAAGCGGCGGTAGCTATCCCAGGCAAAGCGCGGGTTCTGCGTCTGGGCGATAAGGCCCTGGACGGAGTCGTCGTTGAGGCCCAGGTTGAGGACCGTGTCCATCATGCCGGGCATGGAAAACGGAGCACCCGAGCGCACCGAGACGAGCAGCGGATCGGAGGCATCGCCGAGCTTCTTGCCGCAACGAGCCTCGAGATCGGCCTCGGCGGCAACGATTTCGTCGAGCGCGCCCTCCGGCCACACGTTGCCGGCACCAGAGTACTCGACGCAGGTCTGGCAGGTAATGGTAAAGCCACCGGGAACCGGCAGGCCGATACGACTCATCTCGGCAAGGTTAGCGCCTTTGCCGCCAAGCACGAAGTTCATGGACTTGTCGCCCTCGGTGACACAAGTGCCCTGGGCATCGGTTCCAAAATGGTAAACCCTCTTGCAATCGCTCACGATACTTCCCCTTCCATGCGATCTCGCGCACGACCGTGGTAACGAATCGACCCGCCGGATGCGGGCCGTGAGGGAACTATACGGCGGGATTTGAACGGGCTTGAGCAGAGGATACGCGGTTTGGTAAACGTGCTAAAACTTGCGGTAAACGGTAGGTAAAGGTGGTTACCTTATGAAGATACCAATAGAATAAATTGGCAGGTTAAATGCAGGTTTCTTGCTAAATCGCTTTATCAATATCAAGCATATTTAGCTGGCCCAATGAGCTAACTTTGTTGGGCGCGACGGGCGGCACGACGGACCCTGGCTTCCTTGATCTCTTCGAGGTGGGCAATGATCTCGGAGGCACTCTCCTCGATCGCCTTGCCGTCGGTACGCACCACAAAGCAACCCAGGCGTTTCATGAGGGCACGAGCCTCCTCGAGCTCACTGCGTACACTCTCGGGCTCGGCATAGGAGCCGGCAACGGCACGGGCGTAGTCGTCGCCCAGGCGGCTATCGCGAATCTCGGAAATCACATCGACGGTCGAAATCAGACCGAAGAGACGCATCGGATCGACCTCGTAAATCGACTTGGGCGGCTCCATACCGTGCGCCAGCGGAACGTTGGCAACCTTGTAGCCCTGATAGGCCAAATACATCGAAAGCGGCGTCTTGGATGTGCGCGACACGCCCAACAGCACGATATCGGCACCCGACAGATCATCGCAGCCGCGCCCGTCATCGTGCTCGACGAAGTACTCCATGGCCTCGATGCGGTGGAAATACCGGTCATCGGTCTTATGGATCACACCCGCCACTCCTTTTGGTGGCACGCCAATAAGCGACGACAGGACTGCAAGCGTCGGGCCGATCAGGTCGACCGATCGAATGTGCAGCATACCCAAGTAGTCGAG
The DNA here is from genome assembly GCF_003438115.1 of Collinsella sp. OM08-14AT. Classification (NCBI taxonomy): domain Bacteria; kingdom Bacillati; phylum Actinomycetota; class Coriobacteriia; order Coriobacteriales; family Coriobacteriaceae; genus Collinsella; species Collinsella sp. OM08-14AT. Next base: position 30,163 of record NZ_QSTE01000009.1, read on the forward strand.
CACGCGAGCACGAAGCGCCGGATCGACGATGGTATGGAACACGGCGATATCACGATGGTCGGCATCGACGCGCGGGCCCACAAACGATTTGACCTGCTCCACCGAGGTCACCTTAGGCAGACGTAAAACACGAAAAGCCCCTTCATCAAATTGCCCGGACGCCGCAAGCACCACCTCACAAGCGGTATCACCGAGCGAGTCGGAGATAACGATAACGGTGGAACGAGCGGTGACCGGGCAATCCATGCGGGGCTCCTTTTGCGCTTATGCGCAGGCTAGCTTACTTTTTGCGGGCAAGCTCACCAATGTTAGCGATGCCGGAGAAAACGGCCTCGAAGCGATTGAGCAGCTTAAGGCGATTATCGCGGAGCTGCTCGTCCTTGTCCATGACCATAACCTCGTCGAAGAAGCGGTCGATGGGCGCGCGCAGGGCGGCGAGCGCGGCAAACGCGGCAGGATAATCCTCGGCGGCAAGAGCGCCATCGACGGCGGTCTGAGCGGCCTCGGAGGCGTCGGCAAGCGCAAGCTCGACCTCGCCCATCAGGGCACGATCGTACTCCGCACCAAGCTCGGGCTTGGAGATATGCGCGGCGCGGGCGTAGGCAGTCGCCAGGTTGTCGAAGGTCTCGGCGTCGTTCTTGCGAGCCTCGTCGAGGGCAGCGCAGCGGGCGAAGAAGACCGACGGGGCAATGATGTGCACCGCGGAAACGGCGGCAACGGTGTCGGCCGGGATCTTCTCGTCGCGGGCCATACTCACCAAACGACCGTGGAAGAAGTCGCGTACCTGCTGGGTGACCTCGGCGGCGTCGAACTCAATACCCTGCTCGCTATAGAGCTGGAGGGCAAAGTCGATGAGCGACGTGGGGTCGATCGGCAGGCGGTCGCGCAGGATGTTGATGATGCCGATGGCGGCACGACGCAGCGCGTACGGGTCGGAAGAGCCGGTCGGGGGCTCGCCGATGGCAAAGATGCCGGCAATGGTATCGAGCTTATCGGCGCAGGCCACGATGCAGCCAGCGGTGCCCTCGGGCAGCTCGTCGCCGGCAAAGCGGGGACGATAGTGATCGCGGATAGCATGAGCGACCTCGTCGTTCTCCCCCATCGCGATGGCGTAGTAACCGCCCATCACGCCCTGCTGGCTCGTGAACTCGACGACGGCGTTGGACACCAGGTCGGCCTTGCACAGATGCGCGGCACGGCCGGCATCGGCGGCAAGGTGGGCACCCAGGTGAGCCTCGCGGGCAATAGCGAGCGCGAGCTGCTCAATACGCTCGGACTTGGCGAGCACGCTGCCGAGCTTCTCCTGGAAAGCGACCTTGGCCAGGCGCTCACGAAACTCGTCGAGAGAGATCTTCAGATCCTCCTCGTAGAAGAACTTGGCGTCATCCAGGCGTGCGCGCACGACGCGCTCGTTGCCGTCGATCACGCGCTCGGCATTCTCGGGCTTGCTGTTGGAGACGACCACGAACTCACGCGTAAGCTTGCCCTCGCCGTCATAGATCGGGAAGTAGCGCTGGTTGGTGAGCATGGACTCGCAGATGATCTCGTGCGGGACCTTGAGGAACTCCTCGTCGAAGGTACCGACGAGCACCGTCGGCCACTCGCAGAGGTTAATGACCTCCTCAAAGACCTTCTTGGGCGTGTCGACATGGCAGCCGGGGCGAGCGGCCTCGACCTCGGCGATACCGGCAAGGATGGCCTCACGACGACGCTCGGCAGAAAGCACGCCGGCGTCCTCGAGCACCTGCTCGTAGACGGCGGGGCTGGCAACAACGTGGTCACCGGGGCCAAGCACGCGATGGCCACGCGTGGTGTTGCCGCTCGTCACGTCGGCAAACGACACAGGCACAATATCCTCGCCCAGAAGGCAGCAAATCCAGCGGACCGGACGCACGAACGTCGCGTGCTCGTGCCCCCAGCGCTGGCTGCGGTAGTTGGGCCACTGCAGGCCGGCGATAGTCTTCTCGCACAGGGCCGTCAGGATCGGGGTAGCCGGTGCGGAGGGAATGTTCTTCTCGGCGAACACATACTCGCGGCCGTCGGTGTCCTCACGACGGACCAAGTCCTCGGCAGCCACACCGAACTTACGGGCGAAGCCCTGTGCGGCCTTGGTGGCGTTGCCGTCGGCATCAAAGGCAATGTTTGCCGCGGGGCCGCGCTTGACCTCGTGAACCTCATCGGTCGCAGTGGCGACGTTGGCCACGAGCGCAGCCAGACGACGCGGACTCGAGATCACGCGGACCTCGCCATGGGCCAGACCGGCCTCGTCGAGGCCCTTGGCGATCATGGTGCCAAGCTGCTTGACAGCATTGTTCAGCGGTGCGGAGGGCATTTCCTCCGTACCGATCTCAAACAGGAAATCCTTAGCGTCTGCCATGGCTTACGCCACCTCGCCTTCCTGGTCGGCATTCTCGTTGACTCCGGCGACCTCGGCCATGTAGGCCTCGCAGCACGCCTTGGCGACGGCACGGACGCGCAGGATGTAGTTGGCACGCTCGACCGCGGACAGGGCGCCACGGGCATCGAGCAGGTTGAAGGCATGGCTGCACTTCATGACGCAGTCGTACGCCGGCAGCGGCAGTTTGCGCTCCAGGCAGGAATGGCACTCGGCCTCGTAGTCGTCAAACTTCTGACGCATCATCTCGACGTTGGCGACCTCAAAGTTATAGGCACTGAACTCGCGCTCGTTCTCGAGGAACACGTCGCCGTAGGTCATGGGCGTGCCATCGGGCAGGTAGCTCCACACCAGATCGTAGACCGAGTTGACGCCCTGGGCGTACATGGCGATACGCTCCAGGCCATAGGTAATCTCGACGGGCACGGGGTCGACCTCGATACCGCCCACCTGCTGGAAGTACGTAAACTGCGTGACCTCCATGCCGTTGAGCCAGACCTCCCAGCCAAGGCCCCAGGCGCCCAGGGTCGGGCTCTCCCAGTCGTCCTCGACAAAGCGGACGTCATGGTCGTTGGGGTCCAGGCCAATGGCAGCAAGAGACCCCAGGTAAAGCTCCTGAGCATTAACCGGAGAGGGCTTAATGAGCACCTGGAACTGATAGTAGTGCTGCATGCGGTTAGGGTTCTCGCCGTAGCGGCCGTCGGCGGGACGGCGGCAGGGCTGCGCATAGCAGGTGCGCCATTCGGAGGGACCGAGCGAGCGCAGCGTGGTCGCGGTATGGAAGGTACCGGCACCGACCTCGGAGTCATAGGGCTGCATAATGACGCAGCCCTGCTCGCCCCAGTACTGCTGGAGGCGCAGGATGATGTCTTGGAAGGAAAGCGATGAAGCGTTCATGCCTCTAATATCCCCTCGTCGAAACGATTACACGGTTAGGTACTGTACTATAGCGGTTTTTAGTCGATAGCGCCGATGCGGTTGAGCGGCCAGTAGCGCACAAGCGCCACAGCGATCAAATCAGAGCGATCGACGGGACCAAAGTAGCGCGAGTCGGCAGAGTTTTCGCGGTTGTCGCCCATCACCCACACGCACCCGTCGGGAACGGTGTAGGGATAACTCACCTGGGCGCCAGGCGCTTGGACCGAAAGCGGCCAACTCATGCCGGTCGTATAGTCCTCATCGAGCGCCTGGCCGTCGACGACGACCTTGCCGTCCTGCAGGTCGACCGTCTGGCCAGCCGTGGCAATAACACGCTTGACAAGAACATCATGCTCGGAAGTGGCATCGGGGTTGTGGAACACCACGATATCACCCTGTTTGACGGGCTGACCGAGCTCGAGGCTCACCTTTTGTGCCAGGATCTGGTCGCCAATCTCGATCGTGTCCTCCATGGAGCCGGTGGGTACCACAAAGGGCTCGACCACAAAGGTGCGGATCAGGAAGGTGGCCACAAGCGCGATCGCGATGACCGCGACCCACTCAAAAGCGCCCCTCAACGCGGAATGCTGCGATGGAACCATTCTCACTCCTCGCTCTGCGAATACGAAGCGTCCAGAATCTCCTGCGCGTATGCGCGCTCCTGGGGCGTAAGCCGTGCCGTCTCGATCAGGTCGGGACGCCAGCGGCAGGTGCGCTCGATGGCATTCTTACGGCGCCAGGCATCGACCTTGGCATGGTCACCGCTCACGAGCACCGGCGGCACGCCCTCGCCGTTGAATTCAGCAGGGCGAGTGTACTGCGCATACTCGAGCAGGCCTCCGTCCTCGGCGGTCGAGAACGACTCGTCGACGTTGCTCATCTCGTCACCAAGGGCGCCGGGAATCAGGCGTACGACAGCATCGGCAACGACCATAGCGGGAAGCTCGCCGCCCGTGAGCACGTAATCGCCGATCGACAGGCGCTCGTCGGCATACGCATAGGCACGCTCGTCGACACCCTCGTAACGGCTGCACACAAACAGCAAGCGCTCGCTTTTGAGCAGGCGCTCGGCCACATGCTGCGTAAAAGGCTCGCCGCACGGGGTGAAGAACACCACCGTCGGCTTGGGGCCCTCCGCGCTAATGGCCTCGATGGCCTCGGCGATAGGCTCGACCTTCATGAGCATGCCCTGCCCGCCGCCGTACGGCTCGTCATCGACGGTACGATGGCGGTCGTGCGTCCAGTCGCGCAGGTTATACGCCTTAAAATCAAAAAGGCCGGCCTTGCGGGCGCGGCCCAAAATCGATGTGGACATGACGGGCTCAAACATCTCGGGAAAGACCGAAAGGGTCTCAATCAGCATGTTGTCCTCCCTACTTGTCCATATCGATCAGGCCGTCCATAACGTGGACGGAAATTGTTCCTGTGTCGGGAAGATCGAGCACAACCTGCTCGATCACGGGAATCAGTACCTCGCCGTACCGATCGCCCTCGACATCCCAAACATCGTTAGCGGGCGTCGACATGATCTCGACAATCGTGCCGAGCGAACCGAAGCGCTCGTCAACCACCTCGCGACCCATCAGGTCGGTATAGGCGGCGTCGAGTGAATCGAGCTCAAAATCGTCACGATTTGCCAACACATAGCATCCCGTGATGCCCTCGGCGGCCGTCAAGTCGTCAATGCCCTCAAACGAGACCAGATCGCCATCGCCCGTATCGGTGACGGACACGACCGTGCAAAAGCGGTCGCGCTTGAGCGCCGGCGGCGTCAGGGCGACGCGCATACCCGGCTCTAATACAGAAGGAAGCCCCCGCAGCGGCTGCGCGAGGACCTCCCCCTTCCTTCCGTGCGGCTTGACCACACGGGCGATGTTTTTGTACTGGGACCTCAAGGTCCTAGCCCAGAACCTCTACCTCGACAGCAGTGTCGAGGCGAGCGGCCAGTGCACGGGCGAGCGTGCGAATGGCCTTGATGGTACGGCCACGACGGCCGATGACCTTAGCGACGTCATCCTCGGCGACAGAAACCTCGATCGTAGAGGCGTCGTCACCATCGATGACCTCAAGGCTCACGGAATCCGGGTCGTCGACGATCTGAACAACGAGATATTCGACGAGATCGGCGATGCGATCTGAGAGCATTGCCTCACCCTCGAGCTGTGCAGCGTCAACCTCAGGCACGATTTACTCCTCGGCGCCCTCAGCGGCCTCAGCGGCAGCCTTAGCGGCCTCGGCCTCTTTGGCGAGCTGCTTCTTGGACTTCTTGACGACGGTCTCGGTCTTCTCGCCCTCGTTGGCGGCCTTGACCAGAGCGGCGACGGCGTCGGTGAGCTGAGCGCCCTTGGACTGCCAGTCGGCGATCTTCTCGAGGTCGAGGTTGATGGTCTTGGGGGCGGTCATCGGGTTGTAGCGGCCAACCTCCTCGATGATACGACCGTCACGCGGGGCGCGGGAATCGGCGACGACGACACGGTAGTACGGACGCTTCTTAGCGCCGTGACGAGCAAGGCGAATCTTGACTGCCAAAGGAAACTCCTCCAACCAAGCAGCTTTAGGCTGCAACTACAAACAAACAGTTGAACATAATACGCCATCGACGCGGGCAGGTGAAGTCCGTGAGACCAACTTCTTCGGTGTAGTCGAGGGCAAATCCATATCTTAGACAAGAATTCGGGATTTGCAAGCACATACACGCACCCCACATGAGCTGCGCGGTATACTCATGACATGGAAAGACGCGAACATACATACGGTTATGAGGATGCCATGGGCGTCACGCCGCCCCCCTGGACGGGTCCGGCGGTGGGCCTCATGGACCTCGATGCGTTTTTTGCGAGCGTGGAGATGCTCGACCACCCCGAGTGGCGCGGAAAGCCGCTCATCGTGGGCGGAGACGCCGATTCGCGTGGCGTCGTGTCCACGTGTTCGTATGAGGCGCGTCGCTTTGGCGTGCACTCTGCCATGGCCTCGGCCGAGGCGCGGCGCTTGTGCCCGCAAGCCATTTGGACGCACGGGCACTTTGATCGCTACCGCGAGGTGAGCGCGCAGGTCATGGCAATTCTTGCCGAGGAGACGCCGCGCGTTGAGCGCGTATCCATCGACGAAGCCTTTATCGATATCACACCGGGTCGCTTTGCGCCCGAAGACCCGCTACTGGTTGCGCGGCGTATAAGCGACCGCGTGGCAGCGCTGGGAGTGACCTGCTCCATTGGCGTGGGCTGCAACAAGACGGTCGCAAAGATCGCAAGCGAGCGTGATAAGCCGTTTGGGCTGACCATCGTGCGCCCCGGAACCGAGCAGCGCTTTTTGGCCGCGCTGCCGGTATCTGCCATGAGCGGCATCGGGCGCTCGGCCGAGGAGCGACTGCGCCGTATGCGCATCTACACGCTCGGCGAGCTGTCACGCGCGCCGGAATCCACCTTGGCCTCTATTTTTGGCGTCAACGGCGAACGTATGCGTCAGCGTGCGCTGGGACTTGAAATCTCCGAAGTCACGAGTCTCGATGAAGAGCGCGAGGTTAAATCGGTGAGCAATGAGCGCACCTTTGCGAAAGATTTGACTGAGCGCGGGGACATCGAAGCGGCGATTGCGCTGTTGGGCGAGTCAGTGGGACGCCGCCTGCGCCGTCAGGGACTGACGGGCGCCACGGTGACGCTCAAGCTCAAGTATTCGTATGGAAGCGGTCGCTCGGCACAGCGCCGGCTTCCCCACCCCACCGACGATGAGAACATCTTTGTGGCGGTTGCGCTCGAACTGCTCGACAACATCTGGCAGGAAGGCATGCATGTGCGTCTGGCGGGTATCGGGATGAGCGACTTTGACCATCAGGGCGGCATCCAGACCGACCTGTTCTGCGAAGTCGACGACCGCGGAGCCCAATCAAGCGACCGTCGCGACCTCTCAGTCGCGATCGATGCCGTCCGAGACAAGTTCGGCGACACCGCCCTATCCTTCGGCCGCCAATCCCGCTTCAACGATTAACCGCCTTTAGGCAAAAAGAAAGCCGGGCAGGTGCGGAAAACCGCAACTGCCCGGCGAAATGCGCGAAGCTAGCTAAAAATCCCCGTATCAAATGAGCTACTAGAGGAGATTGAGGGGGAGCTGGGGGGCGTCACCCCAGAGCTTTTCTAGGCGGTAGAAGTCGCGGGCTTCGGGAGTGAAGACGTGGACGACAACCGAACCGTAGTCCATGAGCATCCAGGTCTTCTGCTCACGGCCCTCGATGGAGAACGGATGCTCGCCGCAAGCCTCGGCGACCTTCTCCTCGATCTCGTCGACGATCGAATCGACCTGACGGTTATTGGTACCGGTGGCGAGCACAAAGTAATCGCACACGTCGGAGAGCTCGGTCAGATCGAGCACCTGCACGTCCTCGCCTTTCTTGTCGTAGGCGGCCTGCGCGGCGGCGCGGGCGACATCCTCGGCGGCGACACCGCTCGTGGACAGCGAGGCAGCGGTGCGGTCGGACGTGGCAACGAAGCTCTTGTGCTCCACACCTTCAAGAATCTGCTCGTCGGTCATGGTCTCATCGGCCATGGAATACCTCTTTCTAGACACACCCGAGCTAGCGCAGCTGGGCGTAATGGTTGTAAATCGTAATAGCCGTGGGATAAAGATAGCGCCCGGACTGGATCACATAGACCAGACCCTGCGCAAAACAGGAGAAGAACAACTCGTCAAGCGTCGACTCCCCCACCATCTTGCGCAGCGCATGGGCATAGTCGCCGTGACGGTTGGGCTCGATGGCATCTGCCACAAAGACCACCATATCGAGCGGCGTCATGTCGCAGGCACCCACGGTGTGACGGTCGACAGCCTGGAAAACAGCCGGCGACAGCTCGGGAAAAAGCTGCGGAAGCTCATGGGCGGCAACAGGGCCATGCAAAAGCGGCGTCGCAGCGGAAGGAGAGCCGGCAACCTTGATGCCATAGTGAAGCGCGCGGGCCACGAGCTCGTCATCGGAAAGAACCTTGTCCCAATCGTGAATTAAGCCGGCGGCAGCCGCATCAAAGCGGTCAACGCCGTAGACCTCGGCCAGATGAAGTGCGGTCTCGGCAACACCCAGCGAATGCACATAGCGCTTGCGCTTATCTTTCATGCGAACATCGAGCAGTTCTTGAATGCGCTTGAGCAGCGCGCGCTCATCGCCCTCAAACTGATCCTCTACCGACAACGTAGCCCCCATCACTCAAAATCTTCTTGGCCCAAATCGGCATATAGCCTGCGCTTGCGAATGTAGCCGAGCACGGACTCGCTCGTAAGATAGCGCACGCTCATGCCGCGGGCAACTCGCTTACGAATGTTCGTCGAGCTGATCGCTAGCGCCGGAATCTGAATATAGCGCACGTCGAACGGCAGCCCCGACTCTTTGATTCGGGCACGCGCCGTATCGATATCAAAGCCCGGTCGCGTCGCCGCAATAAAGGTAGCAAGCTCAGCGATTCGTTCGGCATCATGCCAGGTCACAATATCGATAATCGCATCGGCGCCCGTAATAAAGTAGAGCTTTACCTGCGGCGGGTAAAAGTCGCGAAGGGCATGAAGCGTATCGGCCGTATAGGTTACGCCCGGACGGTCAATCTCGAACCGGCTCGCCAAAAAGGCCGGGTTCGCGGCGGTGGCGAGGACCGTCATGGCATAACGGTCCTCGGCAGGCGTAACCGGCTTGTCAAGCTTAAAGGCGGGAGAGCCCGCCGGCATAAAGAGCACGGCGTCCAAGTCGAGCGACTCGCGCGCCTGCTCGGCAGTCACCAGGTGCCCGTAATGAATCGGGTCGAAGGTGCCGCCCATAATGCCAAGCCGAAACTCTTTGCCCTCTTTTATGGGCAGCTCGGGCAAACCGATTCCACCGCGCAGCGACATGGCTTACTCGCCCTCCGAGGTCTCGGCATCGTCCGCGGCATCAGCCGCATCGATAGCCTCGACGCCCTCATCCGCAGCATCGGCCACGTCAATGGCCTCAACGGCAACGTCCTCACCAGCGTCCTCGAGCTCCTCGTACTCCAAGAAGTCCTCAGCGCCCTCAAAGTCAAAGGCGCGCTGGCAAATGCGGACCTCGTCGCCCGCACGGCAACCGGCCTTCTCGAGCGCGTCGTCAACACCCATACGCGCAAACTTGTGCTGCAGATAAATGACAGCTTCCTCGTTTTCCCAATCGGTCTGGATGACCATGCGCTCAATCGCGCGACCAACCACACGGAAGGCACCGGGCTCTTCCTGGACAATGCGGAAACGCTTCTCGCGCTGCAGACGGCGGCGCTCCCACTCCTCGTCGCGCAGATCGACTGGCTCAGCGGAGACCACCAACTCGGCACGCAGCTTAGCCACCTGCTCGCCCACGGCAAGCATCAGCGTGTTGAGGCCGGCGCCCGTCACGGCGGACACGGCAAAGAACATATGTCCATCGTCGAGCGCGGCGCGCTTGAGGTCGGCAATCATGTCGGCCGTGCCCGGCGCATCGCACTTGTTGGCGACGACGATCTGCGGACGCTCCGAAAGCTCGGCGCCATACTGCTCGAGCTCACGGTTGATGATACGGTAATCCTCGACCGGATCGCGATCCTCAAACCCGCCCGTCATGTCAACGACATGCATGATGAGCGCCGTGCGCTCAATGTGGCGCAGGAACTGGTGGCCCAGGCCCTTGCCCTCGCTCGCGCCCTCGATCAAACCAGGAACGTCGGCAACGACGTAAGAATACTCACCGGCACGCACCATGCCGAGGTTCGGCACGAGCGTTGTAAACGGATAGTCGGCGATCTTGGGACGGGCGGCACTCATGCGCGCGATAAGCGAGGACTTGCCCACCGAGGGGAAACCCACGAGCGCAGCATCGGCCATAAGCTTCATCTCAAGCTCAATCCAGTGCTCCTCGGCCGGTTCGCCCAGCTGAGCGAACGCGGGCGCGCGACGCACCGACGTCACAAAGTGCGTGTTGCCCAGGCCACCGGCACCGCCGGGCGCCACGACAACGCGCTCGCCATCGTGCACCAGGTCAGCAATCTCGAACATCGGGGTCTGCGTCTCGGGGTCGAGCTCGCGCACCACGGTGCCCATGGGAACCTTCAGGATCAGGTCCTCGCCGCTCTTACCGTTACGACGGGCACCCTGCCCATGCGTGCCGCGCTCGGCGCGGAAGTGATGCTTGAAGCGGTAATCGATCAGCGAAGACAGCTGAGCATCGGCCTGAATGACAACATTGCCGCCACGACCGCCGTCGCCGCCATCGGGGCCGCCCTTGGGGACAAATGCCTCGCGCCTAAACGACATGCATCCGGCTCCGCCGTCGCCGCCGCACACGTTAATGCGGCTGATATCGGTGAACTGTGACAACAGAATCGCCTCCTACAAAAAGAGGGAGACCCTTGAATCCTAAAACTCAAGTGCCTCCCACATATGTGCTCTATGAAGGGTAAATTACGCGTTCGCGAGCGGGCGTACGCTGACCCTGTGCTTGATACCCTTGTGGAACTCAACGGTACCGTCGACCAGCGCGAACAGCGTGTCGTCCTTGCCACGGCCAACGTTCTCACCCGGGTGGATGTGCGTGCCGTGCTGGCGGACGAGAATCGTGCCCGTGGTTACCGTCTGGCCGGCATAGCGCTTCGTGCCAAGGCGCTGACCGCGGGAGTCACGGCCATTACGGGAGGAACCGAGTCCTTTTTTGTGTGCCATTGTGTATACCTACTCTTTCGTTACGAGTGTAATCTACTCGGCGACGGGAGCCTCGGCAACAGCCTCGGCCTCTGCCTTGACAGCCTTCTTGGCGCGGGACGTAGCCTGGACCTTCACGATCTTCAGCTTGGTGAGCTGCTGACGGTGACCCTTCAGACGACGATAGCGCTTACGCTTGTGGAACTTGAAGACCAGCTGCTTCTCGCCCTTGAACTGCTCAACGATCTGAGCGGTAACCTTGGCCTTGGCCAGCTTGTCGGGATCGGTGACGATCTTCTTACCATCGTTGAGGAAGATGACCGGCAGGGTGACCTTGTCGCCCTCATTGCCCTCGATCTTCTCGACGGTGATGACATCGTCGGTGGCGACCTTGTACTGCTTGCCGCCCGTGTTAACGATTGCGTACATGTTTACTTGCCCTTCATGCATCAGTTAGTGCAACAGCCGAATATAGTAGCAGGCGAAAATACCCCCGTCAACGAGTATGTGGAGCAAATCCACAAGTTCGCACAGGTATGGGGCTGACGAGTCGGCCCTCGTCGTCCTCGCATGCTTGATTCTGACGCTCGACATCGTAGGAGCAGATGGTCACGAGGTCTTGCATACCGGTGGAAACAATAGGTGCATCGACGCCCGGGGTCAAGCCCTGCAACAAAACATCAGCAGCAGAAAGCAAAATCTCCGGACGCATGGAGCCCTCGTTGTCGGCATGGGTGTCGAGCATGAGCACCAGATGGTCCGGACGCTCCCCCGCCGTGATCTCATAGCCCACCAGTGTGTGGTCAAGGTCTAAGCGCTTGCTCTTTTTGCCGCGCGCATAGTCAATACCATGACCCGCGCGCAGCGTGTCAATCGCAGCGCGCACCTCGTCGGCGCTCACGGGGGCTTCGGGGTCCAGGTGCAAGTCGATACGGTACGACAGACGCGTAAGCTGAGCCGTGAGCGCCGGCGTGCGCACGTCGATGTACGCCGCCTCGATGGGCGCCAGATCGGCCGGAGAGGCCGCAGCCAGGCGCCCAAACGCCTCGTCGAGCGCCACGAACTCGGTCATAAACAGGTCATACCACTCGCAGGTCGACGACGTACCCACCGGTAGCGCCGAAGAGAAGCCCACGCGCATGTGCGGAGAGAAGCCCTGCGTGACGGCATAGGGAAGTCCCGCACGGCGCACGATGCGCTCAATGGTATGGATTACTTCGAGATGGCCCAGGTACTTAAGGCGATCGCGCTTGCCATAGCGAACACGAAGTCTAAAGAGCGTGGGGTTGTCGGTCAGGCGCTCACTCATGCGCGATCACCCATCAATACATTCTTGGCGTGGAGCGTGGGGCAGATTCCGCAGCCGGTGCACGACGTGCGAGTGCAGTCGGGAGTCGTGACACCCTCGAGCGAGCGACGGTACTCGCGCTCGAGGAAGCCGCGCGTGCAGCCGGGGCTCACATGCTCCCACGGCAGACGCCAGTCCAACTCGTAGGGCAGGTGCACAAGCTCATTGAGGTCGATGCCGTTTTTGGCAGCAGCCTCCTTCCAGTTATCGAGCGAGAAATGCTCTACCCAGGCGTCAAAGCGAGACCCCGAGCGCCAAGCATCGATGATGACGGGCGTCATGTCACGACCGGCGCGGGAGAGCGCGGCCTCGATGAGCGAGGTCTCGGCATCGTGGTAATGCACGCGGACGGCACGGTTGCGAACGCTCGTGATAAGCAGCTTCTGGCGACGCTTGACGTCGTCGTAGTCGAGCTGCGGGCACCACTGGAACGGCGTGGCAGCCTTGGGGATAAACACCGAAACCGAGATGGACACCGAGATCGAGCCGCGACGAGCCTTGGGCACCACGGAACGACCGAGCTCCAGCACGTGATCGGCCAGATTGGCGATGGCCACGATGTCCTCGTCGCGCTCGCCGGGAAGGCCCATCATAAAGTAGAGCTTCATGCGGTTCCAGCCGGCCTCGAAGGCCGCCTTGGCCGCACGGTCCAGGTCCTCCTCGGTCACGTTCTTGTTAATGATGTCGCGCATGCGCTGGCTGCCGGCCTCGGGCGCGAACGTCAGGCCGCCCTTCTTTTCGCCGGCGACCGACTCGGCCATATCCACGCCAAACGAATCCAAGCGCTGCGACGGAATAGACACGCGAATACCCGTATCCTCCAGGCGACGGTTGAGCCTGCCAAGCACGTCACGAATGCAGGAGTGGTCGGTCGTGGAGAGCGAGGTCAGCGACACCTCGTCATAGCCGGTCTTTTCCAGACCCTGAATCACCGACGAGACGATCTGGTCGGCCGAACGCTCACGCACCGGGCGATACGTCATGCCGGCCTGGCAAAAACGACAGCCGCGAGCGCAGCCGCGCAGAATCTCGATAGACAGGCGGTCGTGAACCAGCTGCGCATAGGGCACGCACGACTGCGACAGCGGATTCGTGGCGCCGAAATCCTCGACGACGCGTTTGTAGACCACGGTCGGCGCATCCTTGCCCTCGCGCGGCACGGTGTAGCCATGCGGCGAGCAGGGCTCGTCGTGACGAACCTCATAGAGCGACGGCACGTAGTTGCCGGCAATGGATGCAAACTGCTCAACAATCTGCGCGCGCGGGACTCCTTCGTCGCGCAGGCGACGATGCAGCTGGCAGGTCTCGAGCAGCGATTCCTCGCCCTCGCCGATGAGGATGGCATCGAAGAAGGCCGCGTACGGCTCGGGGTTGTACACCGAGGGGCCGCCGGCGATGATGATGGGGTCGTCTTCACCTCGGTCGGCCGCTAACAGCGGAATGCCAGCGAGGTCGAGTGCCTCAAGGAAGTTCGTCACCGCCATCTCGTGCGGCACATGCAGACCGACGATATCAAACGAAGCGACGGGGGCGGCACCCTCGAGCGACAGCAGCGGAATACCCGCCTCGCGCATGGCGTCACCCATATCGGGCCACGGCACATAGCCACGCTCGCAGGAGATGCCCTCGGCCTGGTTAAGGATGTTGTAGAGGATGGCGATACCATGGTTGGGCAGACCGACCTCGTACACATCCGGGTAGATCAGGCAGCAACGGTAGTCGGCATCGGCCTTTGAAAGCGTGCCCCACTCGTGATCGATATAGCGACTCGGCTTTTCGACCTTGGCGAGCAGCGGCTCAATTAAATGAAAACAGTCTTGATACGGAACGCGCAACGGAAAACCCCTAAGCAGCGAGATCGGATGCGTCCTCGTAGGACGCCATAGGACGGGTAGCGCCCGCGACCGTGGTCACCAGATCGCGAACGCGGGAGAACGTGGCAGTGACCACCTCGTTGGCACGGCTGTAGTCGACATCGCGCTCGTAGAGCGAAACGAGCGCACGGCCCATGCCATAGGTGCCCGCGGCGGCAGTAAGCGCCTTGACGGCAAACCCAATATGTGGCGTCTGCTTGACGAGCGCGCTGGTGACCGCGCGGATCACAAGACCGCCGGCAAGCACGCCCGCGACCTCGTAGCCGCGCTCAGGCTTAATGCCGCGTCCAAAGACGGCAGCGAGCTCAAAGAGCATGCCCACCTGCGCCAGCGCCATCACGGGATAATCGGCGCCCGGCAAAAACACCAGCGCACCGGTCGCCATATTGGTGAGCGCGCACGAGGTGATGATACGATTGGCCGCCGCGATGCGCATGAAGGCAAAGTTCGCCGCAAAAGCCGTTTCCTTGTCGGTGCGATCGAGAATCCAGCGGGCAAGCGTCTCGAGCAGATACGTCTTATCGGTTGCCGCTACCACGCCGAGCATAGGCGTGGACTCCTCGATAAACGGCACCTCCACAGCAGACTCGGCAAGCACGCACACGGGCGCGCCGGCGATCACGAGCTCCTGCACGGCACTCTCCAAGCGGTCGGAACCGCACGAGAGCACCAGTACCACATCGGTATCGGTCTTTGGAGCAATTCGCTCCTCCCCCAAACGCTCGACGCGCACAATGCCCGAGGTCGTCTGCGGCACAAAGGCGTCACGCACCGTCTCGGCCAGAAAGCGCGAGGCGGACGAATCCAAATAGACCGAGACGCGCACCGGCGTATCGGAATCCTTCTTAACGGACGCGCCCATCTTAAAAGCGCGGGTCAGCTTATCTACGGGAATTTTCATAGCAAACCCCTCAAGCGGTTACGCGGCGCCCGAACGATGCCGCCATATGGATTGTACGATACCCACCGTCAGCAGCTGAATCATCATCGAAGACGAACCAAAGCTAATAAACGGTAGCGGAATACCGGTAATCGGCATCATGCCGATGCACATGCCGATGTTTTCGAAGGTCTGGAACGCCCACATGCCAACGATGCCCACACACGAAAGGCGCAAGAACAGCGACTCGCACTTAAAGGCGACGCGAATCGTCGAAAAGATCAGCAGCACGTAGAGGCACAGGAGCAAAAAGGAACCGCAAAAGCCAAAGGTCTCGGACAGGAAGGCGAAGACGAAGTCGGTGTGGAACTCAGGCAGAAAGCCGCCGGCCGACTGCGTCGCATGGCCTAAACCCTTACCAAAGAAGCCGCCCGAGCCAACGGCGATAAGCGACTGCTGCAGGTTGTAGGCATCGTCCGAATCGGCATTATCGGGGTCGATAAAGACCGTTAGGCGGTTCATCTGATACTGCTTGATGAGCACATCGTGGCCGAGCAACGAATCAAAGACCGAATCGAGCGCCAGAACGAGGGCCACCAGGCCCACAAGCAGGGCCAGGGTCGACAGCACCCATTCGCGGCGCGCACCGCTCATGCAGATGACGATGGCGCCCGAGACCAGCACGACCAGGCCCGAGCCCAGGTCGCCCATGGCAACGACGGCCAAAAACGGGATGGACAGCATGCCGCAGAGCTTGACGTAGTCGCGAACGGTATCGATGCGGCCGTTATACTGCGAGCCAAGCGTGGCGATAAAGAAGATGGTGATGAGCTTGGCAAGCTCAACGGGCTGGAATGTCAAACCGATACCGGGAATCTTGATCCAGCCCGTCATGCCCAGACCGCCCGTATAGGACAGACCCGGAATCTTGGGCGAGAAGATCACGATCAGGTCGATGACGAGCAACGCCGTCGAAAAATTGGAAATACCGCGCAGGTCGGTACGCCAGACCAGCACCGCCAGCAACGCCCCGATACCAATTCCCAGCAGGTGGCGCGAGAATGAGGCGTCGGCCTTAAACTGTGACGCCGACCAAATAATGATGGCGCCATAGGCAACGAGCGCGACGGTAGCCAGCAGCACACCGATATGCACCTTTTGGCGAAACGTACCGCGCGAGGCCGAAAGTTGCTTGTTGACGCGGTCCAGGCTGCTGCGAGAGCCGGTCTTGGTTGAACGGAACAGATCCGCCGGAGAAAAATCCATCGCAACCTCCTATCGAACCGAAGAATCGCCCGAGGCCGAAGAGGTATCGGGCTCGTCATAAATCACGCCGAGCACGTCGCGCACGACATGCATCGCGGTATCCGAACCACCGCCGCCCTGCTCCAGGACAGTAGCGATGACATACTTGGGATCATCGGCCGGTGCATAGGCGCAGAACCACGCGTATTCGTCCTCGCCGCTTTTCTCGCCCGTGCCCGACTTGCCGTACACCTGCGGCGTCAGGGTGCCAAAGTGAGCCGCCAGGGACGTCGATGCCGTGTAAATCACGTCGTGCATGCCGTTGCGAACAAGAGTCAAATCCGAATCGCTGTTGATCTTGGCCTCCAGGCGCTTCTTCTTGCCCTTGCCGTTGTACTTATAGGCATCGCCGTCGCCATCGCGCGACACGGCAGACAAAAACACGTGAGGCACGTACTGTTTGCCGCCGTTGGCAAGACCCATATAGGCGCACGCCATCTGCAGGGGCGTCACCAAAATGTCGCCCTGGCCGATGGCAATGTTGGTCATATCGCCGGCATTCCACTTGCGGTCCTCGGCAGAGGCGTCGGTAAAGTACGACTCTTTCCACTCGGCATCGGGAATACGGCCCGCGCCCTCACTCGGCAGATCGATACCGCAGGTCTTGCCTAGGCCCCAGCGACGAAAGACCTCCTGCAGGCCCTCGGAATGTTGCTCGTCATAAAAGAAGGCCTTGCCCATGTCGTAGAAGACGGGGTCGCACGAGTTGGCGATACCCGACTGCAGCGTCATGGTGCCGTGGCCAGACGTCAGCCAGCAGCGCTTGCCCCAAGCCTTGCCCAGGCCCGTCCAATAGCCCGTGCAGTTGGTTGTCTGCGTTGAAGTGTAGGTTCCAAACTCAAGACCGGCCAGTGCCGAGAGCGGCTTGATGGTCGAGGCCGACATGTACTGTCCGCTAATGGCGCGGTTGAGCAGCGGGTGCGAACCCTTGTCATCATTGAGCTCGGTCCACACGTCATTTGAGATGCCGCCGATAAAGACGGACGGATCGAACTTGGGCTCGCTCGCCATGCCCAGAATCTCGCCGTTGTTGGGATCGAGGCACACCACGGCGCCGTTGCCGGCGTTGCTGTAGCCCGTGGTCTTGGCGAGTTCGATAGCGCTCGCCAACGCCGTCTCGCAGGCTTGCTGAATCTTGAGGTCAAGCGTGAGCTTAATGTCGGAGCCGGCCTTGGCGGGCACGGCGCCGGCCTGACCAGTCACGTTGCCCGAGGCATCGACCTTGACGGTCTGCTCGCCACGAATACCCTGCAGCAGGTTTTCGTAGTAGCTCTCAACACCCGCCTGGCCCACGATATCGCCCGACTGGTACGTAATCCGGCCAGCAGAAGCATCATCATCGCCAGAGGTTTTCTTATTCTGGGCCTCGAGCTGCTCGGAGGTAATGGTGCCGGTATAGCCCAAGATATGGCATGCCGTCTCGCCATATGGATACTGGCGCTCGGTGCGCTCGGCAATCTTCACGCCAGGGAACTCGCCGGCGTGCTCCTGAATATAGGCAACCGTGGAGCGGCGCACGTCCGTCGCGATGGTATGCAGGCTCTGGGCGCCCTCGGAATTGTCCTGGATATTGCGCAGCACCGCGACGTAGGGCATACCGAGCACGTTGGCAAGATGGCGAACCAGCACAGTGTCATCGGCCAGGTCGCGATAGGCGACAACGGCAAGTGAGGGACGGTTTTGCACAAGTGCCACGCCATTGCGATCAAGGATTCGCCCGCGCACAGCCGGCGTGGTGACAGTACGGGTCTGGTTGCTCTTGGCCTGCTTGTCGTAGTAGTCCGACGAGACCATCTGCATACCCCACAGCTTGACGGCGAGCGCGGCAAACATCGCGCCCACGCCGGCGGTGAGGATAGAGAAGCGACCCTTGAAGGCGGTAGCGGCGGTATTGCCCTCGCCCTCGGTGGCACGCGGGGCCGTTCCATGCTGTGTGTCGTAGGTAAAACGGGAATCGCCGCGGCGCATGATGACCAGCGCGACCACAATGGCCACGACCAGCACGATACCGGCGATGATGACCGTCATCTGGGAAGACATCTACGGGCCTCCCCTATTTGAGTTTGCGGGTCTTGGGCTTGAAGCGCATGCCCGTCTGACGACCACCGCGTGCGGAGAATCCGTAACCGGACTGCGGCACGACACCGGACATCAAAAACGGAATGGCAACCAGACCCGTCAGGATCGAAGACGGCAGTGCGTGGCCAAAAATAGCCACCACAAAGCTCGTCTCCAGACCCATAAACAGCAAGATGATGCTGTAGACCACGTTGATGGCAAGCGCGAAGGCGCCCACGGTAATACCGCGCGCGCTCGGGGAGCCGCCCGTCTGACCGGCAGAGCTGTGCACCAGGGCAAAACTGCCCACCGTCAGCAGCAGCGACATAACGCCCACCGGCACGGCAGCGGACAGGTCATAGAACAAGCCGCTGCAAAACCCGCACGCGACGGCACGGGTCGGGTCGCCCGAGAACACGCTTAGGCACACCAGGATAATCATGAAGTTGACGCGACCGCCCGCAATGGAGATCTGCGGTGCGAGGCCTGCCTGCAGCAGCACGCACACGATGGCGGCGATTGCAAACGTGCGGGAGCTCATCCCCTGCTCGTGTAGATCCATGGACATGCCCCCCTATTCGCTCGAGCCGGAATCGGTCGTCTCGGACGTGTCGGAACTGTCATCCGAGCTCTCGTCCTTCGTCTTGGTCGCAGCATCGCGCGACGTTCCCTGCGGCGTGCTATTAGCGGTGCTCACGTCCTCATCCGAGGCCGACTGTTCGTCGGTCAGCGAGGTAATGACCAGCACTTCCTCGTTGTTCTCGGCCGTTGTCTGAGCGCGCACCACAATGGTGTAGTACACGTCGTTTGCAGATTTCTCAACCGACGAGACGGTGCCGAGCGGTAGGCCCTTGGGGAACACGCCACCGATGCCAGAAGTAACGATGATGTCGCCAACCTTAACATCGGAGTCAACGCTCACGTACTCAAGACGCAGCGTGCCGTCAGCCTGACCCTGCAGCATGCCCTGGGCGCGAGTGTCCTGCACCATGGCGGACACGCCCGAGTTCTCGTCGCCAATCAGGCGCACGGTCGATGTCTTGGCCGAAACTTCGATGATCTGGCCGATAACACCGGCAGAACTCGTCACGGGCATGTTGATGGTAAGGCCGTCGGCAGAGCCCTTGTCGATGGTTACGGTCGAAGTCCAGGCATCGCCCGAGGCACCAACGATACGAGCTGCGGTCGATTTGAGGTTGTAGGTCGACTGCAGGCCGACCAGGCCCTCCAGGCGCTCGGCAGTCTTTTGAGCCTCGGAGAGCTCAGCAACCTTAGAGGTCAGTTCCTCGTTTTGCTTCTTAAGCTCGTCAAGCGTGTCCTGCGACGCCGTAAGGTTAGAGAACACGTTTCCGATCGCATTGAAGGGAGCCGCCACAGCCGAGCCCACAAAGCGCACCGGCGAGGTAATCGTCGTCACGCCCGAGCGCACGGCATGAATCGGTCCTGCTTCGCCCTCCCGGATGTAAAACGTGAGCAGCAACACCGAAATCAGGCTGAAAACAATCAACGGGCGCATACCCGTTGATTGTCGCTTGGTATTCAGATTTGTGGAGAAACCCGAAGATCGTGCCAAATGGAATCCACCTTTTGGAAATTAAGCATTGGTCTGGACGAAGCCGCCATCAAACGCATTGGCCTCGAGCACGCGGGCACAGCCGTTAACAACGTTATCGAGCGCCGTGGGGCTGACGTTGACCGAAACGCCGGTCTCATCGCGCAGGCGCACATCGAGACCGCGCAGCAGCGCGCCGCCACCGGTCAGCAAAATGCCATAGTACATAAGGTCCGAGGCAAGATCGGGAGGCGTAGCGTCGAGTGCGTCCTTGACGGCCTTGGCCATCTCGTCGAGCGGCTTGTTGAGTGCGCGACGAATCTCCTCGCTCTCGATGCGCACGGTCTTGGGCAGACCGGTGATCACGTCGCGGCCGTTGACCTCGACGTCGAGCTCATCCTTGAGCGGCACGGCGGAGCCGACCTTGATCTTGATGTCCTCTGCCGTACGCTCGCCGATGGCCAGGTTGTAGGCATCACGAACGTGCGTGAGGATGGCCTGATCGAACTCGTCGCCGGCAATACGGATGGACTGCGAGACGACGATGCCGCCCATAGCGATAACGGCAACCTCGGTGGTACCGCCACCGATGTCGATGACCATGGAGCCGGTGGGTTCCTCGACGGGCAGGTCGGCGCCGATGGCAGCCGCCATGGGCTCTTCGATCAGATAGGCCTGGCGGGCACCGGCCTGGATCGTGGCCTCAAAGACAGCGCGCTTCTCGACCGACGTGACACCGGAGGGAACGCAGACGACAACACGCGGACGCGGAGTCCACGGATAGCGCTTCTCGGACGCCTTGTCGATAAAGTAGCGAAGCATGGCCTCGGTAACATCGAAGTCGGCGATGACGCCGTCCTTCAGGGGACGAACGGCCACGATGTTGCCGGGCGTACGGCCGAGCATGCGCTTTGCCTCGATACCGACCGCCAAGATGCGCTCGTCGTTCTTGTCGATGGCGACAACAGAGGGCTCGCGAATGACGATGCCCTTGCCGCGCACGGAGACAAGCGTATTGGCGGTGCCGAGGTCGATGGCAAGATCGCCCGCATAGCTACCGAAGAACATATCCATCAAAGAAAACAACGCAACTCCTGATGTGTTGGATGATTGCTGGAAAACTACTAGCTCATCATACTAGCGCAAGCCCGGCGCCTCACTTGCGGTGAAGCGCCGGGCAAAGCTAAATCCCATAAGGTCACTACTGGTTGTCAGCAGCCGAGAAATCCATATCAAGCGAAGAAACGGCCCAGCCGATATGGTTGTCGGAGCGCACGAATTTGACGGTGTACTCCTGCTCGCCGCCCTTGGACAGCGATGCCTTCACCTTGGCGGTCGTCTCGGTCATGGACTGATCCATGCCCTCGACGGACACGGTGGCACCCTGCGGAATCGAGGAGATGATCATCGACTTAGCGTCCTCGGACAGGCTCGAGGCCAGGCAAGACTCGGCCTTTGCGGCGTCACCGTCGCCGGCAGCCTGGAACAGATCGGTAACGACAGACTCCTGAGACGGGAAGCCGAAGCCGCGCGTGTAGGCAAAGCCCAGACCGCCCGCGGCGATCAAAATGAGCAGAAGCAGCACGATGAAGACTTTAAGACCCGTGTGGCGATGGCGACGACGGACCTTGGCCTGCTTACGATCCTGACGGTCCTGCTGGACCATCTCGGACTCGGACAGCGTAAAGAAGCCGGTGTCCGAGGGATCGGGCATAAACTGACCGGTCGCGCCCGTAGGATCGAGCGGATCGACGGCAGGAGCGTCCATCGCGGGCGCCGGAGCCGTGGCCATAGCCGTCTGGGCAGACAGCGCGGCAAGCGAATCGTGCACGCGGGCAAGCTCATCGGCCTGCTCGGAGGTGAGCTGGTAGATGCCATCGGCAGTAGCGGCGTTAAAGGCGTCGAGTGCGTCGGAGGGACGGCCGGCGGCAGAAAGCGCCTGACCCATGCCGGCGTTGAGCGCACGCGTGTCGTCGCGGGGGCCGGCAAAGTCGATAGCCGTGCGGTAGGTCTCCACGGCATCCGCCGGACGGCCGAGCTTAATGAAGCAACGACCGAGCTCGCCGAGTGCGGCGGCAGGAGCCGGATTGGCGCCGTCGATGGCAGCCTGACGGAAGGCGGTTCCTGCGTTGGCATAGTCGCCCGACTGGAACAGCGCATTGCCCAGGCCCAGATAGGCCTTGAACGGCGTGGCATAGGAAGCATCCTGCGTAGCAGCAGAGAACGCCTGAGCGGCCGTCGTGTAGTCGCCCACGGCGGCAAGCGCCTTGCCGCGGTTGGTGAGCAGCGCGCCGCGCTTGCCGTAGGTGCCGTCGTTGAGGGCGGCGGCATAGGCCTCGGCGGCCTCGGCATACATGCCCAGGTGCATCAAGGCGTTGCCACGAAGGTGATCTGCCTCGCCCATAATCTCATCGGGAGTCTTTGCCGCCCCAAGCATCTGGGCTGCAGCGGAAAAATCACCCGCGCGGTAAGCGGCGCGGCCCTGTTGGATCAGCTGGCTATTCAAGGAAGTCCCCTTTACTCGTGAACGATCTCGACATGGACGATCTCGTCGCCGGCACGCAGCTGCGAAATCACATCGAGACCCTCGACCGTGGTACCAAAGACGGTGTAACCGGAATCGAGGTTATGCTGGGCGCCCAGGCAGAAGTAGAACTGCGAACCCGCGGAATCGGGGTCCATGGAGCGTGCCATGGCAAGGGCGCCATCGACATGGCTGTTGCGCGGATTGGTGGCGAACTCGCCCTTGATGCAGTAGCCGGGGCCACCGGTACCGGGCATGCCGTCGGGGCCCTCAAGACCGGCGGCGACGTCGGCGCCGGACATGTCGCGGGTATTGGGGTCGCCACCTTGGATAACAAAACCGGGCACATAGCGATGGAACTTAAGGCCATCATAGAAACCCATCGTGGAAAGCTCGCAGAAGTTCGCGACATGAATGGGAGCGCCCTCGCCGTCAAACTTGACCTTGATGGTACCCTTCGACGTCTCGATTACGGCGCACTCGTCGCCGACAAGCTGATACTCGGGCGTGTAGAGCTCTTTCTTAAAACCAAACATGTGGTTCCTTCCTCGTGCGTTTAAAGCATATTTGTACGAATTGTAGCAATAAGCACGGGCTTACATCAATTGCGTACGTAGGTTATGCCGACTATGGCGAACTAGTTTTAGGAACGCTGCTGCGGCTTCCAGGAACCCACATTGGCATCGTACTGGTTCAGCGCGCTATTGCCGCCCTGCGCGATGGGCGCCAGGATCTCGCTTTGGTGGGAACTCATCGACTCGCCATCGGGAATGGCCAGCGAAATATCCCAGCTCTGGCAGATCACGTCGACGCGCTCATACATCCACTCGGCAAGCTGCTTTAAGTGGGCGATGTCATCCGCATAGACCGAATCGTCCTGGTACTTAAGGTTGTTGAGCTCATCTTGCGTCTTTTTGATCTGGTCGCGCAGGGCGTAGGCACTCTGCGACAGCTCCTGACGGGTGGACAGCGGCGTTCGGAGATAGCCGTTGTTAAAGGAATCGATGACCTCGCCGATCTGGTCTTCGTCAGCGTAGGACACGATGGTCTGATACAGACCGTCGAGCCTGGTATAGAGCTGATCATCGGTGAGCACGGTTTCTTCCTGGACCACCTCGGCAGAATCGCCCTGCTTGGTATCGTCCTCAGTCGCCTCGCCCTTTTGGCGCGTGGGGAAGGTGGTTTGTGCAGCTTGGCCAAACTGGTCGTAGAAGTCGGGCATAACACCCATGGGATCGGTCGTCACGAACCAATAGGCACCGCCGCAAACGACGGCAAGGACCGCGATGACGATAAGCGGCTTGGGAATATGACGCTTGTGCTTGTGATAGGCGTCCTCGTCGGGGTGCACCTTGCGCTTGGGTTTTTGAGCATCGTCATGCAGGGAAACGGGCATGGGAATATCGACCTTGGGGATACCGAAATCCTTATCGAAAGCCGGCAGCACGCAGGTCTCATTGGGGTCGGCGGCGTCCGAAAGCACCGCAGCGGCAGAGGCCGGCGCATGCGGCACCTCGGTATCGATCTGCTCTTGCGTTAGGCGCGGAAAGCCCGCCGTGCGGCCCGCTGCCAGGTCGGATGCGGCCGCGTCCTCGGAGAGGATACCCGGAGCGGGGCGTCCGCATTTTGGGCACGTACGATCATGCGGAGAAAGACGGGCACCGCAGCCCTCACAGAACACGAACTCGGTGTGCTCCGGACCATCGCCCGGACCCACATAGGCGTTGCAGTAGGGGCAGAACGAGGCGCCGTCCTCGATAGTCTTAAGGCAATGCGGACAGATCACGGCATCCTCTTTTCGAAGCAATTCAAACAATCGAGGTTAGAGCATAACATCGCCACGGCCCCACAGGAGCAAGGCACCAATTCAACATCGCCAGGGCGCGTAGTTACTTCTTCTTTTTGCTCGGCATCGAGACTTTGATGCCTTGGGCGGACTTGGTTACGCGAGAGCGCTTGGCTCCGCTACCCTTCTTTTTCTTGGGCTGGGCCTGGGCCACGCCCTCGAGTGCGCGGACCTCGGCCTCGCGAACGGTGCGAGCTTCGCGGCGCTGTGCCATGTCGGCGGCGACGCGCTTGGCAAAACGCTCCGCCGTCGAACCCGTCGAGCTCACCTTGCCGCCACCGCGACCCAGGCGGACGCGAACACCGCGGCCAAAACCAGTTGCGGCATGACGACGACGCGGCTTGAGCGAATCCATCATCGTGGCGAGCTTAAAAAACACCGAGCAGGTAAAGACCACGACGGCAGCCAAGATAACCATCTGGCCCATTGTCAGGTTGGCAATAGACAGCAGCTCCGGGAATCCGATAACGCCCACCAGGATGCCGGCGACTACAAACACAAAGAGCACCACACGTAAGGGCGTGAGAGGCTGCGAGATGCGCCAGATCAGGCTGACGCTCGCCGCGCACGACGTAAGCAGGCACATCGTAGACAGCGTGAGCTGGCTAAAGCCAAACACCCGCGCCACAAAGATATCGAGCGCCGCAGCCAAAATGACCGCAATCGACGCCGGCAGTGCCCGCTTGAGCACGTTCGTCAGGAACGATCCCTTCACGCGAGCATTGTTGGGCTCCAGGCCCAACACAAAGCCCGGCGCGCCAATACAGAAGAAGTTAATGAGCGTCATCTGGATGGGCTCGAAGGGGTACGGCGGCAGCGCGATGCACAGCGCCGCCAAGCCCATCGAGAACAGCGTTTTGGTCAGGAACAGCGCCGCGGAGCGCTGCAGGTTGTTGATGGAGCGACGGCCCTCGGCCACCACGGCGGGCATCGAGGCAAAGTCGTTGTCGACGAGTACGATCTCGGCCACGTTACGCGCGGCGTCGGAGCCAGCCGCCATGGCGACGGAGCAGTCAGCCTCCTTGAGCGCTAGCACATCGTTAACGCCGTCGCCCGTCATGGCCACGGTGTGCTCGCGGCGCTTGAGTGCCTGCACGAGCTCGCGCTTCTGCTGCGGGGTCACACGACCAAAGACATGGTAGCGGTCCACTGCGGCATCGAGCTTGGCCGGCGTATCGAGCGTCGTGGCGTCCACATAAGCGTCCGCCCCCGGCACGCCCACCACGCGCGCAATCGACGACACCGTACGCGGGTCGTCGCCACTGATCACGTTGAGGGTCACGCCCTGCTCGTTAAAGTACCCGATGGTCTCGGCGGCCGAGGTGCGGATCTCGTCGCGAATGGTCACAAAGCCCACGGGCTCGGCCTCGCCCACCATATCGCCATCGGGCGTAAAGCCGTCCACGCAGGCCACCACAAGCACGCGGCAGGTGTCGGCAAGTTCGGCCACGCGGTTCTCGACCTGCGAAAAGGCGCGCTCTGAAAGCACAAATTGCGCCGCGCCCATCACATAGGAGCCCTGCGCAAACGAGGCACCGCTCCACTTTTTGGACGACGAGAACGGAATGACCGACAGCGGCTCAGACACCTCGACCGGGCGGTCGGCGTAGTAGTTGAGCAGCGCCTGGCAGGTCTCGTTGGCATCGGCCGAGGTCGCACGTGCGACGTTAGCCAGCGCAAAATCGAGCACCGTGGTATCGACGGGAACGGCGGCGTCGCCCTCCCCCGCACCCATACCCTCGACCGGCAGCGGATAGGTACCCTCGACCTCCATGCGGCCCGACGTGATGGTGCCCGTCTTGTCCAGGCACAGCACGTCGACGCGCGCGATCGTCTCAATGCAGTAGAGCTGCTGCGCGAGTACCTTGCGGCGGGCCAGGCGCACCGTGGCGATGGCGAGCACCGACGAGGTCAGCAGCACCAGGCCTTGCGGGATCATGCCCAGCAGGGCGCCCACCGTGGACAGCAGCGCCGACGAAGGCACATGACCAGCCAACAGCTCGGAGAAGCACCACGAAAGCGCGCTATCGCCCGGGGTTCCCGCGGCATCCCACAGCTCGCTCACACTCGAGGCAAACAACGCCAAACCGAGCGGGATCATGATGATGCTCGCAAAGCGCACGATGGCGTTAAGCGCGTTCATGATCTCGGAATTGACCTTTTTGACGTACTTCGCCTCGTTATTAATTTTGGCCACGTAGTTGTCGGCGCCGACATGGATCACGCGGGCGCGCAGCAAGCCCGAGTCGATAAAGCTGCCGCTCATGAGCTCGGAACCGGGCTGTTTCTTAATGAGGTCGCTCTCACCCGTCAGCAGGCTCTCGTTCACGAGCGCCTCGCCCGAAACCACCACGGCGTCAGCGGGAATCTGGTCGCCGCGCCCCAGGCGGATGATATCGTCGAGCACGATCTGGTCCAGGTCGAGCTCCACCTCGGCGCCGTCGCGCACCGCAATGGCCTTCTTGGAGGTCAGCAGCGTGAGCTTATCGACCATCTTCTTGGAACGCATGGACTGGATGACGCCGATGGCGGTATTGAGAAACACCACGAACAGGAACGTCAGATTCTTAAACGAACCGGTCAAAATGACTAGGAACGCCAAAATCACGTTGATCAAATTGAACAGCGTGCAGAGGTTCTCGATGATGAGCTCTTTGACCGACTTGGTCTTGAGCTCCATGTTGCGGTTGATCTTACCGGCGGCGATGCGCTCCTCGACCTCGGCGGTCGAGAGTCCGCGCTCGATATCCGTTGCTGCCATACCACGTCCCATCACGTCGCGTCGGTATAAGAAAAACCGCCCGGACCATGCGAGGTTCGGACGGTCTCACGTTCGATGGTGCCCCATGTTGGATTCGAACCAACGGCCTTCTGCTCCGGAGGCAGACGCTCTAATCCCCTGAGCTAATAGGGCCAACGTTTGGCATTATACCCAAGTGCACCACGGGCTATCAAAATAAAAGAAAAAGCTTTGCAATTCCGGGGAAGACGCGGCGCAACGGCTCACTTTAGAAGGCAAAAGCGAATCAGATAGTATAAACTCTCATGCACCATATATACACGGCTCGCGATGCGGGCCGTTTTTGCAAGGGTTATCCATCGAGGTGAGAGGCACACCATGATTGCAATTTTAAAGCAGAGCGCCAGCGACGAGGCCGTCAGCCATATCGTCAGCTGGATTGAGAAAAAGGGCCTGAAGACCGACGTCTCGCGCGGCGAGAACGAGACGATCATCGGCCTGGTGGGCGATACGACCAAGATCGACCCATTCCTGCTCGAGTCCATGGACGTCGTCGAGCGCGTGCAGCGCGTCTCCGAGCCGTTCAAGCGCGCCAACCGCAAGTTCCACCCCGAGGACTCCGTCATCGACTGCGGCCACGGCGTCAAGATCGGCGGCGACCAGTTCCAGGTCATCGCCGGCCCGTGCTCCGTCGAGGGCGAGAACCTCATCCGCATCGCCCGCCGCGTGAAGGCAGCCGGCGCCACGATGCTGCGCGGCGGCGCCTACAAGCCCCGCACTTCCCCGTACGCCTACCAGGGCATGGGCCCCGCCGGTCTGGACCTGCTGTGCGAGGCATCCGCCGAGCTCGACATGCCGATCGTCACCGAGATCATGGACCCGCGCGACGTGCAGGTCTTCCTCGACAAGAAGATTGACGTCATGCAGATTGGCGCTCGCAACGCCCAGAATTTCCCCCTGCTCAAGGAGGTCGGCAAGACGCAGACCCCGGTTCTGCTCAAGCGCGGCATGTCCGGCACCGTCGACGAGCTGCTCATGGCTGCCGAGTACATCATGAGCGAGGGCAACGACAACGTCATCCTGTGTGAGCGCGGTATCCGCACCTTCGAGACCCGCACCCGCAACACCTTCGACCTCAACGCCGTGCCGGTGCTCCACCACCTGTCGCACCTGCCCGTCGTTGCCGACCCCAGCCACGCCACCGGCTACACCCGCTACGTTGAGCCTATGGCGCTCGCGGCGACCGCCTGCGGCGCCAACGGTCTGGAGATCGAGGTCCACGACGACCCGAGCCATGCTTGGTCCGACGGCGCTCAGGCCCTCACCCCCGACCAGTTCGACGACACCATGCGCCGCATCCGCGCCATCCGCGAGGTCGTCTGCCAAGAGACCGTTCAGGAGTAGCCCATGGGCACGGTGAGAAACGCACGCGTTAACCAGGGTGGCCCCAAGTGCGCCGGCATCGTGGGCCTGGGCCTCATCGGCGGCAGTTTTGCCCGCGGCTATGCGCAGGCGGGCGTCCGTGTGCTGGCCTGGGACCCCGATGACGACGTCATGACGGCCGCCAGCATGGGCACCGTTGCCGGCGAGCTCAACGACGAGACGCTCGGCGAGTGCGACATCATCGTCCTGGCATGCTACCCCGAGGCCTGCATCGAGTGGCTCGAGGCGCACGCCCAGGCACTCGCCGACGCCACCGACACCGAGGCCATCATGGGCCCCGTGGTGATCGACACCGTAGGCGTCAAGGGCATCGTGTGCGAGCGCGCCTTTGAGCTTGCCCGCGAGCACGGTTTTTACTTTGTGGGCGCGCACCCCATGGCGGGCACGCAGTTCTCGGGCTACGCGCATTCCCGCGCCGACCTGTTCCAGGACGCACCGCTCGTGCTTGTACCGCCCGCAGTGGACGACGCACTCAAGCTGGAGCTTTTGGGCCAGGTGCGCGAGATGGTACGTCCCCTGGGCTTTGGCAAGTTCAGCGTAACGAGCGCCGCCGAGCACGACCGCGTCATCGCCTTTACGAGCCAGCTCGCGCACGTCGTCTCCAACGCCTATGTTAAGAGCCCGACCGCTCAGGTCCACCACGGCTTTTCGGCCGGCAGCTACCGCGACCTCACCCGCGTGGCACACCTCAATCCTCAGATGTGGTCCGAGCTCATGATCGACGACGCCGATGCGCTCGCCTTCGAGATCGACCATCTGATCGAATCGCTTGGCGCCTACAGCCGCGCCCTTAAGGACCGCGACCAGCGCTATCTGGAGAATCTCCTTGCCGAGGGCGACCGCATTAAGCGCGCGCTCGACGACGAGGCCTCCCACTAGACCACCCATCACGCCAGGTCGAAAGGACCGAAGCTTATGGCGATTACTATCGATATCGACACCGCACGCCCCTACCAGGTGCATGTGGGCACGTTTTTGCTGGAGCAGGCAGGTCCGCTCGTCCGCACCACCGCCGGCGGCACCCGCGCCGTCATCGTGACGGACACCAACGTGGGCCCGCTCTATCAGATGCCCGTTAAGCAAAGCCTGGAGGCGTCAGGCTACGAGGTGAGCATCTGCACCTTCGAAGCCGGCGAGGCCCATAAGCGCGCCGAAACCTATGTTGCCATTTTGGAGTTTGTGGCCGAGCACGAGCTTTCGCGCTCCGACGTGATCGTGGCACTCGGCGGCGGTGTCGTGGGCGACGTGGCGGGCTTTGTGGCCGCCACCTACATGCGCGGCTGCAAGTTTGTGCAGATCCCGACGAGCCTGCTCGCCATGGTGGATTCGTCGGTGGGCGGCAAGACCGCCATCGACCTGGCTGCCGGCAAGAACTTGGCCGGCGCCTTTTGGCAGCCAAGCGTGGTTATCGCCGACGTGGGATGCCTGGCGACCCTCACGCCCGAGCAGTTCGCTGACGGCTGCGGCGAGGTCGTCAAGCACGCCGTGATCGCCGACCCGGAGCTCTTCGCCGAGCTGGAGAAGACCCCGCTCACGCTGGAGCTGCTCAACCGCGACGTGGCCCGCGTAGCGCTCATCATCGCCCGCAATATCGACATCAAGCGCGCCGTGGTCGTCGCCGACGAGCGCGAAACCAACCAGCGCAAGCTCCTCAACTTTGGACACAGCGCCGGACACGCCGTCGAGGCCTGCGAGCACTTTGAGCTCGGACACGGCAACTGTGTGTCGATCGGCATGGGCATCATCACGCGCGCCGCGGCCCTGCACGGCGTTTGCGATGCCGCACTGCCCGGTCGTATTGAGGAACTCTGCGCCCGTCATGGCCTCACGACCCGCTGTGACCTAGATGCCGATACCGTCTTTGCCGAGGCGCTCCACGACAAGAAGCGCGCGGGCGACACCATCGACCTGGTGATTCCGCACGGCATTGGCCGCTGCAGCATCGACCGCACACCGCTTTCCACTTTCCACGAACTCATTGCCGAGGGCCTCGGCCAGAAGGGAGACGCATCCGCATGCTAGCCCGCATCACCCCGTCCCCGCTCAAGGGCACCGTTCCCGCCATCGCGTCCAAGTCGATGGCGCATCGCCTGATCATCTGCGCTGCGCTTGCCAACGGCGAGACGCACGTCACCTGCAACACCACCTGCGCCGACATCGAGGCCACGGTGCGCTGCCTTACGGCACTGGGTGCTCGCATCGAGACCGTCGAGGACGGCTTCCAGGTCCACCCCACCATGAAGAGTGTTGAGTTTGGCCTGCTCAAGGCCCTTGCCGGCGGCACGCTTGACTGCGGTGAAAGCGGCTCCACGCTCCGCTTTATGTTGCCCGTCGCCTGCGCGCTGGGCGCA
Organism: Collinsella sp. OM08-14AT; assembly: GCF_003438115.1. NCBI lineage: Bacteria > Bacillati > Actinomycetota > Coriobacteriia > Coriobacteriales > Coriobacteriaceae > Collinsella > Collinsella sp. OM08-14AT. The sequence goes on from NZ_QSTE01000009.1 coordinate 61,053, forward strand.
GAAGCAACTTTTGTGGGTCAGGGACGCTTGGGCGCCCGCCCACTCTCCCCGCTCTCGGACGAGATCATCGCCGCCGGCTGCGACCTGCAGGGTCTGGGCGGTTTTCCGCTCAAGACGAGCGGACGCATGCGCCCGGGCACTTTTGTGCTTCCGGGCAACGTGAGCTCGCAGTATATCTCCGGCCTGCTGCTGGCAGCCCCGCTGCTGGCCCAGCCCTCCTGCGTGCAGGTATGCGGCCTTATCGAAAGCCGCCCCTACATCAACCTGACGATACAGGCCATGAAGGCCTTTGGCGTCGAGGTCAACGTCGAGCGCATTCCGGCCAAGGACGGCCAGCCCGAGGTCACGAACTTCCGCGTGAGCAGTGGCTCGTACCGCACGCCCGGCAGCGTGGCCGTCGAGGGCGACTGGTCCAACGCCGCCTTTTGGCTGTGCGCCGGCGCCATCGGTACCGACCCAATCACCGTCGAGGGCGTGTCGCTAAGCTCCGCACAGGGCGACCGTAACGTGCTTGCCGCGCTTTCGCGCTTTGGCGCCCGCATCGTGCGCTCCACCAACGCCGCCACCGTGCAGTCCGACAAGCTCGCCGGCTTTGAGATGAGTGCCCACGACATTCCGGACCTGGTGCCCGTCATCTCGGCCGTGGCCTCGCTGGCACAGGGCCGCACCTTTATCCGCGATTGTGCCCGTCTGCGCATCAAGGAATCCGACCGCTTGGTCACCACCACCCGCGAGCTCACCGCGCTGGGCGCGCAGGTGCGCATTGCCGGCGACGACCTCATCATCAAGGGCGTCGACGCCTTTACCGGCGGCGAGGTCGATTCGCACAACGACCATCGCATCGCCATGATGGCCGCTATCGCCGCGAGCCGCGCCACCGGCGAGGTCGTGATCCACGGTGCCGAGGCCGTCAACAAGTCCTATCCCGATTTCTTCGACCACTACCGCCTGCTGGGCGGCAAGGTCACACTCGAGGAGGAATAGCATGTCCTCGACCTTTGGCAACGTCTTGCACTTAAGCATCTTCGGCCAGTCGCACTCCCCCGCCATCGGCTGCTCCCTCGATGGCATCCCGGCGGGCATCGCTGTTGACCAGGAGCGGCTGCAGGCCTTCCTTGACCGTCGTGCCCCCGGTCGCGACGAGACCGCGACCAAACGCCGCGAGGCCGACGCCGCCCACATCATCGCCGGTGTGGTCGATGGACATACCACGGGAGCACCCATCGCCGCGATTATCGAGAACACCAACACGCGCTCCAAAGACTATTCCGAGCTGCGCCGCAAGCCCCGCCCCGGACACGCGGATTTTCCGGCGCGCGTGAAGTATCACAACATGCACGATGTCGCTGGTGGCGGACACTTCTCCGGCCGCCTGACGGCGCCCTTATGCATCGCGGGCAGCATCGCGCTGCAGGCGCTCGAGGCCCGCGGCATTAACGTGATGGCGCACGTGGCGCAGATCGGTGGCATCTCCGACCTGCCCATGGACGACATGGTCTATCGCGAGGCCGACCGCAAGGCGATCCTTTCGAACGACCTGCCGTGCATTGACGCCGCCGCTGCCGGTCGCATGCGCGAGGAAATTCTGGCCGCGCGCGACGAACTCGACAGTATCGGCGGCATCGTGGAGTGCGGCATCTACGGCCTACCTGCGGGCATCGGCGACCCCATGTTCGACGGCATCGAGAACCGCATCGCGCAAATCGCGTTTGGCATCCCCGCCGTAAAGGGCGTGGAGTTTGGCATGGGCTTTGCCGTCGCCGCCATGCGCGGCAGCGAGAACAACGACCCGTATCGTATCGATGCCGAGAACGACAAGATCGAAGTCGAGTCCAATAACGCCGGCGGCATCTTAGGCGGCATCTCCACCGGTGCACCCGTCATGTGGCGCATGGCCGTAAAGCCGACGCCCTCCATTGGTCGCGAGCAGCAAACGGTGGACATGGACGCCATGGAAAATGCCGGGCTCTCGGTCCACGGCCGTCACGATCCCTGCATCGTCCCGCGCGCTGTCCCCGTTGCCGAAGCAGCAGCTGCCCTCGCGATTTGGGACGCCCTCCTCGAGGACGCAGGCCAGCTCTAACCCGACTCACCTGAGTTGCCCGTCAACTCTGCCATTACGTGAAAGGGGCCTCCATGGACCTTGCCGATATTCGCCAGACCATCGATGGCATCGACACCACGCTCCTCAGCAGCTTTGTCGAGCGTATGGACATTGCCACCGAGGTCGCCAAATCAAAGATCGAGATGGGCAAGGCCGTCTTCGACCCCGCCCGCGAGCGCTCCAAACTCAACGACCTCGCCAGCCGCGCGCCCGAACGCTACGAGGCGCAGACCATCACCCTGTTCCGTCTCCTCATGAGCATGAGCAAGGCCGAGCAGCAGCGATACATCAACGAGCTCAAGGGCATCACCGTCTCGCAAAAGGCCCACGCCACGGCTGCAGCCTTTGACACACCCTTCCCCCAGACGGCCACCGTCGCCTGCCAGGGCGTCGAAGGCGCCTACAGCCAGATCGCCGCGTGCAAGCTCTTCGACGTGCCCGATATTGCGTTCTTCGAGACCTTCGAGGGCGTCATGCGCGCTGTGCGCGACGGCTTCTGCGAGTTTGGCGTGCTGCCCATCGAGAACTCCACCGCCGGCTCGGTCAACGCCGTCTACGACCTGCTCGCCCAGTTCGACTTCCACATCGTGCGCTCGCTTCGCCTCAAGATCGACCACAACTTGCTCGTCAAGCCCGGCACCAAGCTCCAGGACGTGCACGAGGTCTACAGCCATGGCCAAGCCATTGCCCAGTGCGCCGGCTTTATCGAGGCTCACGACCTGCACGCCACCAAGTACCCCAACACAGCCATGTCGGCCGAGATGGTCGCCAACTCCGAGCGAGGCGACGTTGCCGCCATCGCCTCGCGCAGCTGTGCCACGCTGTATGGCCTGGAGGTACTCGAGCCCAACATCCAGGACTCGGACAACAACTACACGCGCTTTGTCGTCATCAGCCGCGAGCCGCGCGTCTACCCCGGCGCCAACCGCACCTCGCTCATGATCACCACGGCCAACGAGCCGGGCGCGCTCTATCGCGTACTCGAGCGCTTCTACGCGCTCAATATCAACCTCATCAAGCTCGAGAGCCGTCCCATCCCCGGCCGTGACTTTGAGTTTATGTTCTACTTTGACTTGGACTGCCCCTTTGGCAGCAAGGCCCTCGACGACCTGCTCGACTCGATCGACGACGTATGCGAGAGTTTCACCTACTTTGGCAGCTACACGGAGGTGCTCTAGATGACCGATACCGCCGCAACCCGTCCCTACGGCGTGCTGGGCCGCGTGCTGGGCCACAGCTACACCCCGACCATCTACAAAGAGCTCGCGGGGCTCGAGTACGTACGATTTGAGCGCGAGCCCGAGGATCTTGAGGCCTTTATGACAGGCGACGAATGGGAGGGCACCAACGTGACCATCCCCTACAAGCGCGCCGTCATGGAATACCTGGACGAGTTGAGTCCGCTCGCCGAGCGCATGGGCAACGTCAACACCATCACGCGCCTGCCCGACGGCCGCCTGCGCGGCGACAACACCGACTACTTTGGCTTCCAATGCCTGGTCGAGGAGCTAGGCGTAGAGGTTGCCGGTAAGAAGGCCCTCGTGCTCGGCGCCACCGGCGGTGCCGGCACCACGGCCAGCATGGTGCTCGACGACCTGGGCGCCATCGTCGTACCCGTGGGTCGCACGAGCGAGGTCAATTACGACAACATCGCGCAGCAGTCCGATGCCGCGCTGCTCGTCAACTGCACGCCCGCCGGCATGTTCCCCCACTGCCCCGGCGCTCCCTGCACACTCGAAGGACTCGATGCGCTCGAGGGCGTCATCGACATCGTCTACAACCCCGCCCGTACGGGTCTGATGCTCGAGGCCGAGCGCCACGGCATCCCCTGCATCGGCGGCCTGCTCATGCTTGTTGCCCAGGCGGCACAAGCTGTCGAGCGCTACACCGGCCAAGCCACCCCGCGCGAGCGCATCCTGGATGTGACGGAGCGGCTGTCCCACCGCGAGCAGAACATTGCCCTGATCGGCATGCCGGGTTCGGGCAAGACCCGTGTGGGCGAGCAGATCGCCCAGCTCACGGGTCGCGAGCACATCGACTTGGACGCCGCGCTTGAGGAGCGCCTGGGGATGCCCTGCGCCGACTTTATCGTCGAGCGCGGCGAGGCGGCCTTCCGCGAGCAGGAGACGGCGGTGCTGGCCGGCATCTCCAAGTGCAGCGGCCTGGTGCTTTCCACGGGCGGCGGCGTGGTCACGCGCGACGAGAACTACCCGCTACTGCACCAGAACAGCCAGATCGTGATGCTCAACCGCAAGCTCGACGAACTCGCCCACAAGGGACGCCCCATCACCGCCCGCGATGGTATCGACAAGCTGGCCGAGCAGCGCATGCCGCGCTACCGCGCCTGGGCCGACTACATCATCGACTCGCGCGACTGCGCCGCCAACACCGCCCAAACCCTCCTCGACACCCTCCCACCCGCTCTCTAATCAAAACCACCACAAAGGGGACAGGCAACTTTGTGGTGGTTTTCCAATCGCAAAGGAAGCAACCATGAAAGCACTCGTCATCAACGGCCCCAACCTCAACATGCTCGGCATTCGCGAGCCGGGCATCTATGGCAGCGACAACTACGACCGTTTAGTGCAGATCTGCCAGGAAGCGGGCGCCGCACAGGGCTTCGACGAGGTCGAGGTCTTCCAGTCCAACCACGAGGGCAGCATCGTCGACAAGATTCAGGAGGCTTACGGGAAGGTCGACGGCATCGTCATCAACCCGGCGGCATACACGCACACGAGCGTCGCGATCCTCGACGCCCTCAAGGCCGTCGCCATCCCTGCCGTCGAGGTCCACATCAGCGCCGTCGAGACCCGCGAGGACTTCCGTCAGGTGAGCTACGCCCGCCTGGCCTGCTTCGCCACCATCACCGGCGAAGGCCTCCAAGGCTACGCTCACGCGTTAGAGCTGCTGAAAGAGCGTCTCGAAAAGTAGCCTCGCGAGCAAATCCATCAACGCGATTCGCACGCCAATAATGCCAGTGCCGCCAGCAGCAACCTCACTACTGGCGGCACTTTATTACTGGCATATAATCGTTGCAGTCACAAAACGTCTGGAGACGCTCATGTTAAGCATCCATCTGGGAGATTACCCCCGTTCCATCTACGATACCGAAACCTATTTTAGGAACTCATACCTGGATTCCTGGTTCGAGGACCCTATGGCAGCGCAGATGATTAAAGGCGTTGACGGTTCAGAGCTCATCGGCCCCCACAACATCATCAGCAAACAGCTCGGTTCGATTACGCCCCTCGAGCTTTCCGGCGGCGTTAAAACGCTACTTCTGGTGCGCAATCTCCCAAACATGGTGTTCAATGCATCCACTTGCGGAGATAACTGCGCCCGCTGGCTGCTCAAAATTGGCAAAGAACAGGATGTGCTGGTAACCCTTTACCACATCATGAAATTCCCCTGGAAGCATTTTGAGATTCGCATTAATAACGATGGCCGCATCGTTAGAAACATGCAGGAGTTTGTCGGCGCCACGAATGACTTTTTGGATGTTGATGAGTAATGAAGGGAACACACACTGTTGTCGTGGAGCGCGCAAAAGTCAAATACACGCTCACCTTTAAACGCAATATTTCCTTCATCCGTGGCAACAGCGGCACGGGCAAAACGACGCTCATCTCGATGATTCGCGACTACAACGACCGAGGACCGGAAAGCGGCGTTGCACTTAGCTCCGACGTGCCTTGCGAAACGCTTTCCGGCAGACGCTGGGAGCGCGAGCTGTCGATCATCGAAGATTCAATCGTCTTTCTAGATGAGGGCAACGAGTTTATCTACTCAAAGGGCTTCGCCAAAGCCGTAAACGGCTCATCCAACTATTTTGTCCTGATATCTCGTCGAGACGCCAGCGAACTCCCCTACAGTGTCAACGAAATCCTAAAGCTGGTAAACACCACGAGTAAAACAATCAATGGCCGAAAGAGCGATAAACGCTTCTACTCGGTAACAAAACCGATATACAGCCACACGGCAAGCATGCTATATCAGGACCTAAATGTTGGATTCGAAATACCCGATGCCGTGGTTGTGGAGGACAGCAAGTCTGGTTATCAGTTTTACAACGCTCTTTGCAAACGGCTCGGAATCCCCTGCTATACGGCCACCGGCGTTGCGAATCTAAAACGTACGATTCACGAATGCCCCGAGCAAAACGTTCTTGCCATAGGAGACGGCGCAGCGTTTGGTCCCTACATCGAAAAAGTGCTCGGACAGCGCGTTTACAAGAACGTTCGCCTATTCCTCCCGGAATCGTTTGAGTGGACACTCCTGCGCTCCGAGCTCATACCCAGCAGCGACATTCCCAAAATCCTCGAGGACCCCTCAAGCTATATCGAAAGTCGCGATTATTTAAGCTGGGAGCGGTTCTTCACCGATGTGCTGGTCAAATACTCAGCAGACACTCGCTACGCTTACAAAAAGGCGCGACTCAACGAGCAGTACCTAAAGCCGCAGGCAATGAATGCCGTATCGAAAGTCTTACCGGAGTGTTTGAAGACGAATTAGCAGATTCTTTAAATCATCTAGAAACCGGGGCTATGCACATGAGCTGAAGCTGCTGAAAGAAAGCCTACAACACGCCTGGTACACTAATCCTTGGAACAGAATTATCAGGTTTATTTGTCCCAAATCTTAAGTAACTGTTTGATTACATACAAAGGAGCACATCCATGTCCCAGTACGATTACCTCGTCGTCGGCGCCGGCCTCTCTGGCGCCGTCTTCGCCAATGCCGCCAGGCGCGCCGGCAAGTCGGTCCTGGTCATCGACCGCCGCGATCACATCGCCGGCAACGTCTACACCGAGGACGTCGAGGGCATTCAGGTCCACCGCTACGGCGCGCACATCTTCCACACCTCCATGAAGGACGTCTGGGACTACGTCAACCGCTTCGCCGAGTTCAACAACTACGTCAACTCGCCGGTAGCCAACTTCCACGGCAACATGTACAACATGCCCTTCAACATGAACACCTTCGCCAAGATGTGGCCGGGCGTCGTCACGCCGGCGGACGCCCGCGCCAAGATCGCCGAGCAGGTGGCCGCCGAGAACATCGGCGAGCCGCAGAATCTTGAAGAACAGGCGCTGTCGCTCGTCGGCCGCGACATCTTCGAGACGCTCGTGAAGGGCTACACCGAGAAGCAGTGGGGCCGCGACTGCAAGGACCTGCCCGCGAGCATCATCAAGCGCCTCCCCTGCCGCTTCACCTACGACAACAACTACTTCAACGACCGCTACCAGGGCATCCCAATGGGCGGCTACACCAAGATGGTCGCCAACATGCTCGAGGGCGTCGAGGTGCGCTGCGGCGTGGAGTACAAGGAGCTGGCCGCCGTCGAGCCCGGTATCGCCGCCAGGACGATCTACTGCGGCCCCATCGACGCGTTCTACGACTTCAAGCTGGGCACGCTCGAGTACCGCAGCCTGCGCTTCGAGACCGAGACGCTCGAAGAGGCCGACCACCAGGGCGTGGCCGTGGTCAACTACACCGAGCGCGAGGTCCCCTACACGCGCATCATCGAGCACAAGCACTTCGAGTTCGGAACGCAGGACAAGACCGTCATCACGCGCGAGTACCCGGCCGACTGGAAGCCCGGCGACGAGCCCTACTACCCCATCAACGACGCCAAGAACGAGGCCCTCTACAGGCAGTACGAGGAGCTGGCGGCACAGGAGGGCGACGTGATCTTCGCCGGACGCCTGGGCGGCTACAAGTACTACGACATGGACAAGGCCATCGCCGCCGCCTTCGAGCTCGTCCGCAACGAGCTGGGCGCGGAGCCCACGGAGGCGTAAAGGACAAGAGACCCAAAGTCACTACTAGATGACTCTATAGACTGGCGAAGAGGTTACGACTTTACTAGCCAATCATCGCTCGGATTGCTCAAAAAGATAATTCAATTGAAAGGAGTATCCAATGCTCAGCATTATCAAACAATTTTTGCCAGCATCATCCAGATCGCTTCACGCTATGCATGACGACATTAATAGGCTGCAAGAAGAGCTAGATAGAATTTATCATCGCATTGAAGTCGCCGACAGCGGCATCAACATGAACATCAACTACAAGTTCGACAATATGGCAATTCCAATTATTGAGTCGATTGCGCAGAACCTCGATGCCCACGACGAGCATATGAAAATGTTTGCGTGGGAAGAATATAAACGACCGGAAGAAACTATCCAAGAGGCAAAGGAGCGTTTCTTTAAAGATCTCCCCAAAGCAACTGGCGGATTAAGACTTTTGCAGCTTGGATGCGGAAAACTGTTGGAGGAATTCAACACTCTCTGCAAAGAGAACGACATTAAGTATTGGATTAACTTCGGAACACTTATCGGAGCCATTAGACATCAAGGATTTATTCCCTGGGACGATGATACCGACCTTGGAATCATGCGCGATGATCTAAAAAAGCTATGCAACATCGTTGAAAATGACAACCGCTATAAAATTTCAATTGCTTACGACCGGTTTGTCCACTGTCGACAAGTTAGATTTCTTTACAACGACGAAAACATACCCTGTTTTCTGGATTTGTTCATTTATGACTGGGCTCCGTCAACTGACAACAAATTCGCCGAAGAACAGCGAAAACTCCGTGTTCAAATGGTCGAAGAAATGGAGTCAGACAGAATGCTGGCATTCTGGCATGACGAGCCTTATTACTCGGGCGAGAACAATAGCCTGATTCAGAAGCATTACGACCGATGCCTCGAAAAGTCCAAAGCGGCCGGAATCATATCCGATAAGGAGCACGCCAAGGGCATCATGTGGGCTATCGACAACCTTGATGATGGAAAGCAGAAACAATGGGTCTACCCCATTGCGGACCTCTTTCCCACTAAAGCCATAGCGTTTGAGGGCACACAGCTCGAGGAGCCGAATAACCCCGATTTATTCCTCTGGAGCCGCTATGGGGATATCTACGAGCTTCCAAATGACATTAACAGCCACTTCCAACACGTCAATCATAGCGAGCTGGAAAATGGGTCCTCAAATCTTACCATGAAACGTCTGCTTGATTAATGATAAAAAATCGCCCCGTGTTTACCATGCAATACACGGGGCAATTTTAGTGAGCAAGCTTGCCCTTTACCTCAGTAGTCGAAATTCCAGGAGTTCGATTCAAGTAGACAACATCGCAAATATCTTTCAATGATTCAAAGCGAGGGTCGCCAGCCCAATCGCCTCCCATGCACACAACATCAGCGTGATACATCTTTATGTCCCGAGGCTTTTGATCCCAATTGTCTTCTGGAATTACCAAGTCAACATAACGCAGCGCTTCAAGCATCTCACGTCGCACATCATAGGAATAGAAACTCTTTTTCCCTTTTAGAGCATTGAATTCATCAGTTGAGAGCCCAACGATAAGATAGTCGCCGAGCTTAGATGCCTGTTGAAGAAGGCGAATGTGGCCATAATGAAGAAGATCAAACGTTCCGTACGTAAGTACTCGTTTTAAGGAATGGCGATCGTCTGCACCAGATAAACCGGTCTCAAGAAGATCGGAATTTGCCTCAATACGAACAGACGAAAATGTGCCCATCACAAACTCCATAAAAGAAGAGCCGTCGGTTTGACGGCTCGATAAATACAGGTGCTCCATGGCGGATTCGAACCGTCGACCTTGGGATTAGAAGTCCCCTGCTCTATCCGACTGAGCTAATGGAGCATAAAGCCATGCAAGCACGCCAATAGCGTGTCTACACAGCAAAACAAATTATAACCTACTTAAACTGGTCGTGGTATGCCTTGCACACCTCATCGACGGGACCATCCATGCGCAGGTCGCCTTTCTCGATCCAAACCGCACGCTGGCAAATGCGTTCAACCTGCTCCATGGAGTGAGAAACAAACAACACACTTACATCACCGCTCTCAATAAAATGCTGAATACGACGCTCGCATTTCTGCTGGAAGAACACGTCGCCAACAGAAAGCGTCTCATCAACAATAAGGATATCGGGCTCGGTAATAGTAGCGATAGCAAAGGCAATACGAGCAACCATGCCCGAAGAGAAGTTCTTGAGCGGCATGTCGACAAAGTCTTTAAGCTCGGCGAACTCGATGATGTCATCGAAGCTCGCGTCAATAAACTCCTTGGTATAACCAAGCAGAGCGCCGTTAAGGTAGATATTCTCGCGTGCTGTAAGCTCGGGATCAAAGCCGGCGCCCAGCTCGATGAGCGGGGCGATGTTGCCGTGAACCTTAACCTCGCCCTCACTGGGCTCCAGAACGCCGGCAATGATCTTAAGCATCGTAGACTTGCCGGAACCGTTGGTACCAACCAGACCGACAACCTCGCCACGATGAACATTAAAGGAGATGTGCTTAAGCGCGCGGAACTCTTCAAAGAAGAGCTCGTGCTTTGCAAGCTTAATAAAGTATTCCTTGAGGTTCGTCAAAGACTCAGACGCCATATTGAAGATCATAGTGACGTCTTTAACCTCAACAGCAAGAGGCTGCTTGCTGTAATCAACCGTAGTCGCAGACATAACAGCGCTCCTTAAATATAGAGAATAAACTTGTGCTCGGTCTTATGGAACACGGCGTAACCAACAACTAAAGCAAAAACGGCCCAGAACACGCAAAATCCTAGCGTTAACATGGAAGGCGTCGTGTTAAACAAGAATATATCGCGCATGAACTGCAGGTAGTTGTACATGGGATTCACAACAACCAACACCTGAATCCAATGGGCCATCTGGCTAATGTAATCGGTGGTCCAGAAAATAGGCGTCAGGTACATCCACGCGGTGATAACGACGGTCCACAGGTGCATAACATCACGGAAAAATACGGCAAGCGCCGAGAGCATCATGCCCAAGCCCATGCAAAAGCACATAAGCAAAAACAGGCAAACCGGCAGCAAGATTAAATGCCAGGTAGGAAGAACATGGAACCACAGCATAACCAGCGCGACGGCAACCAGAGAGAAGGCAAAGTTAACGAGCGAGAACAGCACCTTCTGAACCGGGAACACCCAGCGGTGCACCTTAACCTTTTTAAGCAAGGACGACGCCGCGATGATGGACATGAGTGCCTGGTTCGTCGACTCGGACATAACCGAGAACGTAATGTTGCCGACAATCAGGTACAGCGGATACATCTCGGGCGTTATGGAACCATTGCGGCTCTGACCAAAAATGGTCGAGAACACAATGGACATGACGACCATCATAAGAAGTGGATTGAGTACCGACCACGCAACACCCAAAACGCTGCGACGATACTTAATCTTAAAATCCTTAGTGACAAGCTGCCTCAGGATGTATTTGTCTTTTTCGAAATCATTTTTAGCGTGAGAGGCCGGCTTAGCCACCGCTTTCTGACTATCTACGCTGTCAGTCACGGACCATCTCCTTGTCTCGTAATTCATAACAGTGGAAAGTATAGCCTTCAAAGACGGCAACTAACCCAGCGATGTAAATCTGGAAAAGTACGCCATATCAAATACAGGCATCTGACGGCAGGTATACTAACAACCCGTAATAAGTTATGGGGGCATTCATCTTGGACTATACAAACACAGCGGTTATCATTCCCTGCTATAACGAGGCCGTCACCATAGGTAAAGTCATAGACGATTTCCACCGCGAACTCCCCGGAGCCACGGTTTACGTCTACGACAACAACTCAACCGATGGGACGTCCCAGATTGCCTTGGAGCACGGCGCCACGGTGCGGCTCGAACCGCGCCAGGGAAAGGGCAACGTGTGCCGTCAGATGTTCCGCGACATCGACGCAGGCTGCTACCTCATGGTCGACGGCGACGACACGTATCCCGCCGAAGCAGCCCGAGCGCTCTGCGACCCTATCCTTGCGGGAGAGGCGGATATGACCGTGGGCGACCGCCTCTCCAACGGCACTTACACCGAGGAGAACAAGCGCGCCTTCCACGGTTTCGGGAACAACCTGGTCCGCGCCATGATCAAGTGGATCTACGGTTACAGCTTCGAAGACGTCATGACGGGGTACCGCGCCATGTGCCAGCCGTTTGTCAAGACGTTCCCCGTCCTGAGCGAAGGCTTCCAGATCGAGACCGAGCTCTCCATCCACGCCGTCGATCACCGTTGGCGAATTAAGGATGTCCCGGTGGAGTACCGGGACCGCCCCGCCGGTTCAGTGTCCAAGCTCGACACGGTCGGCGACGGCATCAAGGTCATCGCCATGATCGTCACGCTCTTCAAGGACTACCGCCCGCTCAAGTTCTTCAGCCTCGTCGCCCTGCTCTTCGCAGTCATAGGGCTAGCGCTCGGCATACCGATTATTGTTGATTACTACCACACCGGATTGGTGCCCCGATTCCCCACCGCCATACTCGCCGCATCATTCATGTTCCTATGTGGCCTCAGCCTGGCGACGGGCCTTATCCTTGATTCGGTCGCCAAGGTCGAAAAGAAGCAGTGGGAGCTACAGGTATATCGGGCACGCTGCAACGAAAGCGAGTAAGCACTTTATGGGCAAGGTAAAACGCCTAACAAACTGGGATCTTCTAAGAACGCTCTCGATGTTTTTAGTTGTTGTCGTTCACATCGCACCACTGCTGGGCAGTTTTCGGAACATTAACGCCAGCTTGATAGCAAGCACTGCTGCTTTCATTTGCGACCCAGTCTTCTTCTGTCTGTCGGGCTATTTCGCGCTGAAGCCACTTAGGAAGAGCTACAAAGATTACCTCTTCGGAAAAGCTCTATCGCTATTGCTTCCCATCTTTGTGTATGCAGGACTTTTATATGCATACAAAGTGGTGACCGGCTCGACTCAGGATACTAACTTCATCAGATACACGAGTGGCCTGGTCCAAGGCGGCTGGTGGTTTGTTCCAGCGCTCATTCCATGTATTATTATTGCGCCAGCATTGGCAAAAATGTTCGAAGCACTCGATGACCGTACCTGCAAAATTGCCCTGTTCGTAACCTTAGGAATCTACGCATGGGGCGGACTATCATGCGCAGCAAACTCTTTGCTCATAAACTCTCAGCATATAACCCTTGCAGCAGCCGTAAGCATGTTTCAGCGCATCATACCGCGATCGCTGCTTGGGGGAACGTATTTCACGTTCTTTTGCTTGGGGTATTTCGTTAAGCGTGTAACGCCATTATTAGACAGGCGGGAAACTAGGTTTATTAAGTCAATAGGTATTCTTTTTTTCATCTTCGATATTGTGAGCGCATATTTTGGTTTCGAAAGGTCCGATCCGAGTTTTAACTGGGTAATCGTGACCGTTGCAATATTTGTTGCGTTTGATGGCATCAAGCTACACTCGCAAACGTTCTCGAACATCATTGAGTGGACTGCAAAAAGATCCTATTCAATTTATCTCTTGCAATACGCAACGATTGAGCTTGCCACATCTGTTATCTATAACGGCGTACTAGATGGCGGATATTCGACGCTTTTGGCCACTTAGGATAGCCACATGGATATTGGCGACAGCGCTGGCCTACGGACTGGCGCTAGCGGTGGCATCGGTCGTGGACCCCTTCATCATTGGGCCCATCCAGGTAAAGCTTAAACAGTATCGTTAGAATACCGCATGCTAGGCCGTTTAAGAGTGAACAGAGTTTCATAGCAACTTACATGATAAAAGGGTGGTCGGGATTAACATCCCGACCACCCTCCTTTAGAGCTTCAATAGCCGCAATTCGCGAACAGCACCATTACCGTAAAACGAATTATGAGCGAGATTTAAGCGCCTCAATCGCCTCGGAGATAGAAGGCGCATCCTCAAATAAGCCATCCTTCATGTCCTCCGTGGACGAAACGCCGCAGGCGGTAAGAAGAAAAGATTTAGCTCGATCGATCAGCATAAACACCGCCGCCTTATATCCCTTTAGTTGAGCGACAAATGAATATACGCTAGATGCACCAAACGAAACAGGACCGTCTTGGGCAAGTAGCTGTTGATAGAACTTTAGGATTCTATCGCTTGCCAGCAACTGTCCAATATCATCAATCGTCAAATACTTCGAAAGTACGCGCTGCAACCCTTGCAGCAATTCCTCTCGATCTGCCTGATTCTTGATATTAAGCAGATCGAACACGAGGAAATCAGCAACGAATAGCAGCATAGAGCGGCCCGACTCGCCTTCGAGTCTCCCCTGCTTATCCCAATCCGCCATGATGCAATCAACAACCTGCAGATGCTTCTGAAGGCGCAGCTTCTCATCTTGTGCCATCAAACACATTGCCGAATCCTTGCGGGACAGACGATAGTCATACAACGAGTCAGAAAGCAGCTTTGTGCGAGAAGACCTTCCTAACGTGGCAAACGAAAACACCTGGTCCTCGCCAAGGGTCAGACCAACAGGAAAATAGAGCCCATGATCGCGCAAGAAAGAAAGACGATAAGCTCCATTCCAGGGAAACGGCCTAGTCTTAGCATAAAAGACGAGCTTATCGCTGTAGCCGAAATACTCTTCATCATCTAATGACAACGTCGACGTAAGCCACGGATTGGAAAGCTCGATCGGAAAGGGATCGGCGGAGAACTTTAAGATATCCACCTGGCTGTCATTGTCGAAGGCCTGGCGAACGACATCACAGGCATTAGGCTTAAGCAAGTCATCGGCATCGACAAAAAGGATAATCTCGCCACGAGCCTTATCGATACCAAAGTTTCTAGCAGCGGAAACTCCCCGGTTAACTTCGTGATAGATAGCAAATCGAGAATCGCGAGCGGCATACAAGTCGAGCAGCTCGCCCGACCCATCTGTGGATCCATCATCAACACAGATAATCTCGATATTGTTGTATGACTGAGCCGCAATCGAGTCGAGGGTATCCAGTAAGTAGCCGCCGACGTTATAAACAGGGACAACGATCGACAGCAACGGGCAATATAAATCAGACATATTAACGGCGGAGCTTTCTCTTCATCATACGAGCCACCATAGAGAAGCCGCCAGCAGCAAAATACTCGCGAAACGTATTGAGCTTACCGGAGCCCGTAAGCGAATACTGGACCTTAAGAAGATCGGCGTTCTCGGCAAAATCCTTTACACGAGCAAACTCACCAGGATTAAAGCCGTAGCGGTCAAACGGAGCTTCGGCACAAATAATGTTATTCGCCTGCAACTCGTCAGCCATTTCAGTAGAAAAGACGCTAATAAAATCGCGACGAAGTTCAGGCGCCAGCCTGTTAAGGTTCCAATCGTAGTTATAGAACTTCACTTTGGCACGAATGGGATCAAGCGCCGGCTTAAGATCAGGGCGGTCCTCATTTAGGAAGCGCGACATCTCATGATGCTCATCGCAAACACAAAACACCTTGCCCGGATTGTTCACCGAAGAATGTTCATTATCCTGACGATAGTGCAGGAACGCCTTTCCCGAATACATTGCGCGCCGTGCACAGGCAAGGACCTTAAAGGTGAAGCTCGTGTCCTGGAAGGACGCTCCTGGAGTAGGAAGAAACGAGATGTTATTGGAAGACAGAAAGTCCTTACGATACAGCGCAGACCAAATGGAAGGCTTGGCCCAGAATGCGTCGGGCGCATCGATGGGCTTATGTACGCCCATGCCGATCAGCTCTTGACTCATCGCGGGAAAATAGACGTCATGACGATTAAGCCTTGAACTATCGCGAGACGACCAATAGAGCCAGAAATTGCATTTAAAAAGATCGAGCTCGTTGTCCTCGGCCTGCTGAACCATAAACTCAAGCGCATCGGCATCCAAGAAATCGTCGGACTCAAGAATAGAAATATACTTACCCTTGGCGATTTCAAGACCACGATTCATGGAGTCGCCGTAGCCGGAATTTGTCTTATTGATAACAACGAAGCGGGGGTCTTGCGAAGCGTATTTATTAGTGATGCCCAACGAAGAATCCGTAGAACCATCATTAATGCAAATGATTTCGATATCTTTGAGAGTCTGATTCTGCAGAGAACTAAGACACTCATCGAGATATTTCTCGACATTGCAAATGGGAACGAGAATCGAAACAAGCGGATGGTTTTGCAACACAATGACTCCAATACAAGCCCGACACGCATGGTATGTAACAGACAATTAGTTGATTATATCAAATGGTCTCACGCGTGGCAGAATCCTCAATGGTGCCGAATGTAAGCAACGAGGCCTCCTTGATTCTCATTTTCATTGCAACGGCCTCAGGACTCAGCGCAACGCGTTGCGCTGAGTCCTGAGGCGCGAATCCGGGTAGGCGGCCCCAGAGGGGCCGGAATCCCCCGGCCCGCGATCGAGGGAGGCCGGCATGTCCAGACCGAGACCGTCCAAAAGGTCGTACGGGAGGCTCACGAGGCACGAGAGGAACACGGTCGAGAGGATGCTCGACCGCAACCGCAGCGCCCGCGAGATCGCCGCGGAGCTCGGCAGGTCGCCCTCGACCGTGACCAGGGAGGTGGCGGCGCACCGCTACGTCACCGCGCCGCGCTCGCGCTACGGCGAGCCCGCGCCCGCGGACCTCTCGGGGGCCTGCCCCAGGCTCTCCTCGTGGCCGAGGTGCTGTAACGGCTGCTCGCACAGGAGGGGCTACGGTGGAGGAGCTGGCGACCCGCGAGCTCGACCTCACGCCCCGGCGCATCGACAGGGCAAAGGCCGCGAGGGGCGAAAACCCGCTGGCGGAACAGGCCGGCGGGCCGGAACATGGGCCGGAGGGCCCGTTGCGCCGAGTCCGGAACGGCTGCGCGGCGGGCTGGCGAAGCATGCGGCGGCGGCATGGGGGCACCGGACTCCATAGCCTTTCCACCTGCGGAAACGAGGCGACGGCTGGGAGCCGGGAGCTATTTCCGCGTTGCGCTAGCTGCGGAAACGCTGGGTCCGGTCAGGGTGTTGCGTTGAGATTGAAAATCAACCAGCAACGAGGCCTTGATTCTCGACTTCATCAGACCAACAAACAAATTCATCAGTGAATGCACAACTGATTATAGATATTTAATGCCTCGAAAACAGGAAGGACGAATTCAGAAACACTAGCCCTCAATCTTATAAAGCCTCATGTCTTTCTCGGCTAATATAGTTTTAAATCCAGGAGTGTGGTCCGTAATCCCTTCGATACCACTCCACTGCTCGGGATAATAAGACCAGAAATGCTTTGTCTGATTTGCTCTCATCCCTTGGTCAAGAAGAAGCACGTACTTAGCTCCGACGGAATCAACAGATTCACGGACACCATCGTTAATACAAATATCCTTCAAAGAAGATCGAATTACTTGACTATCTCTTTCCTCCCAATCCAATGAAGGCAAATCGAACGAACGGTAGTACGTGTTCATTCCATATAAAGCATAGGCGAAACCGCTGCCATCGTTAGGCTCATTAATAACACCAGAACCTTCTGGAATCAGCGTCAAAGCTTTCTTTATAAAACAAATCTCTTCCTTTGTCAGAACTTGACTATCATCAATACGGTTTTCGTCCGCCACCAGAGAAGAGAAAGCTCCAAATCCAGTTCTAATGTCGCAGACTCCTCTAAGTTTAAAGCTGGGAATAAAAACTAAAACCGCAAAAAGAACGGCCACAAATTGAGGCACTCGACTTAAATTAGATCCGATGCTTCTCTCTTTACAGTAGCGTTGAATAATATTACGAATCCAAGTATAAGAAACCATGCAACCAAAAACTGCGAGTGGAACTGCAGTAAAAGTCAAATTGACCGCAATGCGCTCAGGATCAGAGTACCAAAACCCACATAATAAACGTTTAAGTATCCCATCGGTGCTAACGTCCAAAACATACGAAAGAATCATGATTGAATGAGAAACAGCAATCCAGCGATATTGTGCAGAACGTATAGCGACGATAAGGCCAATCATAACCATAACGGAAAGACCAAGTTGAACGGGATGAGAAACCGTTGATAGAAGCACAGCATCGATAACACCCTGGAACAATCCGTCTCTTTTCGGCCATCCCGAAAAGTTTACCGGTCCTGAAAATAATGGGTGAATAGTACAGCAAATCCAAAACCCGCAAATAATTAGCGCGGTTATAACGGCTGAAATGAGCGGACACTTTATGTAATCAGCGCCCTTCGCAAATTCAAAGACGCGCTGAACACAATAAGGAGCCAAAATGATACCCATAAGAAAAATACCACTAGGTTGCGACAATATAATCGCAACACAACCGAGCGCAAACTCAAGCAAGTTAATCAACTTGCTTTTTATACCCGAATCCGAGCTATTTGTTTTTTCTTTTGTTAGGGCAAAAAAACAGCTTAACGTTAATGGAATCAAACAATAGGAGAGAAGCATGGGATATAACGGCCCAAAAACAACAAAGTTCCAAACACCCGTTGAAAATCCCATGCAGACAAAAGAAGCAAAATAGCCAAATATTTTATTCTTTGAAAAACAGAGGTCGAATACACGCCAACAACCAAGGGGATACACTATGGCTAGCAACATAGAGTTAACCGCATTGACAGCAATCGGTACGTTAACATTTACAGCACTTGCCACCATCGCAACAACCCCATGCCATGCAGATGGATAAAAGGACGAACTTTCAATGTAAGGAGAGCGGAGCGAACCTTGTTCAACAAGATATGACTGCGCATTAAAAGAAGAATAATTAGACGATTTAATAAATGAAATAATCCTATTGAGATGCGATCCGTTATCAAATGCCTGGAAAACAGAACCTGCAGTATCAAGATTTTTGACAAAAAATAGAGTTACCGTAGTGAGTCCAAGCCCGAGAAAAAGGGCCATGCAAATTAAGCGATCACTATCCTTACGACAAGAGCAGCAGTTACGTTCATCCGAGAATAAGCACGCGGAATGTCGGATGAAAGTGATTGAACAAGCCAAAAACAGTGAAGAAAGAACGACCCAAATTGAAAGCGACTCAAATGAGCAGCTAATCCCAACCGCCGAAAATACAATACTGCCCACAGATAAGAGCGATACGCTATACATAGGCGAGAGCGCAAGTCCGCTCTTCCAATCTTTATGAAGCAAAAAGGCTGCAGGAAACCCGAACACATATAAGATGATGAGGCACAGGCTGCAAGCTACCGCAAATTGAATCCACATCAATGACTCCCATTTTTCGCAATAAAGCCCCTATATACTAGGCCAGCAACCGATTATGAACAACTAGCGCCATCCGTCTGAATGAAGTGCGACGGCCTGCACAAGCGCGTTCAGGCGTTCCTCCAACTTCGCAATATGGAGCGAATTGCGGAAATCACGCACAACAAGCACGGCAACGACATAAAGAAACACGAAGTTTGACGGAGACAAAAAACCAAGCAACTCTGAAATGCAATTGGCAATTTGCGGGAAAACCCCCAATAGAACAAAACTTGAACTAAATAACAGCCAGAACAAAGAATCCAAAACCTGCATCTGAGCTCTTTTGAGTTTAAAAAATACAAAAGCACAGACCAAAACGGCCGAAACAATCAATAGCGCACGAAGAGTGAATGACATCAAATCACCTAAACCACTGGACAATGAGTAACGATGCGAAAACCCTGAGCATATATTGGACAGAACGCATGGGACTTAAATAACTTTCCCCGCCTTGACGCTCACGCATGGAAATCTGAACCTCTGAAATTGCAAAGCCCTGTCTCAAAAAAATTGCAAGCGATTCCGGCTCCGGATTTAATGTGTTGTCGTAATAATACTTTTTTAGAACAGCTCGGTCGAACATCCGGAAACCGGAAGTGGGGTCGCTGATCCTCTTGCCCGTAAGAATCTTAATTAGAACCGTGATCATGCGCGAACCGATCATCCGCAAAGACTTATCTTTACAGACTGTTAGAAATCTTGACCCAATAACGATATCAGCGGAACGTGACTGCGCTTCATCGAGCAGAAGGGGGATGTAATCCGGAATATGTTGCCCGTCGGCATCAAACTGCACCATGAAGTCGTAACCATTATCTACAGCATACCGAGCCGCCGTCTGAAAACCAACGGTCAGTCCACAATTAATGGGCATATTAATGATATTGCAGCCCAACCTCTTACATATAGAAAGTGTTTGGTCGCGTGAACCGTCATTAATAACGATAAAATCGAATTCGGGAGTTGAACGCCTTAACTCGGTAACAGTTTTTTCTATACATTCTTCTTCGTTATACGCCGGAATGGCAATAAGAACACGTGAATTATTTGACACAGACAGACCGTTCTCTTTGTTATTTCTTAATCGTATTATAACGGTATAGGTCGTTCGGAAGAAATGTTGCAACGCAATGACGGACATAACTCCTTCCCAGGCATGAACATGTCCTCAAATAGACGAGGCATCCTCGCCAAAATTCGCTAGAGAACAAATAAGTCAATGCATAGCTTTATTAAAGACTAATTTTTATAAGTCCAGATGCTTCATAAGAAATCTCTGGTTTTATATTTTACCTCGGTGGCCTCCTTGGCCGGGCGCCACCAGGACTCGTTGGCCACGTACCAGTCGATGGTGGCCCTGAGCCCCTCGGCGAAGTCGGTGTGGGCCGGCCTCCAGCCCAGCTCGCGCCGCAGCTTCGTGCTGTCGATGGCGTAGCGGCGGTCGTGGCCGGGGCGGTCGGCGACCCAGTCGAAGTCCCCGGGGTCGCGGCCCATCGCCTCCAGGATCATGCGCAGGACCGTGATGTTGTCCCTCTCGCCGTCCGCGCCGATGAGGTAGGTCTCCCCCATCCGCCCCTTGGTGAGGATGCCCCAGACGGCCGAGGAGTGGTCCTCGGTGTGGATCCAGTCGCGGACGTTCTCGCCGCGGCCGTAGAGCTTGGGGCGCACCCCGTCGATGATGTTGGTGATCTGCCTGGGGATGAACTTCTCCACGTGCTGGTAGGGGCCGTAGTTGTTGGAGCAGTTGGAGATCGTGGTGCGAAGGCCGTAGGTGCGGGTCCAGGCGCGGACCAGCATGTCGGAGGACGCCTTGGTGCTCGAGTACGGGCTGCTCGGGTGATACGGCGTCTCCTCGGTGAACTTCGCCGGGTCGTCGAGCGCGAGGTCGCCGTAGACCTCGTCGGTGGAGACGTGGTGGTAGCGGACGCCGTATTTGCGGACGGCCTCCAGCAGGCGGAAGGTTCCCTCGACGTTGGTGCGCAGGAACGGCTCGGGGTCTGCGATGGAGTTGTCGTTGTGGGACTCTGCGGCATAGTGCACGATGGCGTCGTGGCCCGGCACGATCTTATCGAGCAGCGCGGCGTCGCAGATGTCGCCCACGACGAGCTCCACGCGGTCGGAGGGCAGCCCGGAGATGTTCTCGGGGTTGCCGGCGTAGGTCAGCTTGTCCAGGACGGTGACGTGGACGCCGGGGTGGTTGTCCACGACGTAGTGCACGAAGTTGCTGCCGATGAAGCCGCAGCCGCCCGTGACGATGATGTTCCTGGGCTCAAAAATCTCAGACATTATTCACCTTATTTACACAGCCCGCTGCTCAAGGCACCTTACAAGCTGTTCCTCAGAATGAACAAACTCGAACGGTTCGTACTCTCCATATGCAGAAGGACGACTGATGGTAACGAGTTAGAGGTCAGAGGCGCCAAAGCGCACCTGCACCCTTCGCATCTATCTCGACAAGTTCCACGCCTGGTTTAATGGCCATGAGAATCAATAACTGAATCTAAAATCAATTGTTGCGGATCTTGGCAGACTTGACACTTAGAAATGTTCACTACGCACCGGCTCAGCGTCGGCGATATCGACATGTGGAATCTACAAAACAGTCTCACCGAGCAGATTTTATACACCTTGATTAACGCGAAGGCCGACCAGTTCTACGGCGAGGGCGCTAACAGCAGGAACGGATACCATGACCGCACGATCGAGATATGCACGCGGTCACTCAATCTGAGGATGCCGAAACTCAGGACCAAGCGCTTCTTCCCGGAGAACGTCCTCGAGGCTACCAGCGCAAGGAAGGGGCACTCGTCGTAATCGCGGCCATTGTGTACGTCGTCAGTATCAAGTTGAGGCAAAAAAACCAAACAAAACAATAAACAGACGGCTAGTCCCTAGCCGTAGCAAAAGCAGAGCAGAGCTTATCTGCCGAGTTAGCCCATGTATGCCCAAGCTCAACCAATTCCTGAATTGATTTTGATTGCTTGTTTAATACCGATCGGCTAGATGCCATCTGATACACAGCCATCTCAACCGACTCCGCACTCATCGATTTAATAATTGTCCCATAATCGCTACTCGGAATAAGCTCACGTGCCCCCCCGACGTCAGTAACAACAGCAGGACACCCGCATGCAGCTGCTTCTAGCAGTATTGTTGAAAATCCCTCAGAACGAGTTGGGAGACAAAGTAGATTGGACTGTTGAAGAAGAGCGGAGACATCAGATGCAGACAGACGTCCCACCCAGTGAAGCGACTCTCCCTGAGCCAGCTCAACCGCAGAAGTCATTGGTCCATCGCCCGCCAGGACAAAATGGACCCCGAGTTTATTAAGTCGATAGCTTTTCGAAGTGTCAATGATAGACTTGATTCCTTTTTCCGGAATAAATCGACCAACATAGGAAACTATAAGTGGGTCTTCGCTTAATCCAAGTTCATTTCTAAAATCGCGACCTGAAGACATGTTACGGTATTTCTCTGCATCAATTGCATTAGGGATGACGCCTTTGGCAGTAATCCCAAAATGACGAAGCCATTCAGCGCTTTTTTCAGATACACCGTAGTATGCTGGCTTATATCTTTTGCCCCTTAATGTAATAGCATGCTCATAAATGCGTACGAAAGGGTCAAGAAACGGACTACTGAATGAAAGATGAGCTGATCCGTGATCAAGAACGACAGGCGTTAGACCTTTTCTTCGCGCATACTTCATGCCCATAATTGAATGAAGATAGAACCGCGCATTTATCAAAACGCCGTCAACATCTTGGGATTCAAGCCATTTCCATAGATTACGGTTCTTCTCGTCATGCTTAGCAACTGGAAAGCGACCATCAACGAATGGAAAACAAGACAAGCGAAGGACCTTAACACCGCAATCGGTCTCAATGTCTATTCCAATTGAATTGGTATCGTTTGTAACAACAATTACCCTAGCACCCTTTTCCGTAAGGGCGTATGCCATATTACGCGTAAAGCTCTCAATTCCGCCCACATGAGGCGGATATTGAGCTGAAAAAATCACATATGTCAGCGCCATCTAATTTCCAGACTCCCAAATTTGCCCATCACCGAAATCAATTAGCAATGGTAAGTGTGTATGGCGATCCTCGGGAGCCGGGATACTCTTCCAGTCACCGTACATTGTTGTAAGGTAGCGCTCCGTGCATCTCGGAACGGGATATGATCTACCTTCAAACTTTGCCCGACAAGTCGGAAGAATATCATCGACTGGAACGGGAGCCATATTAGGCCAGGCAAGCGTCAGGCACTCATTGCTAATTTGTCCAACGTTATCATCGCCAATAGCGTTATCAAATCTGTCCTGATATTGGCGAGGATCCTTACAACGCATCCTTTCAATACCATGGAGCAAAACACAGACTGCCTTTTCGATTTCACCAAGCATGCCCTTATGCGGAACAGAAATACTCCCTGAATGGTATAGATAAGAAAGCCGTTGAGCGGAAGAAGCAGTTTTTATCTGTCGAGAACGCAAATTAGCATCAACATACAAATAATCGTAAGGAAATACATCTACGAAAATACCCATCGCAGATCCGGCGTCTCTTCCTTCTTGATTTTCAAACCTAGTACCGTCCATGTAAACTTTTGAAAACATAGCCGCGTAGCAATCTGTATTTTGTGAGTTATGAAGGGAAAACCCAGGCTGAAGCTCCTTAGGTGCAAGTTCACAAAAACGCTCATAATCTGAACGCATCATGCCGATATCAATATCATCATCCCAAGGAATAAAACCATTATGTCGCATGGCACCAAGGCAGGTTCCCCCGTCGAGCCACCAGTTGATATCAAATTTAGCACAAAGAGACGCGATCGCGTCTAATATTTTAAGTTCAGCCGCCTGTAAGTGCGACAATGCCTCAGAATCATTCATTTTAGAAAACCCATTCCAATTAACTATCTTGAGTATCAGCAGTGCTCTTGCGAACAGATCTATAGAGAAAGCCAAGTAAGATTGTGCAGGTCACAAAATAGCTAATAATAACTACATAGCTGGCACCATTTAATCCCGTTTGCGGAATCAAAACCCAAGACAAAGGGAACGAGACCAAACAACCGATGGTATTTCCAATAAAGCAACCAGACATATCACGAATACTAATTAGAAGGTCACTTAAAAATGCTACTAATGCTGTAAAAGCAGAGCTAAATAGGCCTGCATAAATTAAATAATCATAGCGAGAGATTGTGCCTCCGAAAACCATGCGGAGCAAATCGTTCCCAAAGAAAACGAAAACGCCAGCACACACCGCAAACAAGGCAAACATAGACAAAGCAACGGTAAAAACAAGTCGGAAAAAGCCCTGGACGTCTTTAGCCTCAAATCGTTCGGCAAATGACCCCAGAAGAGGGGCATAAACATATGAAGCGCAAGCTTGAATGATCACGATCGGCGTACAGACAGTCGCATAAATGCCAAGCGATGAGGAACCATAACACTCCCCTAAGAACTGACGAGAATATGTAACGACTACTGAACAGAGAGACATGCCGACTACGGCGGGCAGACATGACTGAAATAAATGTTTACTAGTCGAAAGATTAAAAGAAGGCAATACGTTCGTAAATCGAGATGCAATTTTATAGTCATAAATAATCACGGGATAGGTGGCAACTACCATGCCAAGCAATGCAATATCTAAGCTATCAAAAAATCCCAATCCAATAATAAAGGCAACAAGAAATAGGGTTGCTCGAATAATCATCGAGATACCGCAGTAGTCCATCCTTTGATGTTGCTGATCGACCCCGTGCAGCACATCAATAAAAACATCTCCAGCGCGAAAGGCCAGATAAAGCAATATAGCAATAAAACTATCTCTTGAACAAGTGAAGCACATATATATTAATGTAATTGCAAAGCCCAAGACGATGGTAACAATTCTAAAACCAACGTATTGCCTAGCCGATACCTTTTCATGAATGTCGGACACTTGGTATGATCTAATTCTAAAAAGACCAATTTGCGAAAAAATATTTGATACTGACATCGCCACTGAAAGCAATCCAGCGGCTCCGTAGGTACTAGAAAGCCTTGCTACAACAACGGTAATAAGCCATTGGCAGCCTGAATAGTATAAAGAACCGATAGAGTTCCATAGCATGTTTGACTTAAGTGACTTTTCTTTCAAGTGATCCTCTTACCCAAATTAACAACGCGCACCATTGAGACACATTGTATTTACTCTAGACAAAAATAATATCTATAGTCCAAAGCAACAAACAATCGCGTAAATGCCGCGTATCGAATGTAACATTAGTTACCCTATCGACATGAACACCCTTTTATCAGTCTAATTAATAGTCTTCGTTAATACGTAACAACCTTCGTTCCATAAGGAATATTATCGTAAATCCATTTTGCGTTCTGAATCTCAAGACGCACGCATCCGGCAGAGGACGGGACCCCCATCGTAGGATCCATCACGCGATTGCTGTTGACATAGTAGGGCGAAGAATGGAATAGGTAATCACCATAGAACTGCGTGTAGTAATAGCAAGTATATCCATGCCCAAAGGAGTATCCCTTACCGTAGACTTGATACTCCCCTATCACCGTAGGCGTGCTAGCTTTTCCCGTCGAACATACATATCGACGGTTTAAGGACCAGTTATTCCAGGATCCAGTGTAAATACTCGTAACGCAACGTGATGTATCGACAAGTATCAGCCAATTTGTATTGCTTGAATAACTTTGAGCCTTAGCATCCATATAGTCTGACACCCACGCGCCGTTGGCCATGAAGTAATTCCAGGATCCGTCCACAACGCGCCAGCCAGTAGCCATGGCGCCACTAGCGTCAAGCCAATACCAGGTACCCCCCAGGTTAAGCCAACCTGTTTGCATATAACCAGACGAATTCAAGTAATACCAAGATCCGTTAACGGAAACCCAGCCGGTTTTCATAACGTAGGTAGATGGGTCCAAATAGAACCAGGAGCCATCCTTGTACAGCCAGCCAGATCGTGCATAGCCAGCGGTCTCATCAAAGAAGTACCATTTTCCGTTAACGTTCTTCCATCCAGCGCAGGGGGAGCCATCGGTTGGATCAGCATAGAACTTGCACCCTCCAAGCGTCACAAACCCGTGAGCTTCGGCTAATTCACCATCACCGTTTGTTGTAAATAGCTTTCCACTACGCAACGCTCCACACAATGAGCAATCAGAACCAGCAAAAGCCTTAGACGGCTCATCCTGGACCGAGCCCTGGACATCTACCCATTCACGACAAGCAACAGCGCCTGAAGCTTTTGCATAATAGCTTTTCCCATTTACAGAAAAATGACCTAGCAGCATTTTACCGTCGGCGGCAGGATCGAGATAATAGTATT
Organism: Collinsella sp. OM08-14AT; assembly: GCF_003438115.1. Lineage (NCBI taxonomy): Bacteria > Bacillati > Actinomycetota > Coriobacteriia > Coriobacteriales > Coriobacteriaceae > Collinsella > Collinsella sp. OM08-14AT. The sequence goes on from NZ_QSTE01000009.1 coordinate 87,567, forward strand.
GGCTATTGTCCTTCAGCCATCCCGCCTTTACAATGCCCGACGCATGAGAAGGCTCAGCGTAATACCAGTCTCCATCGCTCATAAACCAGCCGAGTGACAGCGCTCCCGTTGAAGAAAAATGATATTGATTGGATCCGATGACAAAAAAGCCGGTAGCCATTCTATTGTCATTTGCGACATCGAGCCAATACCAAACGCCATTCACCAAACGCCAGCCCGATGCAAGTGCGCCGGAACCGTCAGCGTAATACCAGTCCGTCCCATCAAACGCCCAACCAACAGCCATTGCGCCGGAATTCGATAAATAGTAACGAGACGAACCGACAGAAACGATTCCTCTAGACATAACACCATCATTGGCGGGATCAAGCCAATACCAGTTATTGCCAGTTTGAAGCCAGCCGGTTAAGACTTCACCATTGCTACCCCAATACCATAAACCGTTATCAAGGCACCATCCATTAATCAATCCATAGGTTCCAAGAAGATAAGGGTGCCCATCAATAACACGTCGACCAGTAGCCATAGAACAGCTGTTAAGGGAGTCAAACCAGTACCATTGGTCTCCAATAAACTGCCAGCCACTTGCCAAAGCGCCTGACGGACCCGCGTAATACCACTTATTTTCAGTAAAAATCCAGCCGCAGCTCATTGCGCCGTCACGAGCGGGGTCCAAGTAGTACAGCGAGTCGTCAATATTCTGCATTCCGGTCAAACGACAGCCATCTAGATAGTAATACCAGGACAAACCGTTCCATTGCCATCCAGATAGTTGTTCTGTAGTCGACGGGTCATGGCTTTCGACAACCTGTAGGCTCGAATCTTCCGTTGTTTTGTCGGCACAATCGCTGGAGTCTTGAGAGCAACCGCCACCGACCAATGCTCCCGGCCCTCCTGTCGAGTCGCGCTCTACGACACCGTTATCCGCCCCCTCTTCCACGGCATAAGCAGTGCAAGAAAATGCGGGGGCTGTAACTGAGAGTAAGGCGGAAAATAGCATCAAGCGAATTACTCGCCAGCAAATTCGATGATCAATCCGAGCATTCATTTCAGGCCCCCCCAAACCGATATCGACCGCCTTGCAGCAAATCAATTAAATAAACGGACGAGCTGCGCCGATTACATTTCCCCTTGCGCCAATAGGATGAATTCCGACACCTTGATGAGGCCAGGAATCAATCATCAAGCCGCCGCCAAGTGCAATTGCGATATGCCCGCGATAATAAATCACATCGCCACGCTGAATTGAGTTCGTGCTCACGGGCATAAAGATATTGCTTCGATACCAATTCATGGAATTATAGGTTTGGCTTGGATCCCAGCGATGGTTATAAGGGTTGTAAACACCCATATCCATGCCAGTAGCATAAAGGCACTGCAAGACAAAACCAGAGCAATCAACAGCTCCACCGGGAGCGGTAGACCAAGGCTCAATATATTGCGTACCAATATACTCATAGGCGCGCTGGATAAAGGCGTTCACGCAATCTTCCCGCGTTGCTTCGACAGAAATGCGAGAAGGGGTCACATAGGTAAAGTATCCGGTGCAATAGCTAGGCAGCCGAACAGTCCAAGAACTGACCTGAGGATACTGGGATGGATTTTGCCAGCCAACTTTGTCGCACTGTCCATCGCTCCAGAAAACTCGACGAACGCCATCGATGGTCCTTGCGCCCGTTGCCATAGCGCCGCTGCCGTCTAACCAATACCACTTACCCGAATCTTTAAGCCAGCCAACGTGCATGCTTCCATTGGACTCAAGGTAATACCATGTTCCATTCAGGCATTTCCAACCAGTTGCCATTTTTCCGTCAGCGTTTAGGTAATACCATGCACCGCCAGTAAAAACCCATCCGGTCTTCATCACGCCAGAATCGGCATCAAGCCAATACCAATCGCCGTCAATCTGCAGCCATCCAAGATGAATGGCACCCGTTCCGGGCTCAGCGTAAAACCTAAGGTTTGCGACATTAACCCAGCCGGACGCAACCTGCCAACCATCAGCTCCAGCGGTTTTTAGGATAGTGCCGTTTTCGCGAATCACATCCTTGCAAAGATATCCATTATCATTAGCGTATCTTTGAACGCCGTCATTAACGGTAACCCAGCTTGAAACCACAAGCCTACCGCTCTGGTTTGCAAAACAATCGTTACCGCCCACCTCAAATAAGCCCGTTTTCATGAGATGGCTAACAGGGTCCAGGTAATACCAGCTCGTGCCCTCTTTATACCAGCCAGAAATTAGTGCACCAGATCGGGAGGCGAAATACCAGCCGTCCTCGACCTGGGTCCAACCAACAGTCATAGCCCCGTTAGGCTTTAAATAATAAGCTGCATTGCCAAGGTCTAAATACCCAACGGACATCTTACCATCGGAGGCTGGGTCGAGATAATACCAAGCGCCGTTAACGAGTTTCCAGCCAGTGGCCGCAATACCGTTAGAGCAGTAATACCAATCTACTCCGTCTTTGTACCATCCATTTGCGAGGCCATAGTCACCAAAAATGTAGGTTCTTCCATCAATCTTTTGACGACCCTTAAACATGATGAACGTCTGTGGGTCAAAATAATAGCGAGCCCCACCTATCGTTTGCCATGACGAAGCAAGGGCACCCGATGAATAAGCCCAGTACCAATTCCCGTCAACGAGAATCCAGCCGGTTTTCATAGCACCAGTGGCATCTAAATAGTATTTCCCGCTCCCGAGGTCGACAAAACCAACCTGCATTATATGGGTGACAGGATCCAGGTAATAAATACCATGTGCCGTCTTGATAAAACCAATCAGCAGCTAAATCGCCTCCAGCATTGGCATAAAACCAATTTCCATCTGAGTTACGTAGCCAGCAGTTCTGATATAGCGCGCCAAAAGGCGTTGCGGCATTGCCGTCATTCGCATAAAACGAAGCAGTCGATCCGCCAGCATCGGTCACATTGAAATATCCTGTCTGCATTGCACCATCATTGGCTGGATCAAGCCAATACCAATAGCCCCCGCTTTGCAGCCAGCCAGTTTGGTGTTTACCGTTTTTTCCGTAATACCAAACTCCAGACGACTCATCCCGTTGCCAGCCATCTTTTATGACGGAAGAAATATCAGGTTGCAAATCATCGGAAACCACAGAAGAAAAAACCGCTTTTGACTCAATACTCTGAGCCTCAACGGAATCCTGTGCAAGCGCGACATTCGCACTCAAGGGCAAGCAGCAAGCAGCGATTATTGATATAGCGGCACAGACAAGCGCAGCCTTCTTTTCGAATCGATACATAATCAACCCTCCCAGATATCCTATTTAGTTATTTTAATCCACCTTTCGAGATTGATTTTCGCTACTTTCTGTTCAGTCTATGTAGCTAAATACAATTGATTGAACATATCGTTCAATCATTCTATTCTTTTCCTAAGCAATGAACATCTTAATTGGAGGCCTGCAGTGGAACTGACCAAGCGTAACTTTACAGTTCTGTACGAATACCTAAAGAACCCATATGCCAGCCAGCGAGAAGTTGCCGAGCGCACTGGCCTTTCACTTGGATCAGTAAACGCAGCAAATAAAGAGCTTACGAATGAGGGCCTTCTCGAATCGGACAGCCTAACCGACAACGGTTACGAAGCACTTCATCCCTATAAGGTTGAAAACGCAGTGATATTGGCCGCGGGGCTTTCAAGCCGCTTTGCTCCCATTTCGTATGAAAAGCCCAAAGGCCTTTTAAAAGTACGTGGTGAGATTCTCATTGAGCGTCAGATTAGGCAGCTGCAAGACGCGGGTATCAGCAATATCACCGTCGTTGTCGGTTATAAAAAAGAGTATTTCTTCTATCTTGAAAGCAAGTTCGGCGTTTCGATTGTCGTCAACAACGAATACGCATCCAAAAATAACCACGCATCGCTTATGTGCGTAAAAGAGCGACTTGGCAACACCTACATTTGCTCAAGCGATGATTACCTTCTAAACAATCCGTTTGAAGCATACGTTTGGAAAGCATTTTATTCTGCTCAATATGCTGAAGGCGCCACCAAAGAATGGTGCATTCAAACGGGAGCAATGGATAGAATCACCAATGTTACGATCGGTGGTTCCGATGCATGGTATATGCTTGGACATGTTTACTTTGATAAAGCCTTCTCGCTTGCGTTTAAGCAGATTCTTGAAACGGAATATAACAAGCCCGAGACAACGGACAAGCTTTGGGAAGATCTATATATCGAGCACATCAAGGAGCTCGATATGGTTATCAAGAAGTATCCTGAGGGCGAGATCAACGAATTCGATTCTCTTGATGAGCTGCGTGCCTTTGATCCACATTTTATCGAAAACGTTGACTCCGACATTTTCGATAACATCGAGCAAGTGCTCGGCTGCTCCAAATCAGAGATTCACGACGTTTATCCCCTTAAACAAGGTCTTACGAATCTATCGTGCCACTTTAGAACCAATGACGGAGAGTACGTTTACCGCCATCCGGGAGTCGGGACCGAACTGCTTATTAACAGAAATGGAGAAGTAGCCGCACTTAAAAAGGCCAAGGAACTCGGCCTTGACGACACGTTCATTCATGAGGACCCAAAGCGTGGTTGGAAAATTTCGAAGTTTGTACCCAACGCAAAGCAGCCTGATCCGCATGATACTGCCCAAATGAAGCGAATGATGCAGATGTGTCGTTCGCTTCACGAGAGCGGTGCAAATGTCGAAACCGAATTTGACTTCTACCTCGAAGCGAAGCGCTACGAATCACTTCTTCTGGAAAAAGGTCCCATCGACATTCCGGGCTACAGGGAAATGGCCGCCGAAATCGATGAATTGGAGCACTTTGTTCAGGCCGACAATGCGCCAAAATGCCTTTGTCACAATGACTTCTTCTACCTCAATTTTCTTATCGATGAAAACGACAAGTACTATCTCATTGACTGGGAATATGCTGGCATGAGCGATTACGCGAACGATTTTGGAACTTGCAGTGTCTGCTGTGAGCTTTCCGAAGACGAAGTCGACCGCGCGCTTGACGCATATTTTGGGCGCAAGGCAACAAACAACGAAGTTGCGCATAACTATGCGCACATTGCCCTTGCTGGATGGTGCTGGTACCTCTGGTCTCTTCTGAAAGAAGCCGAAGGCGATTTCGTGGGCGAATGGCTCTATATCTACTTCAATTACGGTGCCAAATACCTTAAAAAGGCACTGGAGATCTATCGGAAAGGTGAATAACGATGCAATTCGGCTTTTTTAGCGGTCTTCTTTGGGGCCTTGATACAGTCATTCTTGGAATCGGCTTGGCGCTTGCGCCCTATATTGGATCGGCGGAAGCGCTTGCATGCGCCTCCATTGCGGGATCCTTTCTCCATGATGCCTTCTGTGCAATCTGGCTCTTTGGCTACATGGGAGTTAGAGGCAGATTAAAAGACACGCTCGCTGCACTTAAAACTCGTTCGGGCAAGGTCGTCATCGCCGGCGCACTGCTCGGTGGACCTATCGGAATGACCGGCTACGTATTGGCAATTAATAACATTGGAGCTGCCTATACGGCAATCATCTCCGCCTTCTATCCCGCTGTCGGAGCATTCCTTTCTTTCGTGCTGCTGAAGGAGAAAATGGGCAAAGGACAGATTCTTTCCCTTCTCGTTGCTCTTTGCGGCGTAATGACGATGGGCTATCTATCGGCCGGGTCGAGCGAGATTGCAAATGCCCCTCTCGGCTTACTCGGCGCGGTGCTTGCCGTTATCGGATGGGGATCCGAAGCGGTGCTGTGCGCATGGGGAATGAAAGATGATGCCGTTGATGACGAAACGGCTTTGCAAATCCGCGAAACTACAAGTGCGCTTGTTTATGGAGTGCTCGTACTCCCCCTCTTCGGAGCATGGCATTTCACGCTGGGCGCTATCCCGAGCATGCCCACATTGATTATTGCACTCGCCGGACTCGCAGGAACTGCATCCTATCTGTTCTATTACAAGGGCATTGCGGCAATCGGAGCAGCGCGAGCGATGGCTCTAAATATCTCCTATTCGGCATGGTCGGTGGTCTTTGGCCTGATCTTACTTGGAACAATTCCCGACATGGCATCCGTAATCTGCTGCGTTGTAATCGTATGCGGAACAGTTTTGGCAGCCAGTAACTGGGACGAACTATTTGGACGTAATAAGACGGCTTAGCTTGATTAACAATGTAGTAAAAGGGGAGAGCTCGTCGAGCTCTCCCCTTTTAGCATCATGGCTATTCAATTACCACGGCCTGACTATCCATCTGTTGCCACGTGCCGAAGAACACCTGGGCATTTCGCGTAACATTGCCGTTAATCGAATCCGAAAGATAGACAATTCCCTGCTCGTCATCATAGCCTTTAAGGACTACGGCATGATTACCGCCCCACAGGCCATAAGAATGCCCATTATACCAACGTGCAGCATAACGGCCTCCTGGCCAACTTCCCCACTCGGTATTCCACATCTCAACAGGTTGACCACAGGTCAGTCTGTTCTTAATGGAAGAAATTGACGAGAAAGAGACGTCTTTTGCCTGCTTGCCACTTCCAGCAGCACGCAGAAAGTTATTGCCAGCAATAGTAATCGCAGGGGCGACGCATCCCATGAGACCCCCGCTGCTACGCCTTGGGTTGCCATCAAAGGCGGTAACAAAGTTGCCGTTGCTTCCCTTGGGCAAGTAATAATCCGCAATAATCGTCTTACCTAAACCGAAACCATAATAGTTAAGCAAGTTTGTAAGGGCAACCGACTCACAGCCAGTAGGAAGTTCCGGGTACTGCGAATAGCACGGGGCATCGACCCAAGCGCCAACCATTGCGCCGGATGAGCTGAACTTGTAGTCAGTAGAGCCGATCCAATACCAACCACTGCTCAGCATTACTCCCCCACGTGCGGCATCAAGGTAATACCATGTGCCCCCAAGGGAAAGCCATCCCGTTTTCATTGTGCCAGAAGCGGAATCTAGCCAGAACCAGTTACCGCCATCGTTAAGCCAGCCGGTCGCCATTCGACCATCCGAGTTAAAGTAATACCAAGACCCAGCTATTTGCTGCCATCCAGTCAGAATTACCCCATCAGCAGAACAATAATATCGAGAACCCTGACTCTCAATCCAGCCAGTTCTAACATTCCCGCCATCGTCAATCAACTGGATTCCCGAATCGGTCATGATGCCTTTAAGGTCAATTGCGCCGCTGGATGACGAATGATACATCCAAGACCCATCACCGTTTGACCAGCAATTAGCCATCATCTTGCCAGAGTTATTAAATATGTATTCACATGATCCAATAGTTTGAACACCCGTAGCCATGGCATGCGTCGAGAGATCGAGCCAGTACCAGGCGCCGTTTAGATTGAGCCAGCCGGAGGCGAGGGCGCCGGAGCCCGTCGCGTAGTACCAGGTCCCGCCGTCGAGCACCCACCCGGTCGCCATAGCGCCGGAGGCGTCGAACCAGTACGCTGCGCCGTTACACACATGGAGGCCCTTCGCCATGGCGCCGCCCGCCTCGGGATCGAGCCAGTACCAGGAACCGCCGGTGCGAATCCAGCCGGTCGAGGCGATACCGTCAGCGAACCAGTACCAGGAGCCGTCGACGAAGCCCCAGCCGTTAAGGGGGCCGCAGCTGCCGAAGTAGCGGCGGACGCCCTGCGCGTCCGTCTGGTAGCCCGTCAGCATGGCCCCCGTCCGGGCGTCGAAGCAGTAGGGCACGCCGCCGACGGATACGGGGCCGCGCGCCAGCGCGCCGGAACCCGTCGCGTAGTACCAGGTCCCGTCGTCGAGGACCCACCCGGTCGCCATCGCGCCGGAGGCGTCGAACCAGTACGCGGAGCCATTGCACTCATGGAGCCCGATGGCCATGGCATGCGTCGAGGGGTCGAGCCAATACCAGGCCCCATTGGTATGGAGCCAGCAAGAATGCAACGAGACCGGATTGACTGAATCCACATAGAACCAGTTGCCGTCAAACAAATTCCAACCCAGATTCCATTTAACGGATTCTTGAGCAGGACCATCATCGATTGAATCTGAAGGAGAAAGAGTCGAGGGGACGGATTGCCGCTCAAAATCAGTAGGGATGGAGGAGCTTATGGGTTCTGCGTTCGCGATATCAACCACACCGGGTCCAGCGAGCAGTAGAGTTGAAAGAATGATTAGGATTAATGTTATTCGCTTTTTCCTTGCCATGTGCAGCCCCCAGTAGTTACCAATTTTTACATAAACATAGTCTACAAATGGATAGCTAAGAGCAATATGTAATTAGAAAAAAGCAATTAAAGAAGAGTGCTAGCCGAGCCAAGCGCCATTACTAGCAAAAGAGTATTTCACCCCATCGATTTCTTGAACACCCGTAGTCATAGCGTGCGTCGAGGGGTCAAGCCAGTACCAGGCGCCGCCGACGTAGGCCCAGCCGGAGGTGAGGGCGCCGGAGCCCGTCGCGTAGTACCATGTGCCGCCGTCGAGGACCCATCCGGTCGCCATCGAGCCGGAGCCGTTGAACCAGTACATGGAGCCGTTGCACCCATGGAGCCCGGTGGCCATGGCGTGCGTCGAGGAGTCGAGCCAGTACCAGGCGCCGTTTAGGTTGAGCCAGCCGGAGGCGAGGGCGCCGGAGCCCGTCGCGTAGTACCAGGTCC